>JAPLTV010000049.1 GCA_026397955.1 Verrucomicrobiota bacterium | reverse complement strand
GGCCCCGACTTCTTGGGCGCGGAGATCCTGGTCGACGGCAAACGCCTCCGCGGCGACATCGAAATCCACCTGCGCTGTGCCGACTGGAATGCGCACGGCCACGACCGCGATCCGCACTTCGGCGGGGTGATCCTCCATGCGGTGCTGCTCCCAGGCACGAAAGACGTGTCGACGCTCGCCGGCCATCACCCAGAGACAGTGGTGCTGCTGCCTTACCTACCGCGTGACCTCGAAGACCTCGCCGAAGAAGACGCGCTCCTCGAACTTCGCGGCCGATCGGGCGAAGTCGCGAAGCGTGTACTCGCGGCGGAACCGAATCTTGCGCTGGGACTGAAACGCCGCGCACTCGAACGTTTCCGTAATAAGACCAAGCACGCTCGCGCCCGCATCAAGGAAGTCGGCTGGGATGCCGCCTGCCATGAACTCTTCGTGGAGTCGCTCGGCCTAGGTGGCAACCGCGCTCCGATGTCGGAACTGGCCCGGAGCCATTCGCCGGAACAGATGCTCATCCTCGGCCTCGATGCGCTCTACATGGAGAAGTGCGGGCGTTGGCGCCTGCGCGGGCTGCGTCCCGCCGGCCACCCGCATCGCCGGCTCGGCCAATACCTCGAACTCTATCGCCGCCGTCCCGATTGGCGCGCGCACCTCCGCGAGTGGGCGCTCGCCCTGCCCGCTTCGCCACTCGTCTCCGCACGCCGTCGACTCATCGACGACGTCTTCGCCTGCCTGCTCTCCGACGGGCGGGCCGACACCTTATGCGTGAACGCGCTCCTACCCCTCCTGCAGGATCATCGGCACGTGCTGGACCGCAGCTGGCTCGATTGGCCTCCCGGACACCACCCCGACGACATCCACGAGGCCCGCGCCTTACTCGGCCTCGCTGGGTCCGCCCGGAACTGGGAAGTCCAAGGAATCCTCGATATTCTGCGTCGTTCGATGGCCTCGGCCGAACCCAAACTAGCCTGAGGCATGAGCCCTACGCCGAACTTGGGAACGCAGGTTGACCATACGGAAGGCCCATCCACTATTATTCCTATGAACCCCAAGCTCACCCTGGCTCTCCTCGCCATCGGCCTGTCCGTCCCTGCCTTCGCGGCTGCCGCCAGCGATACCGATCCGACCGCACACATCCTCGGAGGAGGCGGAAAGGGCCCCACCGGCCCCGGTCCGTCCGGACCCGGCGGCGACTTCGGCGTCGTCGACGAATGGGACGAACGCGAAGACACCCTCCTCGATCAGGCCATCAAGCTCCTCGAGATCGCCGAGACCGCTCCGACCGTCGCCGACCTCAAGGAAGCCATCAAGGATCTCTCCGTCGCGGAAGACATGGAAGAACAGGAAATCCACCCGCGTGAATCCAAGGAGCCCAAAGGCCCTCGCGGTAGCGCTGGCCCCCGCAAACCGACCTCCTCCCGCCCCCGTCACGTAAAGGAAGACCATGATGAGATCATCAAGCAGGAGAAGTCGGCCATCATCCTCATCCAGGAAGCCGTCAACGCCCTGCAGACCAACAATCGCAAGAAGACCACCGACAACGTCTCCGCCGCCCTCGTCGCCATCAAGCGCGCCGACGTCCTCAACGAAGACGAAGACCCGAACGAAGGGACCGAGTCCGTCAAGGGCGCCCGCGCTGCTGCTTCCGCCTCCGGCGCCACGGCTCCGGCGAAGCCTCGCAAGAAGTAAGCCGTCCGTCCTGTTCAAGAAAAAGGCCCCTTCCGGGGCCTTTTTCTTTGGGTGAGGTGTACGACCTCAGGCCATCATCTTCCGTGCCTTCTCGAGCGAGACGGCCAGGCGGTCGACTTCCTCGAGGGTGTTGTAGAACGCGAACGAGGCGCGGGCGGTGCCGCTGAGGCCGTAATGCTTCATGAGCGGCATGCAGCAATGGTGACCAGTGCGGATGGCGATACCGTCCGCATCGAGCAACGTGCCGATGTCATGCGGGTGCCCGCCTTCGATATTGAAAGAGATCACGGCGACCTTTTCGGGCGCTTCGCCCACGATGGTCAGGCCCTTGATGGCCTTGAGGCGCTCGGTCGCGGCCGCGAGCAGGACCTGCTCATGCGCATGCGCGGCGGCCTGGATGGGCATGATGTATTCCAGCGCGACGCCGAGGGCGATGGCACCGGAGATATCCGGCGTACCCGCCTCGAAACGCTCCGGGGCTTCACGGAAAGTGGTGCCGGCGAAGTCGACCTTGCGGATCATGTCGCCGCCGAACTGGTACGGCGGCATGGCGTCGAGCAGCTCCGGGCGACCCCAGAGCACGCCGATACCAGTCGGACCAAAGGTCTTATGTCCGGAGAAGGTGTAGAAGTCGCAACCAAGCGCCGAGACGTCGATCTTGAAGTGCGCGGCGGACTGGCAGCCGTCGATGAGCACGAGGGCGCCGGCGGCCTTGGCGAGACGGGTCATCTCGGCGGCGGGATTGACCGTGCCGAGGGCGTTGGAAACATGCGCGAAAGCGACGACCTTGGTCCGGGACGAAAGCAGGCCCTTGAAAGCGATGAGGTCGACTTCTCCGCGCGGCGTGACGGGCGTGACCACGACCTTGGCCCCGGTGCGCTCGGCGATCACCTGCCACGGCACGATGTTCGCATGGTGCTCGAGGTGGGTGAGCAGGATCTCGTCCCCGGCCTTGAGGTTCGAACGGCCCCAGCATTCGGCGACGAGGTTGATACCCTCGGTGGCGCCGCGCACGAAGACGCAGCCACGGGTATCCTTGAGGCCGAGGAACTTCGCGACCGAGGCGCGGGCGGCCTCGTAGGCGGTGGTAGCCTCCTCGCTCAGGAGGTGGACGCCGCGATGGACGTTGGCATTCTGCTCGGAGTAGTAGCGTTCGAGGGCCTGGATGACCGCCAGCGGCTTCTGAGAAGTCGCCGCGTTATCGAGGTAGGTCAGCGGACGGCCGCGCACGGAACGACCCAGAATCGGGAAGTCCTTGCGGAGAGCGGCGACGTCGAACACGGGCATGGGCCGAACGTAGGCGGACCCGGGCGGGGCGCAACCGGGAAGCGTGAATTAGGGCGCCGGCGGCAGGCGCACGGCCTTACGGATATAGGCCGGCACGTCCACGTCCTGTCCGTCGATGAAGGTCATCGGCGTGCCGCCGAACAAACCACGACGCATCGATTCCTCTGTCGCGAACTCGAAGATTGGCTGCGCGGGATCCTCCGCCTTGGCGCCCTTCTTAGGCTTGGCCGGCGCCTTCGGCGCGGGCAGCGATGCGCCGAGCACCGAAACTTCGATCCGGTCGCCGAGCGAAGGCTCGATGCGTGCGCAGAGGACCGTGGAGGTCTCGCCGCCGAAACGCGTGCGGACCGCGGCGACGGCCTCGAAGGCCTCGGTCGAGGTCATGGCGGAGCCACCGGCCACGGTGACGAAAAGCGAGGCGACCTTGGCAACCGCGCCGGGTGCGTGCGCAAGCGGACAATCGCAGGCCGCGCGCGCTGCCTTCATCGCGGCGCCTTCGCCCTCCCCGACACCGAAGGCGAAGAGCGTGGGCGAACCGGGCGTGGAGAGGAGCGAACGTAGCGCGGCTGGATCGACCGCGATGAGGGCGCCGGGGGCGAAGGCCGAAGCCAGGCCCCGGAGCGCGCCGCCGACCCAATTATCCGCCGCGGCGAACGATTCAGATAGAGGTGCGTCGGGCGAGACCTGCTGGAGCAGGAGATCGTTATGCACCACGACGAGGCCGTGGCATTTCTGCCCCAGCTTGACCGTGGCGTCATTGGCCTGACGCATGCGGCGTTCGCCTTCGTGCGAGAACGGCATGGTCGCGAAAGAAAGGACCGTCGCACCACACTCAGCCGCAAAGCCGGCGACTACGGACGCAGCCCCGCTACCCGTGCCGCCACCGAGACCGGTGACGAGCACCACGACGGGGACGCCGGCGAACAGGCGGCGGAGCGCGGCTTCTTCGGTTTCGGCGGAAGCGAGACCCAGCGCGGCTTCGCCGCCGGTACCCATACCGCGCGTCTGCGCCCGGCCGAGCTGCAACGTGGCGGCCGTGCCAGCCGGCAGGGAACGTGCGTCGGTGTCGAGCAATGCGACGGCGATCTCGGCCGGCAGCTGCGCCGATAGGCGTGTGACCATCGAGCACCCTGCCCCACCGAGGCCGACCAGGAGGATGGAAGCGGGCGTAGACATCTTAGAGGCGGAAGAGCTCCTTGAGCTGGTCGAGCAAGCCGCGCGGGCGACGCACCGGGGGCGGCGCATCCGTGATCGCGGCGGTCATGAGGCCCACTACGCCGGCATACTCGGGCTTGCGGAGGGATTCGTTCTCGAAGTTCGGGATGCCCACGCGGGCGGAGAGACCCGTCACCACCTGCACCGCCTCGGCCGCGTCAGCCAGGCTGGCGGAACCGCCGGTAAGGATGACGCCGGAAGGAATCATGTTCTGGTCGAGTTTGACGGCGTGGCCGGGGAAGATCGCCTCGAGGCGGCGGAGCACGTCCTTGCGGACGAACTCAATCGTCTCCTGGTAACGGAGCGAGAGCACCTGCGTGATCGTGCCGCGATTGAACTGCTGGTCGCCCACGCCCTTGTCGCCGTCCTTCCAAATGGTCTGGTTGACGTCGTTCTCCCGATGCATCGCGGAACCGAAGCGGAGCTTCAGGTCCTCGGCCGTCTCGCGGCTGATGCGGAGCGCCACGCTGAGGTCGTTGGTCAGGTGCTCGCCGCCCACGGGGATCGAGCCCGCGCAGAGGATGTGCTCCTTGTAGTAGAGGATCCAGTCGGTCGTGCCCGCGCCCATGTCGATGACGAGCACGCCCTGTTTGTCGGCGTCGCTCGCGGTCGCGCAGGCCGCGGCGTGCGAGGCGAGGATGAAGTCGCGGACCTTGATGCTCATGCCGTTCACCATGCCCACGCGCATGCGCATGTTACCCTCCTCCATCGTCACGCGCCAGAAATTCACCTCGAGGCGCTTGCCCGCCATGCCCACCGGATTGCTCACCGGACGGTTGTCCAGCATCGTCGGCTGGCGCATGTAGAGGATCGTCGCGCGGCCCGCCGGCGGCTCGAGGCGCTTGGCGGACTGAATTGCGTCGCTGACATCCTTGGCGGTGACCTTGCCGTCGTGCGCGGGCACGGCGACGAAGCCCTTCACGCGTTCGCCTTCGGCCGCGGGACCAGACAACGAAAGGTAGACCTGCTCGACCGCGCGGCCGGAACCGCGCTCAATGTCGTTGACGACCTCATGCACGCACTGCGTCAGCCTCTCGAGGTCGGTGACGGTGCCTTTCACGACGCCGTCGGTGCGGCGCTCGCTGAAGCTGAGCATGCGGGCCTTGCCGTCGATAATCTGGCCGAGGAGGCTGGCGGTCTTGTGGGTGCCGACATCGATGACGGCGATGAGGGAAGGAAGGGGCTTGGAAGTCATCGGGGATTAAGGGGTATCAGGCGGGGCTCGGGTACGGGCGAAGCGCCGTTGGTCCGGTTCTGGATGGACATCTTCAGCACGTAGGCCTGCGAGGTCGTGCCGGGGCGGCGGAGCATGTCGTCGACGTTGATGCGCGAGAGTAGCGCGAGCTCGTTGCGCCAGTTGGCAGTAGAGAAGACGATCTCGACGAGCGCGGGACGGTCCATCGGCTGCGAGCCGGGACGCACGATGATGCGCAGGTTCGAGCCGGGCGAATCTTCCTGGGCGCCGAAGCAGTCGCTCAGCGAGACCGCGGACCACTGCTTATAAAGGTTCGGGTAGGTCGTGCGGACGGCGAGCAGGAACGGGGCGGCGATCTCGATGCCATCGATCAGCATCTTGTCGTCGCTGCCGGTGGAGCGGTATTGCAGGATCTCGGGGAGATTGCGGACGGCCTGCTCAGGGTAGCCGGCGCCGGCGAAGGTCTGTCCGTCGGAAGCGACAAGGCGGACCTGCAACCCGGCCTTGATGGGCTGCAAGACGACCTTGGCGACCGCGAGGCGTTCCCGCAATGCGACATCGAGCGTGCCGTCGCTGCGGCGCCGGACGTCGGCGGCGACGACCTGATTATCCGCCTCGAGGTCAGCCTTGATGGAACGGACGTCGCGGGCGAAACCTTCGGGGCCGTTGGCGACAATCTTCTTCACGAAATCGGCGGAAAGGAAACCATCGGTCTTGTAACGGAGCGAGCCCGCGGCGGGCGTGGCGGTCACGGACTCGTCGACGGCCCACCAGAGGATACCGACGAGGACGACGAAGAAGCCCACCGCGAGGACCGTGGGCAGTTTGGAACGCACGGCGCGCTTGCGGCCGATCTCGCCTTCGGGAACGCGATTGACGTCCTGCGGCACGAGCGCGCGCCAGTCGCGATCGGCCTGGCCCATGAAGGCGTCGCGTCGTTTACGGAAAAGGTTGTCGAAGAGGCCCATGTTCAGAGTCGGACGGTTTGGGCAGCACGCGCGAGGGCCGGAGCGGCCATACGGCGAACCAGCAAAGGAAAGTCGAGGCCGACGCAGGAAGCGCTCTTAGGCATCAGGCTAGTTTCGGTCATGCCAGGCATCGTATTGATCTCGAGGAAATAGAACTGTCCGTCAGGCTCAAGGAAGACATCCGCACGGGCGAAATCCCGGCAGCCGCAGGCGGCGAAAAGTCGGGCGGCGGCCGCGCCGATGGCGGCGGTCAGTGCCGGACCCACGGCGGCAGGAAAGCGATACTCCGAGGCCCCTTTGGTGTATTTGGTCTTATAATCGTAGACCCCGGTCAGGGCGACGATCTCGACGAGCCCCATCGGTTGTCCGTCCAGGAGGCCGATGGACATCTCGCGGCCGCGAAGACGGCGCTCGGCCATCCACTGGCCCGAAGCCGGAATCTCGGCCAAGGCCTGAGCCACGGCGGCGACCCCTTCCAACAGGTAGAGCCCGACACTGCTGCCTTGGTCGGAGGGCTTGATGACGAGGTGTTCACCCAAGGCGGCCACGAGCGCGTCGGCCGTGGGCTTGGCGGCGCCGGCGAAGGCGACCTCAGGGATGGCCGGCACCCCCGCCGTGCGCATGGCGCGCTTGGTGGCGACCTTGTCCATACAGAGGTGGTTGGCGGCGGACGAGCAACCAGCGAAGGCGATACCGCGGGCTTCCATCTCGGCCTGAGCGCGACCGTCCTCACCCCAACCGCCGTGCAGGACGGGCAGCACGACATGCTTGGCGCCATCGAGCCACTCGGGCAAAGCATCGGCCTCGAGCTCGATGAGCCGTGAGCCCGGCAGGACCGACGAGACGGCCTGGCCGGAACGTAGCGAGACTTCGCGTTCGGAGGAGAGGCCGCCGCAGAGGACGATAATTTCGGGAGTCCAAGTCATAGCAGTTCCTTCCATTCGCGGCCGAGCGCGACGATCTCCGGCTGGAGCTCGACGCCTTGGCGAGACTTCACCTCGGCGCGGACGGCGCGCATGAGTTCGATGAAATCCGCAGCCTTGGCGTCGCCGGCGTTGACGAGGAAGTTAGCGTGGGTGGGCGAGACGGAGACCGGTCCGACGGCCCGTCCCTTGAGTCCGCTGAGGTCGATGAGGCGGCCCGCCTTGTCACCTTCGGGATTCTTGAACACGCAGCCCGCGCTGGCCTCGCGTGGCTGGGAGGCGCGGCGCTGCGTGGCCAGGTCGTCCATGCGCGCGCGGATGGCCGCGGGTTCGTCGCGGCCGGCGGAGCGCAGCACCGCGGAGAGCACCACCGAGCCGTGCAGCTGCGGGCAGTCGCGGTAAAGGGCGTCGAAACTATCGCGACGCGCAGCGCGCACCCGACCCTGCGGCGAAAGCCATTCGATGGACTCCACGACGTCGAAGATCCAGCCGCCCATCGCGCCAGCGTTCATGCGCAGCGAGCCGCCGATCGTGCCGGGGATGCCTTCAAGGAACTCGAAGCCCTTCCAGCCTTCGCGGGCGGCGAAGCCGCAGAGTTCCTTGAGGCGCGTGCCGCCGCCGACGCGGAAGCGGCCCTCACCGAGGTCGGTGACCGCGCCCCAATGGGCCGCGTCGAGATGCAGGATAAGACCGTCGTAACCTTCGTCGGGCACGACGAGATTGGAACCGCGGCCGAGCGCGAACCAACGCAGGTCGAGCTCCGCGGCGGCGCGCAGGAGTGCGACGATGTCATCCACGTTCGCCGGTTCGGCGTACCAGCGCGCGGCGCCGCCAAGTCCGAGCGTCGTGTGGCGGGCGAGCGGTTCGTTGGCGCGCAGGGCACACTCCGCCGAGAGGCGGCCGGAGACGAGGTCGGGGAGATCGAGCGAAAGGATGTCGGCGCCCCGGCGGCGGAGCACCTTAGCGTAGGCTTCGGCGTCGCGTTCGATGTCGCCCGCGCCCACGAAGGCCACGACCGTATCGGCGCCGGCCGAAAGTTCATCCAGGATGGCAGGCAACGCCCGACGGTCCTCGACGAGACGATGCGCGGAGCCGGTGACGACGGCGTCGGAGCCGCCGCCTTCGACGGCCGCTTCCCCGGCGGAATAGACCGGCAGCACGAGGGCATGGTCGGCGACGGCGAGCGCATCGCGGAATTCACGCGCATACTGGCGCGTGCGCGTGTGGCGGTGCGGCTGGAAGACAACGACAAGTCGGCCAGCGTGGGTCTCGCGCACCCACTTGAGCAGCGCGGCGATCTCCGTGGGGTGGTGCGCGTAGTCGGCGAGCACGCGGAGTCCCGTACGCTCGAAGAGGACGTCCTGGCGGCGACGGATACCGCGCCAGCGAGCCAGCGGCTCGGCGACGAGTCCACCGGTGATGAAATGCGTGACCGCTAGCGCCAGCGAGGCGTTCGAACGGTTAAAGGTGCCCGCGACCGGCAGATTGAACTGACCAGCCGGGAAACGCCCTTCCAGCGAGACCACGGAGGAAGAGTGGCCGCCTTGGACGAGACGGAACGAATAGTCTCCGCCATCACCGACGCGGATGACCGGGACTTTCAGGCCGACGACCAGGCGCTCGAGGCGTTCGTTGCCGACGGGGATGACCACCGCGGTACGGGTCCGTTCGAAGAGCGCGCGGAAGACGCCTTCGAGCGCGGCTTCGTCGCGATAATAGTCAGGGTGATCCCAATCGAGATTCACGGCCACGGTGACATCGGGCGAGAAGGCGCCGATCGTGCCGTCGCTCTCGTCGACCTCGGCCACGACCCAGGGCGAAGAAGCCGAGGCGCGCGCTGGCGGGAAGGCCGGGTCGCGGAAAAGCCCGCCGAGGACGTAACCGAAATCGGCTTCGGCGCTCGCGAGGGCGGCGACGAGCAGGCCGCACGTGGTCGTCTTGCCATGGCTGCCGCAGATGGCCACGAAGCGACGGGCCGACACGGCTTCGGCGAGGAGTTCGCCGCGGCGGAGCGTGCGGACCTCATGCCGTTCGGCGAGCGCGAGCGCGGCGTGGCCCGGCTTCACCGCGCTGGAGCGGCCGACGACGGAAGGATGGCGCCCGGCGGCCCAAGGATCACGGAGCAGCGGGATGTCAGCGTTGGCGAGTTGGAGCTCCATCGGACTGCCCGTCGAATCATCCCAGCCGGAGACGTCCCAGCCCTCCCCTTTCAGGTAGATGGCGAGCGGACCGACGCCCATGCCGCAGGCGCCGAGCATCCAGGCGGAGGCGCTCATGCGACGGCGAGCCGGCGGCGGCCGGCGAGCGCGATGGTTTCGCGGGCGAGTTCTTCCCAGCGGTTGGCAGCGTCGGCCAGCGCGAGCGCGTCGCGCATGACCGCGAGCGCGGCCGCGTCGGCGAGGCGGTCGAAGACGATACGCAGCAACCGCGGGAGCTCCGGCTCCGGCAGCAGAATCGCGGCGCCGGACTGTTCGCTCTCGCGCGCGTTGGCCGTCTGGTGGTCATCGGCCGAACGCGGATAAGGGACCAGCACCGCGGGCGTGCGGCAGGTGGCCAGTTCGGCGAGCGTGCCCGCGCCGGCGCGCGTGACCGCGAGGTCGGCCGCGGAATAGGCCATCGCCATCTGGTGGCAGAACGGGACGAACTTCACCAGCGAGTCGGGCGAGCGGACTTCGTCCTCGCGGCCGCCGGGGCCGGTGAGGCACAGCACATGGATGCCGCGGATGGCGAACTCCTCGAGATTATCCTCCACCCAGCGGTTGAGCGAGTGGGCGCCTTGGCTCCCGCCGGTGACGAGCACCACGCGGCCCGTCGGCGGCAATCCGAGCGCGCGGCGAGCGGCGTCACGCGCCTGCGGACGGATCTCGGCGCGGACGGGATAGCCTGAATCATGCTGACGCTCCGCGGCGAGGCCGGGGATGCGCACGCCAGCGGGCAGGTGCACCGCGTCGGCGAAGCGAGCGATCAGCCGCACGGCCTTGCCGGGCTTGCGATTGGCTTCATGCACCAGCACCGGGATGCCGGACAGGCGGCAGGCCAGCGAAGGGCCGAGGCTCATGAAACCGCCGAAGCATACGAGCGCGTCGGGGCGGAAGCGGCGGAGCAGGCACCAGGATGACCAGACCGCGCCCAGCAGCGCCGGAAAGAAGAGCAGCTTCGCGATGAGGCCGGGGCCGAAGCCACGGCCTTTGCCCGGGACGAAGTTCAGGCGCGGGTAATTCGAGGTCATGCGCGCGTCGACGACCTTGCTGCTAACGATCAGCAGGCACTCGTGTCCTTCCTCCGTGAGCCGCTGAGCGAGAGCGATGCCCGGGGCGAGATGGCCGCCGGTCCCGCCGCACGCGAGCAGCACGCGGCTCATGCGCGCGCCTCCTTGGCCACGAAGGCCGGTTGGGCCGATTCGCGGATGCAGTTAAGGACAAGGCCGACCATACAGCCCATGATGACGAGATTGGTGCCGCCGTAGCTGATGAACGGGAGCGAGATGCCCTTGGTCGGGAGCAGGCCCGTGACGACGCCCATGTTGATGAGCGCCTGCAGGACGAGGAAGAGCGTCGCGCCGAGGCAGAGGTTGAAGCGGTAGAGGTCCGACGAATACCGCATCGCGCGGTAGGCGCACCAGAAGATGCCGAGGTAGAACAGCGCCACGAGCGAGGTCGCGACGAGCCCGTATTCTTCGCCGATGACGGAAAAGACGAAGTCCGTGTGGGCTTCGGGCAGGTAAGCACGCCCTTGGATGCCGTTGGCGGCGCCCTTGCCGGTGAGCCCGCCGACGCCGAAGGCGACCAGGCCCTCGAAGAGCTGGTAGGCCTCGTCGCCGCGTTTTTCCCACGGCTCAAGGAACGAAGTGAACCGACGCAGGCGATTCGGCCAGTTGAGGATCAGGACCGTGAAGCCGCTCAGTCCGATGAGGAAAGTCGGGATCACGTAGGCCCAGCGCACGCCCGAGACGAGCATCATCGTGCCGCCCACCGCGCAACAGAGAAGGATCGTACCGAGGTCTGGCCCGAGTGCGATGAAACTGGCGATAAGTAGCAGGATGCCGACGGGCTTCAGGAAGCCTTCACGGCAATCGATCCAGCCGCGTCGCGTGAACACGTAAGGTTCACGCGTGCTCAGCTGGTAGATCGCGAACTTGTTCGGTAACGTGTGCCTCTGCATGCGCGCGAGGAAATCGGAAAGCACCACCACCATGGCGAGCTTACCGAGATCCGAGGCCTGCAGACGGAAGAAACCGAAGTCGATCCAGCGCCAGGAACCGTTGACCGAGACGCCGACGTGCGGGATGCGCGCGAGGAACATCGCGAGGCAGGCGCCGCCGAGGATCCACCAGCGCCACTCGCGGGCTTTCTCGAGGTTGAGCCGGAAGAACGCGAAGCCGGCGACGAAGGCGATCGGCACGTAGGCCAACTGGCGGTAGAACGCCCCGGTGCGATTGCTCGACGAAAGCGAGATGCCCGCGCTGTACTGCACCACGAGACCGAACACCGCGAGGGACATCGCGAGCAGCAGGATGCCCAGGGAGTACCCACCCAGGGCTCCCGGACCTTCCTGCTTCTCCTTGATGTCCATGACGCGGCGCGGTCGTCAGCTTACTTCTTGTCCGCGGGAGCCGCAGCGGCTTCGGCGGCCTTGCCGACTGGGACGAGCTTGAAGGGGGCGAAGGTCGGAGCCGGTGCGGCGGGAGTGGTCTTGGCGGCGGAGGAAACGGCCTTCGTGGGGGCCTTGGGCGCAGCCTTCACGGGAGCCTTGGAGGCGGCCGGAATCGTCAGCACCTGGCCGGCCTTGAGGTCGGCGTTGAGGGTGAGACCATTAGCCTTCGCGAGGTCGGTACGGGAGACCTTCTCGCTGGCGGCGACGCTCATGAGGGTCTCGCCCTTGACGATGGTGCGCTTGCCGCCGCTGCCGACGGGACCGACGGGCGTGAGCTTGGTCGGGACCGGAGTCGGGATACGATCGGAGATCGGGGCGACCGCGACGGGGGCGGACGCCGTGCTGCCGGCGGGGCGGACGCCGCCGGAGTAGGCGGCGAGGTCGCCGGTCTGCTCGAAGCCGCTGGTGCTTCGGCAGCCGTTGACGCCGACGAGGACGGCGATGACGCAGAGGTGCAGGAGCACGACGGCAGTGACGGTGATGAGGGGACGCATGGTGGTGGGTCTGGTGTTTGGGTGGGTGGGTTGGTTGGAAAAATCAGACGCGGTTCGCGAGGGCGCTCGCGGCGCGTTCGAAGACGAGGCCGCGCTCGGCGTAGCCGCGGAACTGGTCGAAGCTGGAGAAACCGGGGCTCAGCAGGATGGCCGAGGGGGCGGGCGCATCCTTGGCGGCCGCGACGACGGCGTCCTGCAGGGACGGATAGCAACGGGCGGACTTGCCGAGCTCGTCGAAGTGGCGCTTCAGTTCGTCGGCCGTCTCGCCGATGAGGTAGGCGG
Organism: Verrucomicrobiota bacterium; assembly: GCA_026397955.1. Classification (GTDB taxonomy): domain Bacteria; phylum Verrucomicrobiota; class Verrucomicrobiia; order Opitutales; family UBA953; genus UBA953. The sequence goes on along the minus strand of JAPLTV010000049.1, from coordinate 15,787 downwards.
TGTCGATCAGCGGGGCGATATTGCGGACGAAGCGGGCGAGGTCGCCGCCCTTCCACTTCCCTCCCCCGATCCAGCGGACCGGGATACTAAACTCCGAGAGCGCGGCCTGGACGGCGTGGAAATTGGTGCCCTTCGAATCGTTCCAGAATTCGACGCCTTTGTTCTCGGCGACCTTGCGGAGACGATGGGGCGGAACGCGGAAGAGGCGGGCCGCCTCCTCGAGATGGCGCATCGGGATGCCGCGCGCCTGCCAGTACTTACAGAGGATGGCCCAGTTCTCGCGCTGCGGCCAGGAGTCGAAGACCGAACCCGCGGGCACCGTATCGGCGACCTCGGCGCGCGTGGCGACGATGGCTTCCGCGGGGAGCTCGATGCCGAATTGGCGGGCGGACGCGACGACCGATTCGCCGACGACGAGGATGCCGCCAGGCATCATGCGTTCGATGAGGCGGAACTTCGCGCGGAAGTAGCTCTCGAGGTCGCCGTGACGGTCGAGGTGATCCTCGTCGAAATTCGTCCAAAGCACCGCCTCGGGCGTGAAGTGGCGGAGGTCCTCCGCCTGGAAGGAGCTGACTTCGACGATCGCGACGAACGAACCGTTCGAGACCGTGCGATGGAGCGACGTCAGCGGCAGGCCGACGTTGCCGCAGGCGATGGCGTCGAGGCCAGAGCGCTTGAAGGCGAAAGAAAGAAACTCGGTGATGGTCGTCTTGCCGTTGGTGCCGGTGATGGCGATGGCGGGGCCGGTCCAGAGCAGCGCGCCGAAATCAAGCTCGGTCAGGCAGTGCAGTCCGGCGCGACGTGCGGCGAGGATCCAAGGGTGCGACTGCGCAAAGCCCGGGCTGTACACCAGGAGATCGTGACGTGCGGCCTCCTCGGGACCGAACTGCCGGTTCTCCCCACGTTCGTCGTAGATGACCGAAGCGAAGCCGGCCGAGGCGAGGGATTCCGCGACAGAACGCCCGCTCACGCCCTCGCCGAAGACGGCGGCGGGCCGGGTGAGCCGGCGTCGGAGGGATTCGGGGAACTCGCTCATCGGAGCTTCAGGGAGAGCAGGCCGAGGAGGCCGCACAGAAGGGAGAGGATCCAGAAGCGCGCCACGACCTTGGTCGCGGGCCAGCCCTTCTTCTGGAAATGGTGATGGATGGGCGTCATCAGGAACAGACGCTGTCCGCCCGTGCGTTTGAAGTAGGCCACCTGCAGGATGACGGAGACCGCCTCGACGACGAACACGCCGCCGACGATGGCGAGAAGGAAGGGCTGGTGCATCAGGCAGGCCACCGCGCCGAGACCGCCGCCGAGGCCGAGCGCGCCGACGTCGCCCATATAGATCTCGGCCGGGGCTGCGTTGTGCCAGAGGAAGACGAGGCTCCCGCCGACGAGGGCCGAGCAGAACACCGCCAGTTCGCCCGCGCCCGGCACGTAGCTGATGCGCAGGTACGTCGCAAACTCATGGTGTCCCGCAAGGTAAGCCACGGCGCCGAGGATCATCGTGGTGATGAGCACGCAGCCGATGGCCAGGCCGTCGAGGCCGTCAGTGAGGTTGACCGCGTTGGAACAACCCACGCAGACGAGCACGAAGAAGACGCCGGCGACGCCGAGGCAGGCGAGGAAAGGCCAGCCGAGGGATTTGGCGGACCAGAGCGGTCCGTTGAGGATCGGCAGCCAGATCTCGCAGAGGCTTTCGCGGTAGGCCGGATCGAGGAGCACGATGCCGAAGGCGACGAGCGCGACGAGCCCCTGCCCCACCAGCTTCATGCGCGCGGAGATGCCGTCGGAACTGCCGTGACGAACTTTCAGCCAGTCGTCGTACAGACCCACGAGGCCCATGCCGATCAGGCACCAGAGCGCGGCGAGCACGAGGACGTTGAGACGCGCCCAGAGGAGCACCGAAGGAATCATAGCGACGGCGATGATGAGGCCGCCCATGGTCGGGACCTTGCCACCTTCCTTGGCGAGCTCGCCCATCAGCTTAGCCGAACGCTCAGGCTGACGCAGGCGCGCGAGCACGGCGATGAGTCGTCCGGAGAAAAGCATGCCCAGCAGCAACGCCGTCACGCCAGCCAGGATCGCGCGGACGGAAATGTACTCAAAGAGACGGAAAGGCCCCCAGGTGTGGACGAGTTCGCTGAGACGGTAAAGCATCCTAGTGGAAAGAGAGCGCGGAGCGCAGGGAATCGGGGAGGCAGCGTTCGAGCGCAAAGGAACGACTGCCCTTCAGGAAGACGAAGCCACGATGCGCGGCGACGCGAGCGGCAGCGTCCTCGACGGAAGCCGCGACGGAAAGCTCCACCCCCGGGAGCGCAACTCCCTGCAGCAACGCGGCTGACTCACCGCCGAAGACGACCACATGGTCGCCGGAGCGGAGAGGTAGCTGCGCGCCGCAGTCGCGGTGGAGTTGCGCGGAGGTGGGACCGAGCTCGGCCATGCCGCCGAGCACGAAAAGACGAGGGGCTGCGGCGGCGCGGCTGAGACGGTCGAAGGCGCGGGCCGAATCCAGGAGCGAAGCGGGACTGGAGTTGTAGCAGTCGACGTAGAAGGTGCGGTCGCCGGCGACGTGTACGCTGCCGCGACCAGCCGGCGGCATCCATTTCGCCGTCACGGAGGCGAGCTCGGCCGACGGGCGGCCGGCCTCGAGGGCGGCGACGAGCGCGAGCGCCGCATTGCGGGCGAGGCCGTCGGAGATAGGCGCGAGGGGGAAGACCTCGCCATCAAGTACAAGCGAGCGCTGGCCGCGGGCGTCGGTGAGGAAAGCAGCGCGGACGAGACGGGCCGGCGCAACGGCCGGGGCGGCTTCGCCTTCGAACCACACGGCGACGCAACGGGCCGCGTGGATCGCGAATTCAGGCCAATCGAGGAGCGCGGACGGGATGATCGCGCGGCCGCCGGGGGCGAGCGCGGCGACGAGCGTGGCCTTCTCGCGGGCGATGCCGGCGAGCGAACCGACGCCTTCGAGGTGGACTGGGGCGACGTTTGTGACGATCGCAAGGTCCGGACGGATGACGGCGGCAGAGACACCGAGCTCACCCGGCACGCTCATGCCCGCCTCGATGACGGCGTAGCGATGGAGGTCCGGTTCGACGCGCAGTAACATCAGCGGGACGCCGATGAGATTGTTGAGATTGGCTTCCGTGACGAAGGCCTCGGAACCCAGGAGCGCAGCGAGCATCTCCTTCGTCGAGGTCTTACCCACGCTACCGGTCACGCCGATCACGCGACCCTTAAACTGCGCGCGCCAGCGGGCGGCGACGCGTCGGAGCGCGGCGAGCGGGTCGTCCACGACGAGCTGCGGCAGGTCGTCGGCGACCGGACGTTCGACCAAGGCACAGGCGGCGCCCTGCGAACGGGCGGCGCCGAGGAAGTCATGGCCGTCGCGGCGTTCGGTGCGTACGGCCACGAAGACATCGCCGGCGCGGAGCGCGCGGGTGTCCGTGCCGAAGCCCGTGACCGCGGCGCGCGGGGCGGCGGTCCAGCGGCCTTCGGCCCAGGAAGCGAGGTCGGCTGAGGAGAAGGTCGGCATCACGGCTGCGCGCCCCTCCGGAGCTCAAGGATTTCGCGGACGACCTGACGATCGTCGAAAGGCACCACCGTGTCGGCAAATTCTTGGGTCGTCTCATGGCCCTTACCGGCGATGACGACGCAGTCGCCGGACTTCGCGGCGGCGAGGGCGCGGCCGATGGCGTCGCGGCGATCGGTCACGAATTCGACGGTCGGCAGCGGGCCGAGGCCTTCGCGCATATCGGCGAAGATCCGCTCGACGCTTTCCTTGCGCGGATTGTCGGCGGTGGCCCAAGCGAGGTGGGCGAGGTCGGCGACCGCCTTGGTCATCGCGGGCCGCTTGCCACGGTCGCGATCGCCGCCGCAGCCGTAGACGCAGAGCACGCGCCCTGGCGTGATGTCGCGCAGCATGCGCAAGGCATTACGCAAAGCGTCGTCGGTGTGCGCGTAGTCGACGAAGATCGGGAAGGCCTGACCAGCCTCGACGCGTTCCATGCGGCCCGGGACACCGGGGAAGGATGCGAGCGCGGGCGCGAGGGCCAGCGGGTCGCGGCCGAGAGCGGCGGCCATCGCGAGGGCGCACAGGACGTTCGAGACGTTATAGTCGCCCGGCAGCGTGGACTTGAAGACGGCGGAGCGGCCTTCGTGGCGGACGGTAAAGACCGCGCCACCGGTATCGAGGGCGAGGTCGGTCGCGCGGACGTCGGCATCGGCGGCGACGCCGAAGGTGATGACCGCACCGCGGCGGCGACAAGCCTCGGCGAGCACGCGCCCAGCTGGGTCGTCGATATTGATGACACAGACGTCGGGCACGGAACCGTTACGTCCGTCGAAGAGCGCCGTCTTCGCATCGAGGTACGAGGCGAGGTCACCGTGGTAGTCGACGTGATCGCGGGTCAGGTTGGTGAAGGCCGCGACGCGGAAGTGGAAGCCGTGGACGCGGTCCTGATGGAGCGCATGGGAGCTGACCTCGAGGCAGGCGCCGGCGCAGCCCGCGTCGACCATCTGCCGGAAGAAGGCGGAGAGGTCGGCGGATTCCGGCGTCGTCTTATAAGAGGGGATCGAGCGGCGGCCGAGATGATAGCGGACCGTCCCCACCAGACCCCACTGCGAACCATCGGACTGCAAAAGATGGCGGAGGAGCGTCGAGATCGTGGTCTTGCCGTTGGTACCCGTGACGCCGACGAGCTGCAGGGCGGTTTCCGGGTGGCCGAAGAAACGGCGGGCGACTTCGGCGAGGGCGCGCCGTGGATCGGCGACCTGGGCGGCGGCGACCGCAGGCAGGCCGGCGACCGGCTCACCCGAGATGATGGCGGCGGCGCCGCGGGCAATCGCGTCGTCGAGGAAGGCGTGGCCGTTGGCGCGCAGGCCGGGCAACGCGAAGAAAAGCGACCCCGGGATGATACGACGGCTATCCGTGACAAGGGAGGAGATGCGGACGGAACCGTCGCCGGCGCGACCGAGGACCGGGAGGCCTTGCAGCAGCGAGTTGAAGGTGGGGCGCTCCATGGCGGCGGGCATCATCACGGGGTGAGGCGTCATCGGCCGAGGTCGGCGACGTGGCCGCGCGGGACGGTGGAGACCGGAGGGAGGTCGAGCCAGCGGATGCACTTCTCCGCGACTTCGCGGAAGATTGGGGCAGAGACCTTGCCGCCGTAGGCGATGCCCTCCCCTTGCGGCTCGTCGATGATCACCGTGATGGCGAGCTTCGGGTCGTTGACCGGGAAGAAGCCGGCGAAGGAGGCGACGTGATGCGAGGAGGAATAGCGACCGTTGATGATCTTCTGGGTCGTGCCGGTCTTGCCCGCGACCTCGTAGCCCGGGATGTCGGCGATCGGCGCCGTCCCGCCCTTACCGCAGACAGCGCGCAGGAGCGTGGCCATCTGCGCGGCCGTGGCGGCGCTGATGGCGCGACCGCGCGAACGCGGACCATAGCTGAGGATGGTGGCCTTCGTCTTCGGGTCTTCGACGCGAAGGACGAGCTGCGGCTGCATGAGCAAGCCTTCGGCCGCGACGACCGACATCGCGAAGTGCATCTGCATCGCCGTGACGCTGACCGAGTGGCCCATCGGCACGCGCGAGATCGTCAGGCCATCCCAACGCTTGGGCGGGATGAGCAGGCCCGGCACCTCGGCGCCGGTAATCAGGCCGGTGTTGGCGCCGAAGCCGAAGGACTTGATGAGCGCGAAGAACTTATCCTCGCCGAGACGTTCGGCGTACTGCATCCCGACCTGGACCGTGCCGCGATTGGAGGATTCGCGGACGATCGCACGGATGTCGGCGGAGCCGAGGGAGTGCGAATCGGCGGGGAGCGAGACCATGCGTCCGCGGTAGGGTACGCTCGTGGCGCCGCAGTCGAAGATGGAGTTCGGCGTGATGAGGCGTTCCTCGAGCGCGCCGGAGACCGAGACGATCTTGAAGACGGAGCCCGGCTCGTAGACGTCGGACACCGCGCGGTTGCGCTGACTGTCCATCGGCGCGGCCTTCGCGTCGAAGAAACGGTTCAGGTCGTACGTCGGCCAGTTGGCGAGGCCGAGGATGCGACCCGTCCGCGGCTCGCTCACGATAATGATGCCGCCCTTGGGATTGTAGCGGGCGGCGGCGGCGGCGAGGGCGTCCTCGCAGGACTTCTGAATGAGGCTGTTGATCGTCAGCACGATCGTGCTGCCGTCGACCGGGGCGACCTCGCGGAGGCGGTTGCTCGTGATCTCGCGGTGGCGGCCGTCGCGTTCGGATTCGATCCAGCCCTTCTGGCCGAGGAGGAGCGGGTTCATCACGCTCTCGATGCCGGAGGCGGGGCTGCCTTCCTTATTCACGTAGCCGAGCACGTGCGCGGCGAGCTGGCCCTTGGGATAGCTGCGACGGTACTTCAGGTCGGCGCGGAGCGCCTTGATGCCGAGCGCCTTGATGCGCTTCATCGTGGCCTCGTTGACCTCATGGGCGAGGATGGCCCAGCGGATCCTCTTCTCCTCGCCGGCTTCGTCGACCCGCGTGGTGGTCTCGAAGGCCAGGCGGACCTTGGGGAAAGGCAGGCCGAGAATAGTCGCGACCTCGAGGGCGCGTTCAGGCTCGCCCTTGGCGAGGGAGTCCGGGTCCACACCGATATCCCAGACGTCTTCGGACACGGCGAGGAGGTTATCCTGGGCGTCGCGAATCTCGCCGCGGCGGCAAGGGATCTCCTGGAGCACGCGGCGAGCCTGCAGGGCTTCCGCTCGCAGACGAGGGGCGTCGACCCAATGCAACCAGACCAGCCGTGTGATCACGGCCAGGAAGCAGAGGGAAACGGCCCAAGCCAGCAAACGGTAGCGCGTTCGCCTGGCGTGGGGTAGGCTCATCGAGAGCGCGGTCCTCCCTGCCCACCCCATGTGAGGGAGGCGATTTCGCGGGCCGTCATCCGGGGGCTCGCGGAAAGCATGGGGGTCGGGGATGCGACCGCCGGGAAATAACGTACCCAGACCACCTGTTCGGGGACCGGGGGCTTCATGGAATCACCGATGCGCAGCTGCAGCTCGACGGTATTGATGAGTTGGGCGCGCTGGACACGCAGCGTCTCAAGCTCCTTCTTAGAGAGGGAGATATCGCGCTCGATGCGCTGGATGCGGCTGCCGATCGTATCGGCCTCGACGCGCAGGCGCATGATGTTGATCGTCCCGACGGCGAAGGCGCCGACGGAGGCGAACACGAAGACCCAGGTGAAGATGCGCGGGCTCATGCGGCGAGGCGGCGCACGGCGCGGAGGCGAGCCGAGCGGCTGCGGGGGTTGCGTGCCTGTTCGTCGTCCGAGGGCTGGACGGCTTTACGGGTAAGGAGATCAGCCTGCTTCACGCGGTCGTCTTGATTGCGCGAGTCATCGCGGTCGACCGGGCGACCAGCGACCTCGTTCATGTAGCGCTTGACCATCCGGTCCTCGAGGGAGTGGAAGGAGATGACGGCAAGCACGCCGCCGGCGGTGAGCTTGCCAAAGGCGAGCGGGAGGGCGTCGGCCAGGGCGCCGAGCTCGTCGTTGACCGCGATACGGACGCCTTGGAAGGTGCGGGTGGCCGGGTGCGGACCGCGGGGGCCGGGGGCGGGGGGCGCGGCTTCGGCGACCAGTTCGGCGAAGGTCGAGGTGCGGGCGAGGCGACCGGTGCCGCGGGCGGCGATGATTGCGTTGACCACGCGGAACCAGCGGGGCTCCTCGCCATAGTCGCGGACGGCGCGTTCGATCTCGGCACGTTCGCCGCGCTCAAGGAACTCGGCGGCGCTGCGGCCGACGCGCGTGTCCATGCGCATGTCGTTCGGCGCGTCGAAGCGGAAGGAGAAACCGCGTTCCGGGACATCCAATTGGTACGAGGACACCCCAATGTCCATCAGAACACCATCGAATCGCCCCGGAACGCGGTCAAGGTTGCGGAAATTCTCGGAATGGAAACGCAGGCGGCCCGGATGGGCGGCGAGCAGCGCGGCGGAGCGTTCCGCGGCGGCGGGATCGCGGTCCATCGCGTCGATCGTGCAGAGCGGCGCACGCGCGAGGATTGCCGACGTGTGGCCACCCCCGCCGAAGGTGCAGTCCAGGTAGGCACGGCCGTCCTGCGGAGCAAGGAGCGTCAGGCACTCCTCGAGCAGGACTGGAACGTGGCTGGTCATTCGGCGGGCTGTGAATAAGGTGTGAGTAGTGTAAGTAACTTTTGGATACGCATCACAGACCGAGCTCGCGCAAGGCGCGGAGGATGGTGAGCGCGGACTCGGATTCGCGGTCGGCCTTGGGCGGCGTCGGCGAAGAGATATGGAAAGTGGTGAAGCCACCGCGGAAGATCACCTCGTGCTCGAGCTTCGCCTCCTTGACGATGTGGTCGTTGAGCGTGATGCGCCCGGCCTTATCGCACGCGACCTGGATACTGTTCGTCGCAAGGAGGCTGAGCGCGTCCATCTTCACCGGGTCGCTCACCGTGACCTGCTGGGCCGCGTCGCGGATGCGTTCGGCCATCGACGGAGGGAACACGACGATTGATCCCAACGCGGGATGGAACATCGCGAGAAAAGTCGCTTCCGCATCGAAGCGCCAGGCCGCCGGGATGGTGACACGGTTCTTCTCATCCAACTTTCCGTTGTGGATGCCGGTGAAGAGACCGTTGTTGGCGCCAATAGACATTGCGTATGGGGAGTTGCCCCCAGATGACCCACTTTTCCCCACACCCCTCCACCCGTCAACATTTTAGCCTCAGATCTGCCCAATTTCTTGTTCACAGCGCGGCCAGGCTAAATAAATGATTGTTCTCAGTCCTTATTTAACACAAATCATTGACTGTTAGTTATTTAAGTTAAAAAGACGCCGGACGGCTCTTTTTACCCCTCCCCACCCCTCCCAAACTGCCCCCCGGGGATCCGGCCAGCGCCTGGCGCGGCCGGGCTTTGTAATGACTTTCTCATTACCAAAAGAGCCCTTTCGCCTTCACGGACCGAGGGCGAAACTGTTTGCCAACGGACCCCGGCTGTGCTTTGACTCCAAGCACTCAACCACGACTCTCGCACATGAAAACCGCCCTCGCCCTCCTCGCCGCCCTCGTCCTTGCCGGATGCTCCACCCAGATCGGCGTGGACAACAGCCAGAACCACGAAGCCTCCTTCTCCAACGTCACCGGCGTGCTGACCACCCGCTACACCGCTGACACGACCGCCGTCTTCAACGCGGTCAAGCGCACCATCGACTCGATGCCCGGTACCCTTCGCACCGGCGAGACCGACGAAGTCGGCGCCAACAAGGAGCTCCTGAGCGTCGTGGCCTACGCCCGCACCATCGGTGACCTTGAAATCAAGATCACCATCGAGAAGGCCGAAGACGAAGTCACCAAGGCCGTCTTCACCCAGGTAAAGGTCAAGTACGGCTTCTTCGGCAACCTGCCGGAGAGCCAGAAGATCGTCTCTAAGATCACTTCAAACCTGCGCTAAGCGCCGGGGCGGAACCGCCAAACGGACGCCGCCCAGCCACCTGGCTAGGCGGCGTTCTTTTTTAACCACTTTCCCAATGGGCAATATTCACGGACACAGTTTCCGCATCACCACCTTCGGCGAAAGCCACGGGCCCGCCCTCGGCGTCATCATCGACGGCTGTCCTCCCCGCGTGCCGTTCGACGCCGCGTTCCTACGCAGCGAGCTTGACCGCCGCCGCCCGGGCCAGAGCGCCCTGACCACGCAGCGCAAGGAAGCCGACCTGCCCGAAGTCCTCTCCGGCGTCTCGCATGACGGCCTCACGCTCGGCTCACCCATCGCCATCGTCATCCGCAACGGCGACCAGCGCCCGCAGGCCTACGCCGAGATGAAGGCCGCCTATCGTCCGTCACACGCCGACTTCACCTACGACGCCAAGTACGGCATCCGCGCCGTCGAAGGTGGCGGCCGTTCCTCCGCCCGCGAGACCGCGGCGCGCGTCGCCGCCGGCGCCGTCGCCAAGACGGTACTCAAACATGCCTGCGGCGCCCGCATCATCGCCTGGGTCGAGAGCGTCGGCGACGTGCGCATGCCCGCCGCCGCGAAGGCGCCCACATTAAAGCAGGTCGAGGCCACCCCCACGCGTTGCCCGCATCCCGCCACCGCCGCGAAGATTGATGCGCTCATCCGCGAAGCGCGCGCCGATGGCGATTCCGTCGGCGGCGTAATCTGCTGTGTGATTGAGAATCTTCCCGCCGGTCTCGGCTCGCCGGTCTTCGACCGCTTCGAGGCCGACCTCGCCAAGGCCATGCTTTCGCTGCCCGCGACCAAGGGCTTCGAGATCGGCAGCGGTTTCGCCGGCACCGTGTTGCGCGGCAGTGCGCATAATGATGAGTTCGTCCGCAAGGGCGGCCGCATCCGTACTGCGACCAACCGTTCCGGCGGCACGCAGGGCGGCATCACCAACGGCGAAGACGTCGTCTTCCGCATCGCCTTCAAGCCCACCGCGACCGTGCTCAAGCCGCAGAAGACCGTCCGTCCGGACGGCCGCGCCACTGAGCTCAGCGCCAAGGGCCGCCACGACCCGTGTGTCCTCCCGCGCGCCGTGCCCATCGTCGAAGCCATGGCCGCCTTGGTGGCCGTGGACCACTGGATCCGCGACCGCGGCCAGAACGCTCCCTTCGGCCGCTGCGGACGCAAGGCATGACGCCGATCATCATCATCCTCGGTCCCACCGGCTCTGGCCGGGCCGACACGGTGCGCGAGCTGGCGGAGAACGCCTGGCCCGAAGGACGCAAGATTCGTATCCTCCGTGAAGTCCGCGAAGGCGGCGTCGCACCCGATACCTGGGAATTCAAGGGCGGACAAGCCATCCTCCCCGCGCCCGGCGACGAAGACGCCACGATCCTGGTGACCAACGGTTCGCTGCACGTCATCGACCAGATGGAAGCCCTCCATCGCACCATCCGCCCGATGATGCCGGACGCCGTGTGGCGCGTCGCGCGTATCATCACCGTCGCTGACTGCCCGCTCACGATGAAGCACAAGGCCGTCGAAGAATGGTATCGCGTCTGCGTGCACTTCTCGGACGCCGTCATCATCAACCGCCGCTGGGAAGTCCCGGGCCAATGGATGAGCAAGTTCCTCGAACCGTACGAGAAGGAATTCTACCCCTGCCTCTTCTTCAATCTCACGAAGGTCGGCGCGATCTCCAACCCGCCCGCCGTCATCGACGGAGAGCCGCTGCGCCTGTCGCATATCTTCGACGACATCGACGCCGTCGACGAGATGGAGTTCGACGAGGACAACCTGCCCGACGAACCGTTCGACCTCGTCCGCCAGGTAGACAAGTATTTCGCGCGCGATGAACTCGGGCGCCGCAACATCCTCGTCCCTGAGATCGGCGACCTGCTCAAGCAGGAAGGCCGCTGCTGAAGGCTTACCCGATGCGGCCGCTGATCGTCACCTACGCCTGGCTGCTGACCCGCCTTCCCGAAGCGTTCGCCCGTCTCAACGCCGCACTGCTGGGCCAGCTCCTCTGGCTCCTCCGCGGCAAGGTGATTCGCCGCAACCTCACCAAGGCTTTCCCCGACAAGGACGCCGCGTGGGTCCGCCGCATCGGCCTCATCTCATGCCGACGGACGGCCGAGATGGGGCTGTTCTCGATTGCCTCGCCGATGATGCCGGAGGCCGAGATCCGCGACCGTATCGTCGTGGATGAAAGCATGCTGAGCCCCGAACACGGCCTGCCGCCCAAGGGTACTGGCGCGGTGCTCTTCGTACCGCACTTCGCCCTGATGGAGATGATGACCGCCGCCCAGCTCCTAAACTCCGAGCTGGCTAAGCGCGAATGGGTCGTCGTCTACCGCCCGCTCGACCAACCCGCGGCCGAACGCTGGGTCAAGGAAGCCCGCGAGCGCTTCGGCATGAAGCTGGCCTCGCGCCGCGAAGGCTTCGCGCGTTCGATGAAAGCCGTCCGCGAGGGGCAGGTGGCCGCAATCCTCTTCGACCAGACGACCCAGAGCGGTTCCATCTGGCAGTTCCTCGGCGCGCCCTGCGCGGTCACCGAGCTTCCGGGCATCATCGCGCAGCGCTTCAAGTGCCCGAGCCGCATCTTCTGGGCGAACCGCACTGGCTTCTGGCGCTGCCGCTTACACACGGAGGCCCTGCACGCGACGGACTCCATCGGGCTGACGATCGAATCTAACGCTTGGCTCGAGCAGAAACTGCGCTCCGGCGACGACGCCTGCGCGAACTGGCTCTGGGCGCACGACCGCTGGAAGCACGGCCAGCACCCGTTCAAGAAACTCGGCGAGTAGCCTTACTACTTGGGCGCGGCAACCGGCGCGGCCGGGACTTCGCCTTCGGCGAGCTTGCGGCGCTTCTTCTCGGCCTTCTCCGCCTTCTCGGCATCCTTGGCGTCGCCCTTACCCTTTTCCTTGGCGATTTCTGGTCCGTATTTCTCGGAAAGCTTACGGATGAATTCCATGCGCTGTTCCGGCGTGAGTGCCTGGATGCGCGTGCGTTCGGCCTTGGCCTCCTCAGGCGTCAGCGTCTTGAAATGGTGCTCGAGGACGCGGGCGCCCATACTTCCGCGCTCACGCATCTCCTTCATGATCTTATGACGCTCCTCCGGGGTGGCGGTCTCGTACTTGGCGAGGTTGGCGGCGAAATCGCGGCGTGATTCAGGCGACATCCGCTCCATCTTCTCGATGGCCGAACGCATGCGGGCGAGGCGCTCGGGCGGTAGCTCGAGAATCTTACGGATGGTCTGAATCTCCTCGGCGGTCGGCTCGGATTCGGGCGAACGGCCGGAGGCCTGCTGGGCAAAGGAAGCGGCGGCCGCTAGGACGAGAGCCGAAAGAAGGAAGGACTTCTTCATCGGATTAGGAGCCAGGAGCGTTAAGCACTTCGGCCACGCTGGACTTCTCCACCGCGGGCGAAAGGAGCGAAAGGTCGGCGGAGGCTCCGAGCAGGTCGGCGAACTGGGCGGACTCGTCGCGGGCGACGAGGGCGAGCGTCTGGCGGTTGAGCGCCTCCTCGGAAGGAGCGGACAAGGTGAGGATGGCGACGAGGCAGGCCGCGGCGGCGGTGGCCACGGAGCTCCAGCGGATCACGATACGGCGACGGCGGTCGGCGCGAACGGCGACGACCACGCGGTCGGCGAAGCCGGTGACGGCGACGGAACGGCCACGGCTGAGCGCAGCGGCGAGTGCTTGGTCGAAGGTCTTGTGGTGAGGGTTGTCCATGGCTCAGTTCATTAGGTTAAACACCGTGGGTGGCGGCAAGTTGCAGGGTTCATTCGTTTCCATAGAAGTCTTTCAGGAGCTCACGCAGGCGACTCCGGGCGCGGTGGATCCAGGTCTTCACCGAGGAGACCGGTACGCCCATGATCTCGGCAATATCCTCATAGGGCAGCTCCTGCTGGACGACCATGAGGATGGCGGTGCGTTGCTCGGGCGGCAGCTGGGCGATCGCGCGCTGGAAGGCTTCGTCGAGTTCAGCCACGCGGCGTGCGGACTGCTGGGTGGTATCGCCGGGCTCGGCCGCGAACTCCAAGGCCGTCGTGGGCTTACGACCGCGGCGGCGCCACTCGTTGAGCACGAGGTTGTGGGCGATATGGATCAGGTAGGTGCTCAGCTTCGCCTCGGGACGCCAGCGGGCCGCCGCGCGGTGCAAGCGGATGAAGACCTCCATCGCAAGCTCTTCGGCGGTGGCCTGCGAACCGACCTCGCCGCGCAGGTAGCCGACCAGGCGGGCGTGGTGGCGATGGACAAGCAGACGGAGCGCGTCGTCATCGCCTTCGGCGACCAACGCCATCAATCGCTTGTCATCCTCGTCGTCGGGGAGCGTGGGCTCTTCCTGGGACATCGCTTTGATATAACTCCGGGAAAGGGGGAAAGTTACGCCTCGCGGGGGCGAACGGCGAAGGTGCGCAGGGTGCGCAAGAGGAACTGTTCGAAGGCGGCCACAACCTGGTAGTTGAGCTCCATGCGATGGCGGGCGTCCTCGAGGTAGCCGACCGACAACGCGACCTGCTCGGCGCAGCCGGGGTGGGTCCGTCCGATTAGCCGGAGCTTCTCCTCGATCGAGACGAGCATGCGGGCACGGACGCCGCGGCGGACGGACTCCTCGTAGGCGAGCTCGGCGTCATCCTCATCCTCGTCGGTCGGCGGAGGCGGCGGCGCGGCCTTCAAGGCTTCGTCGACGAAGAGTTCGAGCAGCACCTCAAGGCGGGCGCACAACGCATAGAGCGGGATGAAGACCTCGGAGATCCGGGCGGTGGGGGAGGCCGGCCCCTTGACCATGCGGGCGAGCAGTTTTTCCATCTCCCGCAGCCAGTCGGACCAGGAAGGATCGGCCAGCACGGGAGCATCACCGGCGACATGGAAACGCAGGCAGCGGCTGAGGATCGTCGGGAGGACGCGGTAATAATTGGCCGTCTGGAGGATGATGAGCGTGCCGGGCGGCGGCTCCTCGAGCGTCTTCAGGAAGGCATTGGCGGACTCGGACTGGAAACGGTCGGGCTCGTTGACAATCACGACGCGGTGCGGCGACAGCGAAGTGAGGCGCAAGGCAGCGACGATTTCGAGGGTATTATCGATGGTGATGCGCCGCGATTTCTTCGCCGGGCGCAGCACGCGGCAATCCGGATGGCCCAGCGGATCGGCGTCGCCGAGATGCAGTGCGGCGAGCTGTTCAGCGGCACGGGCCAGCACGGCGCCATCGGCACCGGTGAGCAGGACGGCGTGCGGCATGCGGCCCTCGGCGCGGGCACGGGCCAGGACCTTGAGGGCCGGGAGGTCCGAGAGGTCAGCGGAAGCGGCGGGCGATTTCATGCCAGATCTCCTCTTCGATGGCTTCGGGCGGGCGGGCGGCGTCCACCACGAAGAAACGCGCGGGCTCCTCCTTCGCGAGCGCGTGATAAAGTTCTCGCACCTGGCGGTGGAAGTCGGCGCCCAGGACCTCAAACCGGTCGGCCTGGCCTTGGTCGCGGACGGAGGCGCGGCCGAGACCACGGGAAGGATCGAGGTCGAGCAGGATGGTCAGGTCCGGGCGGACGGGGCCGCAAGCGAGCCGATTGGCGGACTCGATGAGCGCGCGGTCGAGACCGCGGCCGCCCGACTGATAGGCGACGGTGGAGTCGATGAAACGATCGCAGAGCACGACCTGACCGGAAGCCAAGGCCGGCGCGATGACATCGGCGACGAGCTGCGCACGGCAGGCCGCGAACAGGAGGGCCTCAGCGGCCGGCTGAATGACGGAACCGGGGTGCTTGAGGACGTCCCGCATCTTCTCGCCAAAGGGCGTGCCGCCGGGCTCACGGAGGCTCAGTACCCCCTCACCGGAAGCACGAAGACGATTCGCCAGCCGGGTAAGCTGCGTGGACTTTCCCGCGCCTTCTCCTCCTTCGAACGTGATGAATTTACCGGCGATCGGCATGCGCCCTCAAGATGCCCAACGAAAGGCTCAAAGCGAGCGGAGAAACCCTCTACGAATAAAAAGGTCCGGTATCAGCCGGGCCTTTCCAAGCGAAGTGAGCCGAAGCTCAGATTCCGGTCGGCGTCGGGTTGACCTGCTTCTGCTCGACGGTGCGCTCGACGTTATCGGTGATCTTCTTAAGGGTGTCGTCGAGGGTAGAGCTTCCACCGGTGGTGGTGGTCACTGGTCCGTTAGGCCCAGGCACTGGCTTGGGGGCAGGTTCCAGCGCCTGATCGGTGATCACATTGACGAAGGTCTTGTTCGGGGCGCCGCCAGCGCCATTGGGGAACATCTGCGAGCGGGTCGGCATGGTCTGGGCCATCGCGTTGATGGTCGTGGCGACTTCGACGTTCAAAGTGGAGTTCTCACCGAGGAGGGCGGCAATCGCCGCCATGTCTTC
>JAPLTV010000004.1 GCA_026397955.1 Verrucomicrobiota bacterium | reverse complement strand
GACTCCCCGGTCATCTCGGCCGGCTTCTCTAGAGTATGAATATAAATAGTATCGCCCATTGCGATACGGGGGGCGCAGGTCAGGTTCACAGGTCCCATGGCCTCCACGATGAACTTCTTTCAGGCCCAGGATGACGCCCGTGGGCGTACGACCAAGCTGGTCCTGCTGCTTGCTTTGGCGGCGATAGTTGTGGCTATCGTGCCGTTCGTCTTGGTCATGGCGGTGTATGCCTACAATGTCCCCCAGGTGAGCTGGTATCAGCCGGAGCTCTTTGCTTACGCTACCGTGCCGACGTTGATCATCATGCTTAAGGGCGGCTTGAGCCGGATTTCCAGACTAGCTAAAGGGGGGTGCGGAATCGCCGGCCAGATGGGGGCGCGCTTGATTTCCTCCCACCCGACCGACCCGGCGGAGCGAGTCTATCTCAATGTGGTCCAGGAGATGGCTTTGGCCTCCGGATTACCCGTGCCAAGCTGCTACGTATTCGCTGGTGATAAGACGATCAATGCTTTTGCCGCCGCCAATGAACCGAAAGATGCCGCCATTGCCGTGACGAATGGCGCCCTCGCGAGTCTAACCCGGGATGAGCTGCAAGGGGTCGTTGCTTATGTAATGGGTCATATCAGCAACGGGGATACGAAGTTGAGCTTCCGTTTTATCGGGACGGTTGGTGGCCTAACGGCCGTAACAGAGCTTTTTCAAACTATCTCGACGGAGGAGACGGAGGAGGCGGTGGACAAGGAGAATAGAATGGTAGTTTTAAGCATCTTTATAACCACCTTGGTGGGGTTTTTTCTGGCAGGGGGGGCTTTCGTCGGCTTTCTTTTGATCAAAGCGATTCAGGCTGCTGTTTGGCAGCAACGTGAATCCCTTAGTGATGCTTCGGCAGTACAGTTCACGCGCAACCCTGCAGCCCTAGCCTCGGCATTGGAAAAACTTGCGGTCAGGGGAAGCGCCGTGAAGTCGGCGGCAAAGCTGGGCCCGGAGTGGCAGAACTTCTTCTTCGCTCCGATGCAAGGAGGCGTTGCTAACTCCTTTTCGTTGAAGTCAAGCATCGCGGATAGAATCAAATTTATCGACCCAAGTTTTGTTATCACTTTTCCGGATATCATCCCGCCCATGCCGTCGATTATTGTCGAGGCAGTCCCTCCGCTTTTAACTGCGGGTGGCGGGACGCTTGCGACCGATAAGCAATTTTTGACTGCCTTTGGCTTCGGCGGCGTGCTGCCGTCTGAGCTACGTGCGGCAGCGGCTGAGCCGGTGGGTGCCATGGGCATCGTCCTCGGGCTGATTCTGCGGCAAGACCCCGCCTTGCGTGCACAACAGCTGTCACAGGCCCAAGGCCTGGCCGGCGGCGAGGTCGTGAAGGAAGCCCTCAAACTCGCCGCACCCTTGCGCGCCTTGCCGGCAGGTCACCGGGTGCCACTCCTTGATTTAGCTATGCCCGCTTTGCGTCAACTTTCCCCCTCTCAGGTGGTGGAGTTTGGTGAGGCGATCAACCAGGTGGGATGTCAGGCTGACGACGGTCTCGTGGTTTTGCTCATCCATGCGTCGATGCGTCGTTATCTTTCCGTCGTTCCAGGGCGTGCCGGTAAGTCAGGTGATCTCCATGCATCATGCGCCCTCGTCCTCTCGGCCGTTGTTCAGACGTCCAGTGAAGGTCCTGCCGCCCAAGCCGCGGCCTATTTAAAGGGTGCCAAGGCGTTAGGGATGAAGCTCGTCAGTCTGGTCATGATTCCGGCCGAACTGGTTAATCTGGTCGCTGTCGAAAATGCATTGGGCCTTCTGGCTGATGAAAGCGTGAACGATCGCCTGCGGCGTAAATTATTGAATGCTTGTTGTGTGGCGTTGTTGAGTGACGGAAAAGCCGAGCCCGCCGAGGTCGAAATCGTGCGCGCCGTGGGGGATTCGCTCGGGATCAGTTTTGCGACGGGGATGAAGGCCTGAGCTGCGGCTTCGCCGCGTGCAAAGGTGCGAAGGTGCAAAAGTGCAAAGGTGTGAGCACGGCCAACCCCGCGCGGGACTTCACTTTTGCACGTTTGCACGGGGGCGATAGCCCCGTTTGCACCTTTGCACGGACGGCGAAGCCGTCCTTTATGCGATCAGCGACTCGCCGGTCATCTCCGCCGGCTTCGGCAGGCCCATGAGAGCGAGCAGGGTCGGGGCGACGTCGGCCAGGCGTCCGGTGGGGCGGGTCTTGAGGGCCTTGCAGTCGGCGCCGTAGAGGATGACCTCGACGGGGCTGAGCGTGTGGCGCGTGTGGGCGCAGTTCTCTTCCGGCTCCCACATCTGGTCGGCGTTACCGTGGTCGGCCGTGACGAGGGCCTTGCCCCCGACCTGGTCGATGGCGGCGAGGAGGACGCCGAGGCCGCTGTCGACCGCTTCGCAGGCCTTGCAGACTGCGGCGAGGTCGCCGGTGTGGCCGACCATGTCGGGGTTGGCGTAGTTGACGACGATCAGGCCGAACTTGCCGGAGAGGATCGCGGCCTTGGCCATCTCGGTGACGTGCGAAGCCGACATCTCGGGCTTCTGGTTGTAGGTGGAGACTTCCTTCGGGCTCTGCGCCATGCCGCGCTCTTCGCTGGGGAAGGCTTCTTCGCGGTAGTCGTTGAAGAAGAAGGTCACGTGCGGGAACTTCTCGGTCTCCGCCGTACGGAACTGCGGGATGCCCTGTTTGGCGACCCACTCGCCGAGGATGTTCACCATCTTGGCGGGCTTGTCGAAAACGACGTTGGGGCAGAGGCCCTTCTCGTAGTTGGTGAGCGTGGCGTAGAAGATCTTGAGCAGCTTCGCGCGGGGGAAGCCCTTGAACTCCGGGTCGATGAAGGCGCGGGTAATCTCGCGCGGACGGTCGCCGCGGAAGTTGAAGAACAGTACCGAGTCGCCGTCCTGGATGAAGGCCGTGCCCTTGATGCGGGTGGCCGGGACGAACTCGTCGCCGGTCGTGTTGGCGTCGGTCGGCTTATCGTAATAGGCCTGCACGGCTTCGGCGGCCGAGGCAGCTTCCGGGGCCGGAGCGCCGGTGAGGGCGTCGTAAGCGGTCTTCACGCGTTCCCAGCGGTTGTCGCGGTCCATGGCCCAGAAGCGGCCGGCGACGCAGGCGACCTTGCCGACGCCGATCTTCACCCTCTCGGCTACGAGCTGCTAGAGGTAGCCGAGGCCCGAGGTGGGCGGGCTGTCGCGGCCGTCCATGAAGGCGTGGATGTAGACCTTGGAGAGGCCTTCTTCCTTCAGCAGGCGGAGGAGCGCGTAGAGGTGGGGTAGGGTGGAGTGGACGCCGGCTTCGGAGCAAAGGCCCATCAGGTGGACCGCGCCGCCGGGGGCCTTGACGTTCTCGACGAGGCCGCGGAAGGCCTTGATCTGGCGCATGGCGG
>JAPLTV010000064.1 GCA_026397955.1 Verrucomicrobiota bacterium | reverse complement strand
CCAGCCATCCGGACCCCAGATGAAGTCGTTCAAGGTCTCGTGCGTGTCGTTGCTCTTCCAACCATCGAGCATGACCTGCGGTTCGCCGGCGGGCTTGGGTTCGTCGCCATCCTTCATCGGGATGAAGAGCAGGTTGGGAGGTGAGCCGAGCCAGACGCCGCCGAAGCCGACGGCGATACCGCTCGAGAAGGTGGCCTTGTCCCAGAAGACCGTCTGCTTGTCGAAGGTGCCGTTGCCCTTCGTGTCCTCGAGGACGAGGATGCGGTCCTTGGGTTCACCGGGGCTGACCGGGTAGTTGGTGCACTCGACAATCCAAAGGCGACCGCGGTCATCGATGGTGTAAGCGATGGGCTGGACGATCTTGGGCTCACCGACGACCAACTCGACGCGGAAGCCTGCGGGGACCTTCAGGGCGGCGGCGGTGCCGGCCGGAGAAAGCGCCGGCTCGCTGGCGGTGGGCCGGTTTTTATCGTTGAGCGGCTCATAGGCCGCGTGGACGAGGGCAGCGCAGAGAGCGAGTGCGAGGAGGTGGCGCATGGATGATTTTAAGGGGATGAAGAAGGGGTGAGACCGCAAATTCCAATATTGGCAGGATTACGCCCCGTGTCGTTTCGGTCACATTGTTATCACGTCCGTGGGCGGACGGATATCGGAAAGGTCGGTGACCTTGCCCGCCTGGACAAGCGTACCGATGCGAACGGCGGTCATGGCAATGACCGCCCTACCCAAGACCGCAGCAAACTTCCCGGTTTCCGGTCTCCCTTTGAGTTATGTCGCCCTTGTCCCCGTGTCACCGTGCCCCCATGTCCCCTCGCGTCACGCGAGTATCTCGCGTACGACGTGGCCATGCACATCAGTCAGACGATAGTCGCGGCCTTGGAAGCGGTAGGTGAGGCGTTCGTGGTCGAAGCCGAGCAGATGCATGATGGTCGCCTGCAGGTCGTGGACGTGGACCTTGTCCTTCACGCCGCCAAAGCCCATCTCATCGGTCTCGCCGAACTGGAAGCCGCCCTTCACGCCGCCGCCGGCCATCATGATCGAGAAGCAATCGGGGTAGTGGTCGCGACCGAGCACCTCGCTCTTGGCCGTGCGACCCTCACGGAAGGGGGTACGACCGAATTCGCCTCCCCAGACGATGAGGGTATCTTCGAGCAGTCCGCGCTCCTTCAGGTCATTGATGAGCGCGGCGACGGGCTTGTCGGTCGCGGCCATCTTGGCCGTGAGGCCGCCGCGGATATCTTCCTTCGGGCCGGTGCCGTGGAAGTCCCAGCCCCAGTCGAAGAGGTGCACGAAGCGCACGCCTTTCTCGACGAGCCGGCGGGCGAGGAGGCAGTTGTTGGCGAAACTGGATTCGCCGGGCTTGGCGCCGTAGGCCTCGAGCGTCGCCGGCTTCTCCTTCGAGATGTCCATGACTTCCGGCACGCTGGTCTGCATGCGGAAGGCGAGTTCGTATTGGGCGATCCGCGTGACGGTCTCGGCGTGGCCGAGTTCGTCCTGCTGGCGCTGGTTGAGGTCCTTGAGCGCGTCGAGCGTGGCGCGACGGAGGTCGCGGGTCATGCCGGGCGGGTCGTTGGCGAAGAGGACCGGGTCGCCCTTGCTGCGGCACTGCACGCCCTGGAAGACCGACGGGATGAAGCCCGAGCCCCAGCAGCCTTGGCCGCCGCTGGGCTGGACGCCGTTGGAGATCATCGTGACGAAGCCGGGAAGATCTTGGTTCTCGGTGCCGAGGCCGTAGGTGGCCCAGGAGCCTAACGACGGGCGGCCTTGGCGGTTGTGGCCGGTGAAGAGCAGGAGCTCGGCGGGCGCGTGGTTGAATTGATCCGTATGCATCGCCTTCACGATCGTGACCTCGTCGGCGATCTTTTGGAAATTCGGGACGGCATCGCTCATCCAAAGCCCGCCTTGGCCATATTGCTTGAACGTGCGCGGGGTGCCCATGAGCTTGGGTACGCCGGTCGTGAAGGCGAAGGTGCGTCCTTTAAGGAAGGAGTCTGGGCAATCTTCGGCGCTACGCTTCACCAACTCCGGCTTGTAGTCGAAGATGTCCAGGTTGGGTGGACCGCCCGACATGTGGAGGTAGATCACGCGCTTCGCCTTGGCCTTGAAGTGCGGCTTACGCGGGGCGAGCGGGTTGTCGTTGGAGGAGGAGGCGCCAAGGGCGTCCGCCTTCATCGCATGGAGGGCGATGGCGCCGAGGCTGAACTGGCCGACGCTGCTGAGGAAGGTGCGGCGGGTCTGGAGGCTGAGCTGAGCTTCGCGAATGGGATTGAGCATCTGAAAAAGGGGTAGGGGTGGGGTGGTCTATTTGGCTCAGCGGCGCATGAGGAACTCGTCGAGGTTCATGATGACGCTGCTGACGGCGGTCCAGGCGGCGAGGGTGGGGACGTCCGCGCCTTTCTCGGTGGGGCCGAGCGGATCGGTGGCCATCTTCAGGGCGAGAGCGGCGTCGGCTTTGTATTGCGCGACGGACTTAGTGAGCAGGGTCTTGAGCGTGGCCAGTTCGTTGGCTTCCGGTTCGCGGGAGAGGCAGAGCGAGTAGGCGAAGCGCAGGCGCGTTTCATCGGTCGTGCCGCCTTCCTTGAGGAGACGACGGGCGAGGGCTTGGCTGGTCTCGACGAAGACCGGGTCGTTCAGCGTCACGAAGGCCTGCAGGGGCGTATTGGAGCGGCCGCGTCGGATGACGCATGTCTCGCGGTTCGGGGCGTCGAAGGTCGCGAAACTCGGATAGGGCGTGCTGCGACGGGTGTCGGTGTAAAGGCTGCGACGATAGCGATCTTCGCCGGTGCTCGTCATCCAGTCGCCCGAGCCGCCGAAGGCGATGCTCAGGCCCATGTTGGGACGGATCGGTCGGACCGGTGCGCCGTACATCTTCGCGCTGAGGAGTCCGCTGACGGCGAGGGCTTGGTCGCGGAGCATCTCGCCGGAAGGGCGGAAACGCGGGCCGCGGGCGACGAAACGGTTATCAGGGTCCAGTTCGTTGAGCTTGGCGCTGCTGGCGGAAGACTGGCGATAGGCCCGGCTGTTCAGCAGGAGCGAAAGCATCTTCTTCGAATCCCAACCTGATTCGACGAACTCCGCCGCGAGCCAATCGAGCAGTTCCGGGTGGACGGGCAGGTCGCCTTGACTGCCGAATTCCTCGCTCGTGCGCACGATGCCCACGCCGAAGACGGTCTCCCAGAGGCGGTTCATCGTCACGCGGGCAGTGAGGGGGTTGTCGTGGCTGGCGATCCAGCGGGCGAGGCCGAGGCGGTTCTTCGGGAAGGATTCGTCCCAGCGGGCGAGGTGGGTCGGCACGCCTTCATCCACCGGATCGCCGAGTGCCTGCCAGTTTCCGCGGAGCTGGACGAAGGTCTTGCGGCGCTTTTCCCCCGTGAGGTCCTGCATGATCGGCACGGTCACCGGCTTGGAGGCGGCGATCTTCTTCTTCAGGTCGTCCGCCAGGGTGCGTTCGGCTTTGGCGGCAGGCGAGATGTTGCGGACGTAGTAATCGCTGAGGAGTTTCAGCTGGGCCTTCGTGCGCTTGTCTTGCGGAGCATCGAGGGCGGTCTTGAGCGGCTTGTCCGTCAGCTTTGGTCCCTTGGTCAGCCACTCGTCGAAACCGACGACCCAGGCGGGGTTCGGCTTTTTGAAGACAGCCTCCGCGACGGCGGCGTCCTTCATCCACTGTTCGCGCTGGGCCTTGACGCCAGGAGGGTAGATCTCATGGAGCGGGACTTCGTCCTTCTTGTCGCTGTCGGCGCTCTGGTTGAGGAAGGCGTAGGAGCGGAAATATTCCGTGATCGTGATCGGGTCGTACTTGTGGGTGTGGCACTGGGCGCAAGCCATGGTAGTGCCCATGAAGACGGCGTAGGTCGTGTTGACGCGGTCGATGACGGCGGCGTTGCGGAATTCCTCGTCGCTCGTGCCACCTTCGTTCTGGGTCATCGTGTTGCGATGGAAGGCGGTGGCGATGAGTTGGTCTTCGGTCGGATTGGGCAGCAGGTCGCCGGCCAGCTGATCGATGACGAACTGGTCGAAGCGCTGGTTCTGGTTGAGCGCCTTGACCACCCAGTCGCGGTAGGCCCAGATTTCACGGCCAGGGTCGCTCGGGTAGCCAGCGCTGTCGGCGTAGCGGGCGAGGTCGAGCCACTGGCGGGCCCAATGTTCGCCGTAAGCGGGCTTGGCGAGGAAAGCTGAGACGATTTCCTCGTGCTTGGCTCCGGAGAGTTTCGCGACTTCCTCAGGCGTGGGCGGCAGGCCGGTGATATCGAGGGCGAGTCGCCGGATGAGGATGGCCTTGGGGGCTTCCGCGGACCAGGTCAGTCCTTCCTTCTTCTGACGGTCGGCCAGGAACGCATCGACGGGGTTGGTTTCGCCGTTCTTCGGGACGGATGGGCGTGCGACGGGTTCGTAGGACCAGTGACGGCCCCAAGGCGCACCTTGCTTGATCCATTCCTTGAGGAGCGCCAGCTGCGCCGCGGGGATCGTCTTATGCTGCTTAGGCGGCGGCATGACGTCGTCGGGGTCCGTCGACTCGATGCGCTTGATGAGTTCGCTTTGATCGGGTTTACCGGGCAGGACGACGAAGTCGCCCTTGCGGTCGCGCTTGGTGTCCTGCTCATCGTCGAGGCGGAGCTTACCCTTGCGGGCTTTCTCGTCCGGGCCGTGGCACGCGATGCAGTTCTCGGACAGGATCGGACGGATCTGGCGGCTGAAATTGATCGGTTCGGCGGAGCACAGGGCGCCGACGAAGACGCCGAGGAAAAGGATGGCCTTGGGGGGCATGGGGGTAGAACAGGCGACGGAGCAGGTTGTTCCGCCGTATGGCCTATAAAAGAGACCGCCGACCCCGGGATTTCAACCCCAACCTCGGGACTAATTCCGCCGTAAGGTCGTCCTTTTCCGCCCGTGCAGCCTTTAGCGGTCGGCCTTCAGGAAGGCGATGGACTGCGGAACCTGAGCCAGGGAGTGGGAGCTCTCGTCCTCGAGGTAGAAATGCTTCACGCCGGCCTTCTTGGCGGCGGCGAAGATCGCGGACTGGTCCAGCTGACCGGTGCCCAGCGTGACGTCGTTGTCGGAGTCATATTTGTGGCCCCAAGTGCGAGGTAGGCCCTTGCGGACATCCTTCACGTGCATGAGCGGGATGCGGGCGCCGTATTTCTCGAAGATCGCGACCGGGTCGGCGCCGGGGAGGTAGGCCCAGAGCACATCGAGTTCGAAGCTCACGTCTTCGGGGCGGGTCTGTGCGTGAATGAAGTCGTACAGCGTGCCTTGGCCTTCGGCGACGAATTCCATGCCGTGGTTATGCAGTACGAAGGTCAGGCCATGCTTCTCGCGGAGCTGCTTGCCCATCGCGTTCATCTCGGCGGAGCGCTGGGTGGCGGCGGCCTTGTCGAACGGCGTCTTGCTGCTCGGCAGCGAGACGCGGACGTACTTTGCGCCGAGGGTCTTGGCGACGGCGGCGGCCTCATCGGTCTTCTTGAGCACGTCGTTGTAAGGAGCGCCGTAGGACGAGCAGCTAATGCCGCGGGCGTCCATGAGTGCGCGGATCTTGGCGGGCTCTTGGCCGAAGAGATTCGACATTTCGATGTCGGTGATGCCGAAGCCCTTCACCTTATCGAAGGTCGCCGGCATGTCGGCCTTGAACTCGTTGCGGAACGTATACGAGACCACGCCTGGGGTGCGGTCGAGCAGCGGCGCCGCGATGGCGGTGGCGAGGGAGAAGAGAAGGGCGAGGAGGCGGAGCATCTTAGGAACTAGAGTATGGAGTATTGAGTATGGAGTATAGGCCGGAGTGCGGGGTAGGGAGACCGGCCCGGTCATCCGCGGGCGTGCGGGCCGCACGCCCCTACCTCTTGCTGCTATCGATTATCTTGCGTAATTCCGCCGGGTCGGCGTCGGGGCGGAGGCGGCGCATGATGACTTCGAGGTCGCGGGTGCCGCGATTGAGGGTCGGCTCGATGCCGGTGCCTTCGCCGTAATCGTTCCAAGTGGCGACCTGCACGATGGGGGCGCCGCTGTTCATCGCCTGGTCGAAGGATTCGGCGAAGGTCTGGCCGTTGCGATAGTCGATCGAGCCGTAGCTCTTGCCGACTCCCGCTTGCGCGTAGAAATCCCGATAGCCGGGGAACGCGACGGCGACAAAGGCGCGGTTGGCTTGCTTCTCGGTCGCATAGAGCGTGGCCAGTTCGGCGGTCCAGCCTGCGCTCCCGACGGCCTTGCCTTCGCTAACCGGCACCCAGGCGAACGCACCGTCGATGGCGGGCCGGTGGCTGAGGTGGGGTAGGGCGAAGGTGAGCGGATTGCTCTTCAAGTCTGAGCGGATGGTTTTCCATTCGGCTTCGTCTAGGTACTGCGGACCAAAGATCATCAATACCGGCCGTCCGTCGAGACGGACGTAGTCGGGGTCGGTGAGCCAGCGCGCATCGGCCCAGGCGAACGCAGCCGCGACCTTTGCGGTGGCCTGCGCTCGGCCGAGTTTCCGCTCCTTCATGAAGCGATGGCCGGGATTATCTTCGACGCAGACCGCGAACTTCAGGCCGGACTTCTTGAGTTCGGCGATCAGGAGCACCGTGTTACGATGGATCATCTCGTAGTCCGCGAAGCCCTCGGGCCCGTTCCAGTCGATGATCGCACCGTCGATGCCGGCGGCCTTCATCAGCGCGACTTGGGTGGCGAGGATGGCGGGGTCGGAGGAATCGTAGGCTCCGAAGGTGGGTTGGTCGTGCGTCGCCAGCGCGCCCTTGTCCGGGTCGGTCTTACCCATGGTCCAATGCCAGCCCCACTGTCCGCTCACGGCCTTGCTTTCGAACCAAGGCATCACGTGGACCAGGACCAATGGCCTCGTCGTGCTGGCCGGGTCTGGCGGGGCGGCGAAGGCCGTCAGCCCAGCCGTCAGCATCAGTAGCAAGGATGCCCAGGGGCGCATGGGGGCAGTAGACCGAGGTAACTCGACCCCTACAACCTCCAAGCAGGAGACCCCGGGGACATCGAAATATCCCCGGGGTCTTTAAATTGGTCGGGCAGGAGAGATTTGAACTCTCAGCCTCTGCTACCCGAAAGCAGCGCTCTACCAGATTGAGCCACTGCCCGACACGAGTAGTAAGCATAGACCATTCCGAGGGGGTGTTTTCAAACTAAATCCGACAGGAAAGTGGCGAGGGGTGGTGGACTTCGGCGTTTTTCGGCCCAAGTTGCTGGGATATGAACCTTACGGTACGACGTTCCGGAGAGCGCGGCTTCGCCGACCACGGCTGGCTGGTGGCCCGACATAGCTTCAGTTTCGCGGACTATTATGACCCGGCCCACATGGCCTTCCGGTCACTGCGGGTCATCAACCAGGATCTGGTGGCTCCCGGCATGGGCTTCCCGGCGCATGGCCATAAGGACATGGAAATCTTCACCTACGTCCTCGAAGGCGCTATAGAGCACAAGGATAGCATGGGCAATCATGCGCAGCTCAAGCCGGGCCAGATTCAGGTCATGAGTGCTGGTAGCGGCGTGAAGCACAGCGAGTTCAATCCCTCGAAGACCGAGCGGCTCCATCTCATTCAGGTCTGGATCACGCCGGATCGTGCTAACCTTACGCCGCGTTACGCCGAATGGACCCCCATGCCGGAGCAGCTTGATGCACCCAAGGTGCTCATTATCTCGAACGACGGACGCGAAGGCTCGGCACACATCAGCCAGGATGCCGACGTGTATTGCGTGAAATCTAAGTCCGCTGGAACGATCTCGCATGACCTGCGCAAGGGCAGGGGCCTGTGGTTCCAGTTGATTGGTGGCGACGTCGAGGTCGGGGGCGTGCAGCTTTCGCCCGGCGATGCGGTCAGGTCCGAAGACGCCGGCACCTTCGCCTTCAAGTCCGCCGGCCCCATCGAAGCCCTCCTCTTCGACCTCGCGTAAGTTTTCCCTGCTTTCCCCTATACTCGATACTCCAAACTCCATACTCTCGAATTATGAGCACCCCCCACATTCCTCAGAAGTCTCCTCTCCCTGTTCTCGTCGAAGCCGGCAAGACCTACTACTGGTGCTCGTGCGGACACAGCAAGAACCAGCCTTTCTGTGATGGCGCCCACAAGGGTTCCGCCTTCACGCCGGTCCCTTATAAGGCTGAAACCAATGGTACCGTCTATTTCTGCGCCTGTAAGCATTCTAAGAAGGGCGCGCTGTGCGACGGCTCCCACAAGGCCCTCTGAGGTTAGCCCTTTCAACCCCTGTCATATCGGCTAACCTGCCTTTGCTATGAAAAAAATCCCCTGCATCGCCGCGCTCCTCCTCGGCCTGGCCTTTATCTACTTCGGTGTCATGTTTTGGGTTAAGCCGCCCGCTCCGCCCGCCGGTAGTTTTGTGTTCCTCATGAAGGACTCCGGCTATCTTGCCGTGATCAAGGCTCTTGAAGTCCTCGGTGGCGTGCTCCTCATCCTGCCGCGCACCCGCGTGCTGGGCCTGTTCCTCGTCGGCGCGATCCTGTTCAACATCGCCTGCGTCCATCAGTTCTTCTTCGGCGGCCTCAAGGATCCGACCGTCATCGGCCTGATCTTCCTGACGCTCATCGTCGCCTGGTCCAAGCGCTGCGCCCTCTGCTGCGTGAACTCCTGTGGTTGCTCCAGCGGCTGCGGTTGCGGTACCAGCGGCGGCTGTGGTTGCGGCTCCAAGGAAGGTTCCTCCTGCTGCTCCTCCGAGAAGCCTGCCTCGACCGGCGGTTGCTGCGGCGGCAAGTAAGCCTCCTCGACCTCACGAATCAGCCCCCGACCTCGGGGGCTTTTTTGTGCCTACGCGACTTGCCGTCGCGTGCTGGCATGGGTGCTGTGGGTCTGCTGCGAAGCAGGGTAGGGACGCGTCGGCGACGCGTCCGCTCTGGCTCCACGGTCGCGACGCCGTCGCGCCCCTACCTCTCCCGCCACCCGCCACCTGGGGTTGCCACCTGCCACCTGAAACGATTCACCCGCTCAATGGGAAACCGGAGACCGGAATGTATGCTTCGGACATATTCCCTATCCAATCATCCGGTTTCCCTATGGTGCCCCCTTTGAGTTCGGCCTCTCTGCGTCGGGTAGGGTCGAGCATCCTTGCTCGACCGCGGCCGGCCAAGGATGGCCAGCCCTACCATCTGCTTCGCAGCGGTTCACCATGCCAGCAGAACCCCGCTTGGCCTGCGGCCACGCCTTACTTCGTCACATCGGGGCCATGGCCAACATGCCTTGGGCCTGCTGGGCCATCGGGGCGGCCTTCTCCTTGGAGGTGAAGAACGCGCTCAACTTCATCACCTGGTTGCTGCCGTTCTCGCCCATCGCGAAGACGGCGCCTTGGAATCCGCTTTGGGTGAGTTCGGCGCTGGGCGGAAGCTTGGCGGCGTTGACGCTGACGACGGCGTAAGGACGGCCGGTGGCGTTCACCTGCGGGCGCAGGGAGGAGTTGAGGGCGTAGGAGGATCCTTTTCCTTTGAGGAGATCGATGATGCGAGCGGCTTCCTTGGGCTGGGCGATCACCAACGTGTTGTCGTCGAGGTCGAAGACGCCGATCGGTTCGGAGGCAGGCGCGCCGGCGACGGTGGGGGCTGCCGGGAAATCTTTGGCGGCCTTGGCGAGTTCGGCGCTCAGGGAGGCCAGGAGTTCCTGGCCGTTCCAGCCCTTGGTCGCGCCGGCTTGCACGGTGCCGACCTTCTTGGCGGCGGCATGAGCCGAAAGTTTTTTGCTATCATGGCGCGCCCGGATGATGACGCCTCCGCTCAGCTGCCCGGCGGCATCGAGGGAAACTCCACCAGCGATACGGTTGTCCGGCGATTCCAGGTCCATGCCGGTGGCGGCCTTGATGGCCTCCTGCATCTCCTTGCTGTCCTTGGTGCTTGGGTCGATGCCGGCGAGGGTCTTCTCCATGCGCGCCTTGAAGGCCTTGGCCTCGGGAGAATCGCTGATCTTCAGGCCGCGTGAACTGGCGGTGGCG
>JAPLTV010000037.1 GCA_026397955.1 Verrucomicrobiota bacterium | reverse complement strand
CCGAAGAGGGTGTTGAGGCCCCCGATGTGGTCGAAGCCCAGGAGTGCGAGCACCGGCAGGCCGTTGGGGTGGCGTTCCGCATAGGTCGCAAGCAAGGCGGAGAGATCTTGCACCATCGCCTTGGGTTGCCCGCTGGTACCGCTCGAGAATAACACTAAGCCGGCGGCGCCCCGCGCCTGTAACTGCTGGAACAGCGGGTGAGAGGAAGCCTCGTCGATGCGCGGCAGGAGACTCCAGTCATAGCCTTGGGCGGTGACAATCCACTGGGCATTGACCTGCGCGAGGCGCGCGGGGTGCTCGGCAGGATTGCCGGCGAGCGGGACGGCGAAATGACCGGCGGCTTCCAGCACGAGCAGCCAGGCCGTCGCGGCCGGACCATGGCCGCCGACGACGGCGACGGCAGCAGGACCGGGCAGACGCAAACCCGCGAGAGCACGAGCGGCCTCATCCACCAAGGCGGCCAGACGCGCATACGCGCATTCACCCCACGCGCCGATAAGCGCGGGCTTGGCATCGTAAGCTACGAAGCGGGAGAGGAGGGACATTGTCTTGTGGTAGGGAGGCGATTGCCATCGCCTCCGTTCGAAACCGAAGCCGCAAAGTAATCGGCTCTTAGCTAAATTGACTACGCACTGATGTCGCTTGGCGAACGGACGTGATGGCAATCACGTCCCTACCCATTGCATTCCTTGCCAACTGGTCAACGGGTCAACTAGCGGTCTGGCCGAAATACTCTACACTCCCGGATTTAAGATCGGCGGCAGTGAGTCGAGAGACAAAGTAATCCACAGCCTGGGTCATCGTGGTGCCCTGAGGGCGATCGATGGCTTCATTAATCCTGGCGAGCGCGGCCTTGGGCACGGCGCGGGTGAGGGCCGTGTCGATCGGGCCGAAGCCGACCGCGCTGACGATGACGCCGGAGGAGGCCAGCTCCTTGGCGGCGACTTTCGTGAGGGCTTCGACGGCGGCCTTGCTGGCGACGTAGGCGGCTTCGCCTTCCAGCGAGAGCGGCACGGCGACGGTGGTAACGTTGACAATGCGGCCGGCCCGCTGACGGACCATGACTTTGCCGACGGCCTGCAGACAGTGGAACGTGCCGAGATAATTCACGCGCATGAGCCGCTCGGCGGTCTCGCCCGGCGTCAGGAGCAACGCGTTCATCGAAGCCGCTCCAGCGTTGTTGACTAGGAGGTCGATCTGGCCGGACTCAGCGATGGTCGCGACGGCGGCGCGCACGGCAGCTTCATCGGTGATATCGACGACGTGGGCGCTGAAGTGCGCATGCGTCAGCGTCTGCGGACCGCGGGCGAAACCGTGTACGATCCAGCCATCGGCCAGCAGGCGTTCGGCCAAGGCGAGGCCGAGGCCTTGAGAGGTGCCGGTGATGAGAGCGGTGTTCATTTTTAGTTCAGGGGACAAGCTGGCACGTGGGCACGTGGACAAGGGGAGAGGCAGCAGACTGGACTAGAGGCAGTGCAAAGGTGCAAATCGGAGCGGAGCTCCTGTGCAAAAGTGCAAAGGTGAATCGTAAGGGGTAGGGGTCGGGACAGGGGTTGGGGTAGGAAAACCTTTCAGGTCTCGGGTCTCGGATTTAGGCGACTGTTCCTTGATTTGTTCGCCAACTTTCTGGTGCTGATCTTGCAGGCCTACCCCTGCCCCGACCCCTACCCCAATTTCTGGAAACACATTTGCACCTTTGCACAGGCCGTAGGCCGATTTGCACTTTTGCACCCTGCTATCCTCCGACGATCTCAACCACATACTCCGCGAGTAAATCCACGCGGCGAAAGGGAGAGGTGAGACGGCTCATGGCTTTTTCGTCAGCCAGGGTGACGGTCTTACCGGTAGCGACGCGGATATCTTCCTCGAGGTCGGCGATGAGCGTGACGAGGCCGATGCTGTCCAGCGCGGCAGCTTCGCCGAAGAGGCGGGTCTGCGCGTCGGCCTTTTCCAAGGCGGGCTTGCCGAGTTCGCGGCCGAGCGCGGCGA
Source organism: Verrucomicrobiota bacterium (assembly GCA_026397955.1). Lineage (GTDB taxonomy): Bacteria > Verrucomicrobiota > Verrucomicrobiia > Opitutales > UBA953 > UBA953. Next base: position 14,510 of record JAPLTV010000037.1, on the reverse strand, counting down.
GGCGGCGGAGCACGAGAGCGAGGGCTTGTTCGCGGGTAAGCATGGCTTAGCGGGGGACGGCCTCGAGGGTGGCGATAAAACGATCGGCCAAGATTGGGCGGCCGAATTCCTTTTCGGCAAGCGCACGAGCGGCGACTCCCATGGCGCGACACTCCGGGGCGTCGGCAGCAAGGCGCTGCAAAGCGTCGGCGAAGGCGGCGGCATTGCCAGGCGGGACGACGATCCCGCAACGGTGCTCCGCGATCAGTCCAGCCAGCCAGCCGGGGTAATTGTTTACCACGGGAATCCCGGCAGCGATATAATCGAAGAACTTGTTCGGCGAGGTGCCGCGATAGAAAGCGGGGATATCCTTAAGAACCATGAGCCCGCAGTCCAGCGAGGCGGTGATGGCGCCGAGTTCGGCCTTGGGGACGGGCGGGAAGAAAAGGCAGTTCGTGAGGCCGAGTTCGACGGCACGGGCCGCGAGGCGTTCCTTCTCCTTGCCGTCACCGATGAAGACCAGCTTCACGCGGGTATCGCCGCGGCGTCTGAGCTCCTGGGCGACATCGAGCAGCGCATCGAGTCCGTTGGCGACGCCATGGGCGCCGGTGAAGCCGGCGACAAAGTCATCCGCACCGATGCCCGGGAGTGTGAGCTTGGCGCGCTTGGATGGATGGAAGAGCTCGAGGTCGGAGCCGTTCGGAATCATCGCGACCGGCAGGCGTTCGTCGGCCCGCGCGCGGATGCCTTCGACGATGCCCGGAGAAAGCCCGACACAGGCGTCGGCGGAACGGTAACCGAGAAACTCCAGGAGGGACATGCCTCCAAGGAGGAACGGATTACGCATCCCGAGCGCGCGAGGGAGTTCGGGCCAGAGGTCGCGGACCTCGAAGACGAACGGTTTACCGCGGAGCCATTTGGCGGCAAGACCCGGGATGACCGCGGTGATCGGCGTGGAGGTCGCGAAAACCAGGTCGCAATCGAGCGTGAGCGCGAGGCGGACGGAGCGCAGGGCAAAGCGGAGGAAAGTCCAGCCACGGCGGAATAGCGAATCATGGTTCGAATAGGCGAGCGGCAGCGAGATGACATCGATGCCATCGACGTCGCCGCGATACCAGCCCTTGGTTTTGTCGTAAGGCAACTCGAGCCCGCTGAGCTGGTGCGCGCCGCAGACGATCGTCACCTGATGCCCGCGCACGATCAGCGCCCGCGCGAACTCATAGGAGCGCGTGCCGCTCGCGCCCCGAGGGGTCGCGAAATGCTGATGGAAGTAGAGGAGGCGCACGAAACGCGAAGCGTTGAGGGCTGAAAGATACAGTGCAAAGGTGCAAATCGGAGCGGAGCTCCTGTGCAAAAGTGCAAAGGTGGATTCAAGAAATACCTAGCTTACAATGAGTAATCAATGACGGCTGAGCATCTTGATGGTTCGGCAGCGAGCGATAATCCTGCGACATGGCATCCTTTACCAAATTTGAGGAAATTGAGGCTTGGAAGACCGCTGAAGCAATCGTCGTTCTGGCCTACGGGTTACTGAAAGAAGGCCCTGGCTCCAAGGATTGGGCGCTTAAAGATCAGGTGCAGCGCGCTTCCGTTTCTATCATGTGCAACATCTCCGAGGGATTTGAGAGCCGCTCTGACCGCACCTTCTATGACATGCTACGCCGAGCCAAGGGCTCTTGCGGGGAAGTGCGTACGCTTATGTATGTCTCAGCCAAGATCGGCCATATACCTTTGGCTAAATATGAGACTATTAAACCCCTGTGCGTTAAGTGTTCATCTCAGATTCAAGCCTTGATGTCTCACCTTGAAGCCACCCGGCCCGAAGTACCTAGTCGGAAAAGATGGTGAGCTTAGGCTGCATTAACTTTTGCACCTTTGCACAAGCCGAAGGCGAGTTGCACTTTTGCACTTAGCCGGCGCTTACAGCGCCGACTCCATCACCCGCGCGATCTGCGCGGCCGCAGTCCCATCCCCGTAAGGATTACGCAGCTGGGAACGGCGGGCGTATTCGGCGGGATCGGAAAGCAAGCGGGTTGCGGCGGAGACAATGCGAACGGCATCCGTGCCGACGAGTTCGCTGGTGCCCGCGGCGAGGCCTTCCGGGCGTTCGGTATTCTCGCGCATGACGAGCACGGGCTTGCCGAGCGAAGGGGCTTCTTCCTGCACGCCGCCGGAATCGGTAAGGACGAAAGTCGAACGATCCATCAGCCAGACGAAATCCTCGTAGGCGGCGGGAGCGGCGAGCGCGATGCGCGGGTGACCGCCGAGCAGGCGACGCACGGGCTCCTGGACCTGCGGGTTGAGGTGCACGGGATAGACGACGCCGAGATCGGGAAGAGCGTCGACCAACTGGCGGATACCGCGGCAGAGATTCTCAAACCCAGGACCGAACGATTCGCGACGGTGGCCAGTGACAAGAATCCAACGAGATTTCGGCACGGCGAGGTGCGAAGCGACGAAGGCCGGGGTAATACCGAGTCGGGCGCCGACCGCGGCGGCTTCGATGCCGCCGATACGCGCACGGGTAGCGAGTAAGGCGTCGATGACGGTATTGCCCGTGACGTGACAGTGCGCCGCGGGGATGCCTTCGCGCAGGAGGTTCGCCTTGGCGCCCTCGGTCGGGCAGAAATGCCAGCGAGCGAGCGTCGAGGTCACGCGTCGGTTCATCTCCTCCGGGAACGGGGAACGCAGGTCGTCGGTGCGCAGGCCGGCTTCGACATGGCCGACCGGGATGCCGGCGTAGAAAGCAGCCATCGCGGCGCCGAGCACGGTGGTCGTGTCACCCTGCACCAACACGGCATCAGGCTTCGCCTGCGCAAGCCAGGCGGAGACGCCGGTGAGCACGCGGGAGGAAAGTTCCGGCAGCGACTGGCCGGGCTGCATCAGGCCGAGATCGACGTCGGGCTTAAGCCCGAAAGAACCCAGCGCCTGATCGAGGAGCTCACGATGCTGGCCGGTGGAGACGAGGAGCGGACGCACCTTGCCAGACCGACGCAGTTCGGCGAACACCGGCGCGAGCTTAATGCACTCGGGGCGCGTGCCGACGATGAGGGCGAGGGAGGGCATTTTAGCGGAAGAATAAGAGGGCTGGGTCGATGACTGTATTGAGGGCTGAATAGAGGACTGAATGGATGAGGTGCAGGCCCAGAGGCGGCGCAAAGGTGCAAATCGGAGCAGAGCTCCTGTGCAAAAGTGCAAAGGTGTATTTAGGGGTAGGGGCAGGGGTTGGGGTAGGAAAATACTTTCAGGTGTCTTGAGGTAGGGACGCGTCGGTGACGCGTCCGTCTGACTTTCTGCTGTCGCGACACCGTCGCGCCCCTACCTAAAATGCAGCTATGTCGTGACGCGGTCCCGACCCTACCCATTACAGCCGCGGGTGCTTGGAGCCGGCTGCCGAAGGCTGAACGGCTGACACCCGAAAGGCCGATGCCCCGGTGGCCGTCACCTGTCACCTGATATTTGCCTCTTACATTTGCACCTTTGCACAGGCCACAGGCCGGTTTGCACTTTTGCACTTCACTGCCTGTCTCTACTCCAAAGGAACCTCTTCTCCGTCGGCGAAAAAGCTGTGGGCTTCGAGGCGAAGCGAGCAACCGAGCGCGGTGACGAAGGTAACGTCGTCGCCCGTGGCAGTGATGCGGCGGCACCAGGATGGCTCCTTGGAACCGTAATGCGTCGAATGCCACCCTTCCCCTCCTTCCGGAAGCGCGGTGACAGTTTCTTCCGTCGAAGGCGCGGAACAGGCGATGGTCAGCTGCTCTAGGCCTTCACGGGTACGCCCATGCCAGCGCAAGGTGAAGCGACCGTCTTGTTTCAGGAGACCGGTCAGGCGATCGATGATCACGAAGCCGTTGGCGACCTTCACGACGCGCCGCTGAGCCTTAAAGCCCGGGAAGCCGAGGTGCGAAGCGGCAACACCATCGAACTGCCAGCGCACCTTACATCCGACCCACGGCAACCAAAGGAAGCGGCCGACGCGGCGCATGGAATCGAACTCGCCGACGGTGACGAGATTATGGAAACGGGAAGCCGCGAAACCATCCCAGCCGCCCGGGGTATTGTAAGAATAGGTTCCCGGATCCTCGGCGATCCACTCACCATCCCAGCGGAGCGAGACGTGCAGCTGGTCGGCGTGCGACGGGCGTGTGCGAAACTCTTCTGGGGCGCGGAAGAAGAGCGTCCCGCGCGAGTGGCGCAGCTGGAAGACGCCGGCATCCCGGAATTCGGCGGGAGGACGTAAGGCGGGGTCAGCGCTCGCGGAGACCGGCCCCAGCAGGAGCAAGGCGGTTTCGTCCCAAGGTCCGGATGGCAGGCGTTCGCCTTTAAAGAGCGCGAGGGCGGCGCCGACGGCCGGACGGAAATCTTCGAACGGGCAGCCACTGAGCGGAAGAACGTTGGCGCCGTCATCGGCGCCATAGCGCGGGACGGTGCCATCCGTTTCCATCAACGTCGCGAGGAAATCCGTCGCGGCGGCGGCCTTCGCCCGGACGGCTTCCGGCAAGGTGTCGCGCACGGAGCGCTCTACGACCTCGGACCAGGTCAGGAGCTGGAGGAGCAGGCGATGATAGTTCGAGGAGTACTGGCTGAAGCCGCCGTCCGGGCCGATCAGCTCGGCGCACTGCCCGGCGAGAGCGGCCATGCCGTCGCGATACCAAACGGAAGCCCCACCAAGGGTGGGCCAGAACGTGGCGGCGGTCTGCAGCCCGATGGCTTCGGAGATGCCGTGGTTGTTTTGCTGTGAAAGCGCGTAGTCTAAATGGAACAGGATACGCTGGGCGCTGGCATCGGCGAAACGGGCCGCGAGCGCCAGACGGGCGTCGGTCGTCGAGGGGTGATCGCGGAAGGACTGGACGGCGAACGTGACCGCGATCAGGCGAATGGCGGCTTCCTGTCCGCACATCCAGTTCGGCCCACGGTTAGGCGGGTTACGTGTCGTCCAATCCTCGAGCGTCGACCAGAAGAGTTCGACATGGCGTTCATCGCCGTCGCGTAGCCAAGCGCGGACGAGGGCGTAAGCCCAAGAGAAGCGGGAGAGCTCCCAGACGCCCTTGATGTCATCGGACCCCGTATCACGGAGGCGGGACCAATGCTTGTAAGGATCGATGGAGTGTCCGGTCAGGACGCTGCGAGTCCAGCGATCCGGACGGCCGACCTCGACGAGGTGATGGGAGAAGATGCGGGCGTAACCGCGAGCGAAGGCTTCAGCTTCGGCGATAGGAGTGTGGCCGGACTCGACGGACCAGGCTTCAAGCTGCGGTGCGAGGTGAGTCCGATCCAGATTCGCAATCGGCAGACGCGGCGCGGACTGTCGCCAATCAACGGGATCGAAGCCGACAGCGAAATCCTTCCACGGACGCATCGGCGAACGCCATTCCCAGACCCCAAGCTTACGCTCACACGCCCAGCGCGCGCGCCGGGCAAGCCAGGTAGGACCGAGGTGATGGAGGAGAGGAAGGAGCACTGGAAAGCTAGAGGACTGAGTCGATGACTGAATCGAGGGCTGAATCGATAAGGCGGAGGCCCAGATGCAGTGCAAAGGTGCAAATCGGAGCAGAGCTCCTGTGCAAAAGTGCAAAGGTGGAACCAACTTCAGGTGCCGGGTGACGGCCGCGGGCATCGGCAACTCGGGAGTCGGCATCTCGGCTATCAGCCGCAGGAACCCGGAGCCGGCTGCCGAAGGCTGGATGGCTGACACCCGAAGGGCTGATGCCCCGATGGCCGGCACCCGTCACCTGTGGCTTTTGTTAAGTTCCCAACCGCCAACACCTCACTTTTGCACCTTTGCACAGGCCAGAGGCCGGTTTGCACATTTGCACTTCAACTCCGCACCATGCCTCGCGTATCAATCAACTTCTTCCCTTTGAGTTGCTCAAGGGTGAGGCCGGCGAAAGCGCGGTGATCGACGAGGAGGACGACGACGGAGGCACGGCCGAGCGCATCGGCGAGCGAGACGAGTTCCGCCCTGCCCTGCAGCGCCTTCGGCAGCGCGGTCACGTGCGGCTCGACGGCGAGGACCTTCAGGCCGGCGTCGGCGAGGTGCGCGGCAATCTCGACCGAAGGCGATTCGCGCAGGTCGTCGACGTTCGCCTTAAAGGCGAGACCGAGGCAGGCGACGACGGCGTCCTTGCCCGCGGCGGCGCGGACCTGGGCGACGACGTGATGCGGCTTGGAGTCGTTGACCTCGCGGGCGGTGCGCAGAAGACGCGCTTCGGCCGGAGCGGCATCGACGATGAACCAAGGATCGACGGCGATGCAGTGTCCGCCGACGCCGGGACCGGGCTGGAGGATCTTCACGCGCGGGTGGCGATTCGCCAGGCGGATGAGTTCCCAGACATCGATGGAAAGCTTGTCGCAGATCAGCGAGAGCTCGTTCGCGAAGGCGATGTTGACGTCGCGGTACGCGTTCTCGGTCAGCTTCGCCAATTCGGCCGTACGCGCGTCGGTCAGGAAGATTTGCGCCGTGCAGAACGTAGCGTAGAGGTCGCGGGCCTTTTCGGCGGCGGCTGGGGTGAGACCGCCGCAGATGCGATCATTGGAGACGAGTTCCTTGAGCATCTGGCCGGGCAGGATGCGCTCGGGGCAATGCGCGTAGAGTAGGCCGTTGACCTGTCGTCCGAGCTTCGCGAGTTCGGACTCCAACCAGCCCTTCACCTTCTCAGTCGTGCCGACCGGCGAAGTCGACTCGAGGATGATCAGATTACCGGAGGCGACGAACGGGGCGATCGAACGGGCGGCGGCTTCCACGAACGACAGGTCGGGGACGCGGGCGCCGTCAGCCGAGGCGATGAACGGCGTCGGGACGGCCAGGATGAATACGTCCGCTGCGCCCGGCGTGGTCGCGGCCTTCAAGTTGCCGGATTGCACCGCCGCCCGCACGAGCACGTCGAGGTCAGGTTCCTGGATATGGATACGGCCGCTGTTGATCGTCTCGACCACCGAGGCGGAGACGTCGACGCCGAGGACGCGGCGTCCCTTCGTCGCGAAGATGGACGCGGTCGGGAGGCCGATATAGCCGAGGCCGAGGACGCAGAGGGAGGACATTTTATTTAGGGGGCAAGCTGGCACGTGGGCACGTGGACAAGGGGAGAGGCTGGGTTGATCAGTTGATTGGTTGGCCAGTTGGCCAGAGGCAGAGCAGCATTAACTCAAAGGGAAACCGGAGACCGGATGATTAGCTGGGTGCCTTGAGGTAGGGCGGTGATTGCTATCGCCGCCGTTCGAGACCGAAAACACCACATCGTCGGGGCTTAGCTAAATTAACCAGACTTCAAGGTCGGTTGGCGAACGGACGTGATGGCAATCACGTCCCTACCCACTGCATCTTTGGCCAACTGGCCAACAGATCAACGGATCAACTCTTCGCGGGCCTTCAGGCCCGCACCATCCCCTGCATCCGAATACTCCAGCGGGAGACTTCTTCGATCTCGTCGAGGGAGACGGGGGCGGGGCCGCCGGTGCGGACGGCGGAGAGGAAAGCGGCGACCGCTTCGGCGTGGCCTTTGCCGCGAGCGGGACCACCAAGCCAGGTGGGCAAGGTGGAAGCGCCGGGAAGGCTCTGCGAACTCAGTGATTTCCAGTTATCGATTTCGGCGGACCAGCCGTCGGCCGCGACTTCGATACGTTCCTTCGGTAGGTGTGACGGAAGATCCGTCCGGTAATTCAGTGTAGCGATGTCGCCATTGGCGAATTTCATTTCGAGGCAGCCGCCGTCTTGTCCGTCGCCATCGCGGGACAAACAATGGGCCGTGGCGATGGCGCTGCCCGAAAGGAAGCGGAGTAGATCAACAAAATGACAGGCCTCGCCGACGATGCGACCCCCACCCTGCTTCGGATCTAAAGTCCAATGACCGGCGGGCAGGCGACCCGCGCTGACGTCGACCGTGAAGCGTCGGGGTCCGGACTTCGCGGCGAGCGCCGCACGGAGCCGGACGGCAAGCGGGGCGAAACGACGATTGAAACCGACAGCGAGAAGGCCCGAAGACGAGCGGGCGACAGCCATCGTGGCGTCGAGATCGGCCTCGGTGAGTGCGAGCGGCTTCTCGACCCAGACATTCTTGCCGGCCCGGAGCGCCGTGCGGACGAGTTCGCCGTGCTCATCGTGACGGGTCGCGATGAAGACCGTGGCGAGTCCAGGATGGTCGAGCAATGCGGTCGTATCCGTCGTCGCCGTCGCGGCGGCACCGGCGAGCAGTTTCGCCGAAAGCCCGTTGGCCGAGGCGAAGATCGTCGGCGAAGCGCCTTGGAGGCGCAGTTCCGGCACCAGGACGCGGGAAGCGAAGTTGCCGCACCCGATGATCCCGATGCAGCCGGAAGTGCGACTGTCCCCATCCCCACCCGGCAGCGTCCGGACAAGCGACTCGTTCGGGACGGAGTACTCGATAAGCAGACCGTAGGCGCCCGGGCGACGCAAGTCGTCGTAGATATGAGGGGCCGATGCGAACGGGTGACGTGAAGTCAGCAGCGGAGCGACATCGAGTGCGCCCGAAGCCATCAGCGCGAGGACTTCGTCGAAGTTGGCGCGAGCCGAAGACGGATCGGACGCATCGGTGGAGCCGTAGGAACGCGAGACCTGGAAGGTCACCTCGTTCTCATAGAAGTCCGCGCGGTTGAGTGCGAGTCCCGTGACGCCCACGAGGACCACGCGTCCCCGCCGGCGGCAGAGACGTGCGGCTTGATTGACCGGTTCGTCGGAGGAAGTGCTGGCCGTGATGAGCACGCCGGCCGCGCCGCCGGGAAGGAGCGTGGCCAGAGGGGCGCCCAACTCCGGGACCAAGGCGCCGGCCTGCTTAGCATCGGCGCGTTTCGCTTCGTCGGGATCGACGCCGATGACCGTGACGCCGCGGGCTCGCAGCAGACGGACCGCGAGCTGGCCGATGAGGCCGAGCCCCATGACCACCACCGGCTCGCCCGGCTTGGCGTCGACGAGACGTAGGCCTTGCAGCGCGACGGCCGCGAGCGGCGTGAAAGCGGCGTGTTCGTCGGAGACGCCATCAGGGATGCGGGCGGAGAAAGCGGGTGCAGCCGAGACCACTTCGGCGTGCGGGGAGTTGGAGACCACCCGGTCGCCGGCGGCGAAGCCGTGGACTTCGCCGGCATCGAGCACCTGGCCGACGTGGCAGTAGCCGAGCGGGATCGGCTGCGCGAGTTTGCTGCGGACCGCGTTGAGCGTAGCGAAGAATCCCTCGGAGCGGATCTTGGCGAGCACCGCGCGGAATTTTTCCGGCTGCTGACGCGCCTTGCTGAACCAGCCGCCGCGACCGAATTCGACCAGCATCCGTTCCGTGCCAAGCGACACCAGCGAGCGCGTCGCGCGGACGAGCAGACGGCCGCGCCGCGGACCCGGCGCGGGGACGTCGAGGAGCTCGGTGCGACCCGAGCCCAGATGTTGGACGATCTGGCGCAAGGTCAGGAAGAGGAGCGTTCGGTCTCCGAAGAGGACTGATCGGTCAGGCAGGTCATCGCGGCGGCCACGAAGGCTGCCGTGAACATCAACGGCGTGAACCAGAATAGCAGATCGACCCATGCATGGGCCATCATCAACAAGAGTCCCAGCGCGAGCGGCACGGTCTCTGGGTGGCCCGCATGGAAAGCGCGGACGAGACGTCGGCCCAGCCAGAAGAGGCCGGCGAAGACGGCGAGCAGTCCGACGATGCCCCAATCGGCCAGCATCTCGAGCCAGTCATTGTGCGCGTGGATGGCGCGGTAGAAGAGTTTGCCGTCACGCTGGAGTTCTTTCTGCTGGGCCTGGTAAGGCGAAGAGATCCAGCGGTAGGAGCCGGCGCCGTAGCCGACCCAGGCGCGGCCCGTCCAGCCGGCATCGCTGATCAGCGACCAGGTCGCGCGGCGCAGCGGAGCGCGGTCGTCCGTGCCCGCTTTCTGATAGGTCGCCGCCTTCATCTTGAAGCGCTCGATGATCGGCTTGAGGTCGACCATGGCGAGGATCGCGGCGGCGGAGAGGAGCATGGCTACGCCCGTGACGATGATGATGCGCTGGCGCGACCCACGGGAGCCGGGGAAACCGAAATAATAGGCCAGCGGCAGCGAGACGACGAAGAGCGCGAGGACAATGCCCACGCCGCCGGTGCTGCTGGTCAGCGTGACGAGTAGGGCCAACGAGAAGGCCAGGAAGGCGGCGACAAGGTGGGGTCCACCCTTCAGCGTATTCTCGCCGGCGCGGCGGATGTGCCAGAACGTGAGCCCGAGCGCCAACGCTGCATGCAGATACAGGTAGACCCCGGCGTGGTTGCGGCTCATGAACGTGCCGAAGCACGTCGTGTTATAAGGCACTGGGTAGCCGAGGATTGAACCGTTGGACTGCTGGTTCAGGAAGCCGAAGGCGCCGACCGCGCAGGCGATCAAGACCGTGATCCAAGCGAGCCAGACGTAACCGCGCCGGCGATGCAGGCCGACGTGTAGCGCGCAGAACAAGAGCCAAGGCGCACCAAGGACCATCATCTGACGCCACGCGTTCATCGGCGGCTGTGAGGTATCGGCGGCGGAGAACGGGGCGTTCAGGCCGGACGGCAGCCAATGCAGGTAAGGCAGCGGACGGATGTCGAACTTGCCCACGTCGATACCTGGCATGCCTTGCTTCGCCCAGAAGGCCTCGCGGTCGACGACGACGCCCCACGCGTTGAGATCCTGGACGACGAAATAGGTGAACAGCGCGACGCCGGCCCAGAACGGCACTGAGCGGAAGAGCTCGCGGCGTAGTTCGGCAGCCGGACGCGCGGTCAGGTCACGCGATAGCAGGAAAGCGGCGATGGTCGAACCGAGGAAAGCGGCGGCCGGGAAGCAGACGAAATCAAGCCAGCGATAGGTCCAAGGGGCGGCGCCTTCGTTGGAAGCGCCGACCAGCGCGAGAACAAGTCCGAGAAACCAGGCGGCCATCGCAGCGCGTTGCGTGCGGGCTTCGGCGAAGGTCGCGACAAAGGCGGCGGCGGCGAGGCCGAGCGCGGCGGCAACCGTCCAGAGCACCACCCCGCCCCAACCCCACGGAGCCAGCACCAGGATGAGTCCGGCGAGGATCATCACGGTCAGTTCACGCGAAGTGAATTTGGGTCGGGAAGAGGACATGAAAATAAGGGGGACAAGCTGGCGCGTGGGCCAGGGGCCAAGGGGAAGAAGCAGTGCAAAGGTAGAACTAACTAAGCCGCTAGGTAGGGCTGACCATCCTTGGTCGGCCGCGGTCGAGCAGGGATGCTCGACCCTACCCAAGACAGAGACATTTCAGGTCTCGGCCGTCGGGAGCCAGGTTCAGGTATTCGGGTTCGGGTACAGGTTCAGGACCTGAATTTTAACCCGCACCCGCACCTGTGCCTGATAACCCGTACCAGAGACCTGAGGGCCGAGACCTGAGACCCGAAAGTGTCTCTGACGTTTGCACCTTTGCACAGGCCGCAGGCCGGTTACACTTTTGCACTTAGGACAGCACATGGTGCTGTCCCACCCTGTTGCCCTCGATTCAAACGATCCCCGCCTGATAAATATCGTGGATACGAATGAGGCCGAGGCAGCGGTTGGTCGCGGCATCGGTGACGGGCAGCACGGCAATCTGCGAAGGGCGGTCTTCCATGATCCGGGCCGCTTCAGCAAGCGACATCGGCGCGTGGGCGCGGACAGGATTGACCGTCATGATGTCGGACGCGCTGGCGGTGTTGATGTCGACGCCACGGCCGAGCGCGCGGCGGAGGTCGCCGTCGGTGATGAGCCCGGCGAGTGAGCCGTCGGCGGCAAGGATGCAGGCCGCGCCGTGCGGGTGGCGGGTCATCGCGATGACCGTATCGCGGAGGGAGTCGCCAGGCTTCGCCACGGCGCAGCGCTCGATCGGCTGCAGGGCTTCGCCGACGTTAAGAGAAAGATTGCGACCGAGCTGGCCCGCCGGATGGAAGCGGGCGAAGTCGGACGGACCGAAGCCGCGCTTCGTCATCAGCGCGGCGGCGAGGGCGTCGCCGAGCGCGAGCGTGAGCAGCGCGCTGGTGGTCGGGACGAGGCCGAGCGGGTCGGCTTCGGGGCGCGCACCGATGTCGAGGACAACGTCGGATTGCGTTGCCAGCGGCGACTGCGTGTTGCCCACAATCGAGAGAATCGGGGACTTGAAGGAGCGAAGGACCGGGATGAGGCGGACCAGCTCGGCCGTCGTGCCGGAGCGCGAGATGAGGATGACCGGATCGCCGGCCTGCAGGATACCGAGGTCGCCGTGCACGGCGTCAGCGGCGTGCAGGAAGATGGCGGGCGTGCCCGTGCTGCAGAGCGTCGCGGCAATCTTCTGGCCGATGAGGCCGGATTTGCCGACGCCGCAGAGGACGACCTTGCCCTGGTGGGCGGCGATCAGGTCGACGGCCTTTGTGAAGGAGCCGTCGAGGCGCGTGGCGAGTTCGGCGAGCGCGGAGGCTTCGGCCTGCAGGAGAGCGCGAGCGGAGTCGAGGGGAGTGGGCATGGCGGGAGAGAGTAAGGGGTGGGGATAGGGATAGGGGCAGGAGAGGCAGTGCAAAGGTGCAAATCGGAGCGGAGCTCCTGTGCGAAAGTGCAAAGGTGTATTTAGGGGTAGGGGTCGGGGTTGGGGTAGGAAAACCTTTCAGGTCTCGGGTCTCGGCCGTCGGGAGCCAGGTTCAGGTGTTCAGTTACGGGTGCAGGTGTTTAGTTACGGGTGCAGGATCAGGATCTGAATTTCACCCCGCACCTGAGCCTGATAACCCGCACCAGAGACCTGATAGCCGAGACCTGAGACCCGAAACTGTCTCACACATTTGCACCTTTGCACAGGCCGTAGGCCGATTTGCACTTTTGCACTGCGGCGCTTAGCGCGCCGCACGCGTCACATCATCTTCCGCGCGGCTTCGAGATCCTCAGGGGTATCGATCGCGACCGGATGATAATCGGTGACGACGGTCTGGAAGGTGAGGCCATGGGCGAGGAAGCGGAGCTGCTCGAGGGATTCGACGGCCTCGAGCTCGGTGGGCTTCAACTGGGCGTAGCCCGCAAGCGTGGCGCGGTCGTAGCCGTAGACGCCGATGTGCACCCAGTAGTCGCGGCGCTTGACCCATTCGGAGGGATCCACGCCCCGAAGATGCGGGATCGGGCTGCGCGAGAAGTAGATCGCTTCGCCGTTCTCGGCGCGGACGACCTTGACCACGCTCGTCGCGAGGAGGCGTTCCGTGGCGTGGATCTTCGACACCGCCGTGACCAGCGGGCACTTCGTCTCCTTCCAGCGCGTGATGAGCCCGTCAAGTAAGTCAGGCTGGATGAACGGTTCGTCACCCTGGACGTTGAGGAAGAATTCGCCCGGCAGATGGTCGATGACGCTGGCCATGCGGGCCGTGCCGGAGGGACAAGCCGGATCGGTCATCAGCACCTCGGCGCCGAAGCCGCGCGCGACAGCCGCGACTTCTTCGGAGTCCGTGAGTAGTACGACGCGACCGGCCTGGCGGACCTGCTTGGCGCGTTCCCAGACATGTTGCACGACCGGCTTGCCGCCGAGATCGAGCAGGACCTTGCGCGGGAGGCGCGTGGAGGCGATGCGGGCGGGAATGCAGAGGGTGACGGAGGGCATTTTTAGTTCAGGGGGCAAGCTGGCACGTGGGCACGTGGACAAGGGGGGAAGAAGTTGATAAGTTGATCGGTTGGCCAGTTGGACGGAGGACACACATCGTCAGGTCTCGGGTCTCAGCCGTCGGGAGCCAGGTTCAGGTGTTCAGGTTCGGGTACAGGTTCAGGATCTGAATTTTTCCCGCACCCGCACCTGTACCTGATAACCCGTACCAGAGACCTGAGGGCCGAGACCTGGGACCCGAAATTGGCATCACGTTTGCACCTTTGCACAGGCCGCAGGCCAGTTTGCACTTTTGCACCTGTGGCTCTCACTTCCGCGCTTCGGCGTGGGCCGAGCGCCCGGATGCGCGAGACGTCCATCATCTTGCGCGGGGTGCCGTCGGGCATCGACGGGTCGAATTCGAGACGTCCCGTGAAGCCGACCACTTGGGCGATCATCTCGGCGAGTTGGCGGATGGAAAGTTCTTCGCCGGAGCCCACGTTGATGTGGCCGGCCTGAGAGTAGCGCTCGAGGAGGAGCACGCAGGCCTCGGCGAGGTCGTCGGCGTGGAGGAATTCGCGGAGCGGCGTGCCCGTGCCCCAGAGGCGGAGGGACGTGTCGCCGCGGAGCTTGGCCTCGTGCATCTTACGGATAAGGGCCGGCAGCACGTGCGAATGCTCCAGCGAGAAGTTGTCGCCCGTGCCGTAGAGGTTGCAGGGCATCGCGCTGATGAAGTCGCAGCCGTATTGGGCGCGGGCGTGGTCGCAGAGCTTGATGCCGGCGATCTTGGCGACCGCGTAGGCCTCGTTGGTGACCTCGAGTGGGCCCGTGAGCAGGGACTCCTCGCGGATCGGCTGCGGGGCCATCTTCGGGTAGATGCAGCTGGAACCGAGGAAGAGCAGCTTGCGGACGCCGGCGCGGCGGGAGCCGTCGATGACGTTGGCCGCCATCGCGAGGTTGTCGTAGAGGAAATCGTACGGCTCGGTCGAGTTAGCCTTGA
>JAPLTV010000042.1 GCA_026397955.1 Verrucomicrobiota bacterium | reverse complement strand
TGCCGCGGTCCAGCGAACCCTGGCAGCGGGCGACGGCCTGCTCGCGGGTGTTCGTCACGACGATGCCGTTGATCATCGGGACTTCGGAGCGGATGGCCGCGTCCTGGAGGGCCTGGGCCGTCGAGTGCGCGATGATCTCGTGGTGCGGGGTGTCGCCGGCGACGACGACGCCGAGGGCGATGACGCAGTCATAATCACCGGTCATGGCCGACATGTAGGCGGCGTAAGGGATCTCGCCGGAGCCGGGGACGGCGACTTCGACGATCGAGGCGGCGGGCACGCCGGCGGCGCGCAGGCCTTTGACGGCGTTCTTCTTCAGGGCCTGGACCAGCTCGCCATTGTAACCCGCGGCCACGAGGGCGAAGCGGAGTTCGGCGCCATCGATGGCGTCAGGGGTGGGCTTGTCGAGGCTCATGGCGGAAGAACGGACGTCCGATGGAGTCGCTTCGGACCAAGCCTGCAAGCGGAAACAACCGTCCGCTTCTCAGAAGGGGACCTGTTCGACGATCTCCAGCCCGTAACCGCCGAGGCCCACCACCTTGCGCGGGTTGTTCGTGATGAGGCGGATGCGGCGGAGGCCGAGGTGCGAAAGGATCTGGGCGCCGATACCGTAGTCGCGCGCGTCCATCTGGCCGAGACGCACGCCGTCCTGGTCGGCCTGCATGCCGCCGTAAGGCTGGGCGACGTGGACGATGACGCCGTGGCCGGCCTTGGCGACGGCTTCGAAACTGGCGGCGAGCGAGGTGCCGGCACCGAAGGCGCTGCCCCGGAAAAGGTCACCGAGCATGTTCTCGCGCTGTACGCGCACGAGCGTCGGCGATTCGTCCGGCTGGCCGAGGGTGAAGACGAGGTGCTGGCGGCCGTCGGGGAGCGAGCGGTAGACGCTCAACTTGAACTCTCCCCACGCCGACTGGAAGGGACTTTCGGCGACAAGCTCGACGAGCCGCTCGCGGCGGTGGCGGAACTCGATGAGCTGCGCGATCGAGATCATGTGTAGGCCGAACTTCTTCTTGAGTTCGACGAGCTCGGGCAGGCGCGCCATCGAGCCGTCCTCGTTCAGGATTTCGCAGATGACGCCGCTCGGGTGGAGGCCGGCGAGGGAGGCGAGGTCGACGGCGGCTTCGGTGTGGCCGGCGCGCTGGAGGACGCCGCCAGGTCGGGCGAGGAGCGGGAAGATATGGCCGGGCTGCACGAGCGCCTCGGGCTTGGCTTGGGGGTCGGCGAGGATCGAGATGGTCTTCGCGCGGTCGTAGGCGGAGATGCCGGTGGAGATGCCTTCGGCGGCGTCGACGGCCACGGCGAAGGCGGTGCGCTGCGACTCGCGGTTCTCGGGCACCATTTGGGAGATGCCCAGGCGGCGGAGCTGATGCTCGACGGTCGGCACGCAGATGAGCCCGCGCGCGTGACGGATCATCATGTTGACGGTCTCCGGCGTGGCCTTCGAGGCGGCCATCACGAGGTCGCCCTCGTTCTCGCGGTTCTCGTCGTCGGTCACAATCACGAGTTTCCCGGCGGCGATGTCCGCAAGGGCTTCCTCGATGGTGTCGAAGGGCTCGTTCATGAAAGAGGGAGGTTCGAACTTGGTCGTAACCTCCCTCGGTGCAAGCGGGGAGATTTCACCCCGCCTTCAAAAATGCCCGCTTGGCGGTTATTTCGCGGCGGCGGCCTTACCTTTGCCCTTGGCGGCGGCCTTGCCCTTGGCGGCACCAGGTGCGGCGGGAGCCGGGGCGACCTTCATGGCTTCGGCGATCTTGACGCTGGTTTCCTTCCAAGAGGTCTTGGGCTCGGCCTTGGCGCTCCAGATGACGAAGTTACGGAAGGTGGCGGACTGGCCGGCACAGGTGAAGCCGGGGTTGGCCTTCTCAACCTTGAAGAGTTCGTCGCTGCCGTAGCCGCTGATCTTGCCGTCGATTGTCGCGACCATGGTGTCGCCGACCATCTCGAGCACGACGCTATGCCAGGAGCCGGCTTCGAAAGCCTGAGCCTGATTTAGGAAGATGATGCTCTTCTCGGGGCCGTCATGATCATGATCATCCTTCTGCACGCGCAGGGAAGTCGGCGTGATCATCACGCGGGCGACATGTTCCTTGGCGTCGTTGATGCTGATCGAGATCGACTTGGCGCCATCGAGGCGGAAGTCGAAGGCGGCGACGAAGTCTTGGAGCTTCGTGGTGACGCGGCCAGCGGCGCCATGTTTGTCGGCGGGAAGTTCTTCGACATGGATGCCATCGGCGGCGCGTTCCCACTTACCCTTGGCGATCTTCCACTCGGCTCCCTTGGCGTCCTTGGTCAGGGCGTCGCTGACAAGTTCCTTATCCGGCTGGGCGAGGAGGGTGGCGGGGGCGTCGGCCGCGCAGAGCGGCGACGCGAGGGCGAGAAGGGCGAGGAGGCGGAGCGACATGGGGATGGGTTGTCCTGATAGAACAGCGGAAACCCCCGATGGTTGCGATTATTCGTACGTCAGTTGCGCGGTGGCGTTCGTCGTGGCCGACGAAACCGTGCGCACCCAGTAGGCATTGATCCAATCGGTGAAGACGAAGGTCTCCTTCGCGCCTGGTGCCAGATTGAAGCGCTGGTAGGCCGCGAAGCGACCGTCGCCGGCGGCGTCGAGCTCGACGGTGATGGTCGTCTCGACGTTACCATGGTTGGTGAGCAAAAGGCGCTTTTTGTCGTAGCCGGTCATGAGGTAAGGATCCGACGGCTTGCCCGCGGCGACATCACTGTTCTTCCAGGGTCCGCCGAAGCCGCGTGGCTTACCGAGCTGCCAGAGGTCGTCGGCCGTGCCGACCCATACGGCGGCCTTGCCGTCGTCGGAGCGGATGAGGTGGCGGTTGTCTTTCACGGACGGATCAATGCCGCTGAGCACGAGCAGGCCGCGGTACGAGCAGTAGTCATGCACGGCGGCGTCGCTCGTCGCAATCGGGCGCATGCGGATGGCGCCCTTGGCGTTCAACGCCGGGAGCTCGTAGAACGTGCCATGCGCCTGAAGCATGTCGCGTTCGGTGCACACTTCGCGGACCTTACGCAACGCGCTGCGGGCGAGCAGCCCGTCCTGCGCCGGCGAAGCCGAGCGCGGTAGGCGCCAGCGGACGCCGCTTTCCTCGAAGATCACCGAGGCGTCGTCGGCGGTGACGATGCCCTGCGGGATCGGGGTGTTCTTTTCGAAGTAGGCTGCACCGTGCTGGTCGGCCATCTTGGTGAGCTTGAGGTCCGCGGAGAGTTCGTAGACGTCTCCGAGGGTGGTCTGGTCGGGCGAGATGTTCGCGGCGAGCACGGCGAGCGTGCGCAGGTTGGCGCCGCGCGTGAGCAGGAAGGCGCCCAGCGACGTCGCGTCGCCGGCCTTGCTGAGTCCGTTGAAGAGCGCGTCGCGTTCGGTGGTACGCTTATCGGCGGCGGCGAATTGGAAGGTGGCGCTGGCTTTGGCGACGTCGCGGTCGGCGGTGATGCGGATCCAGGAACCTTTGATGGTGTGGTTCAGCTCAAGCCACTGCGAGCTGCGTTCTCCCGGATAGAGCGCCGCCTGGCCGTAGTGCATCCATGTCGGCTCGACGTCCGCCCGGGGCGACCCGTAGATCTCGATCGTGAACATGGTCGGCTCGGTGCCGTCGTACTTCAGGAAGAGGGCGCGCTTCGCGAAGCCCTCGCAGAGGAACGGATCCGAGGGCACGCCGGCCTTGACCGGCTCGTCGACCCAGACGCTGCCGCGGCCGATGGCCGGACCGAGCTTGTCCGGCGTGTCGAGCGACGTGAACCAGAGGTTGGATTGCGACTGGCCCGGGCCGGCGAGCGCGCCTTTGCCGGGGCGCTTGTTCAGGAATTCGGATTTCGCGGTGTCGTCGCAGCCGAAGACGAGGCGGTCCTGCCAGCGCGTGAAGTCGCCGATGACCTTGAGGTAGGCGGAGCGCGGC
>JAPLTV010000111.1 GCA_026397955.1 Verrucomicrobiota bacterium | reverse complement strand
GGAGTCACGAGCATCGGGCCGGCGCCGAGGTCCTTGCGTAGGATTGGTAGTTCGAGCGGTGAGCAAACGAGTCCGCCGATGCCGGAATCGATGGCCATGCGACCAAGCAGGCGGACTTGTTCTTCAGGCGTGCGCGCGACTCCGGTGGCGGAAAGCTGGGCCTGGTCCATCGAGGTCAGCACTGTCACGCCGAGCACCGTGCAGTCGGGTAGGGTGGACTTGGCGGCTTCGGCGGCACGGGCAATCATCTCTGGACCACCGCAGGCATGGATGGTGAGGAGAGAGCAGGGGCGGCCCTTGAGGCTCTTGATGGCGGACGAAACGGTGTTCGGGATGTCGTGGAACTTCAGGTCGAGGAAGACCTTGAAGCCGAGCGCATGAAATTCATCGACGATGCCCGGGCCGTGGCGCGTGAAGAGCTGCAGACCGAGCTTCACCCACGCGAGGTTGCCGGCGAGCGGGCGGGCGAGCGCCAAGGCTTCCTCCTTGGTCTCTACGTCAAGGGCGAGGATGAGTCGGCAAGGCAAAGCCATGCCGTCTTTATGCGAACGGCCGGGCTTTTCTGCCAGCGTAAATCGTCCCGCGCTCCTGCTTACTTCTTCGCAGGCTTCTTCGGCGTCGGCGTACTGGGTAGGGACGAGATGTCGAAATTGAAGGCCTTGGCGGGCTGCTGGCCGAGGAGATGGAGGCTGAACCATTCGGCCATGCGGACATTGTCATCGGCCATCTCGACCCAACCGCCGTGGGCGCCACCGAGGCGGATGAGGACTTCGGCTTTGGAGCCGACTTCCTTGGCGCGGGCGAGGTAGCGACGGGCCTGGGAGTCAGGGACGAGCGGGTCGGCGTCGCCCTGGACGATGTAGGTCGGAGGGGTCTGGGCGCTGATCCAGAAGAGCGGCGAGAGTTCGTGGCCGGCGCGGTCGCGGCCTTCGGCCGTGGTCACGATCGGACCGAACGCCGGCGCACGGGTGGTCAAGGGGCCGACGCCTTCCTTGCTGTCGCCTTCCTTGGCCCAGTTGAGGAAATCGACCGGCGGGTAGTAGCAGGCGACGGCGTTGACTTCGGAGCTCACGCGATCGACGGGGTCGACGGCCTTCGGGTTAGCGGCGATGACGCGGGTGCCGAGCATCAGGCTGAGGTGGCCGCCGGCGCTGCCGCCGGTGACGCCGATCTTATTCGGGTCGATGCCGAACTTGGCGGCGTTGGCGCGGATGAAGCGCACGGAGCGCTGGAGGTCGCCGACGATTTCATCGATATGGAACCGAGGCTGCGTGCCGTGCACGACGACGAAAGTCGTGAAGCCGTGCTTGGTCCAGCCGCCGTCGCTGATGCCGTTGTGGTTAGAGTTCCAGCCGCCGCTGATGATTTTGATGACCGCGGCGCCGTTAGGCTTGGCCGGAGTGAAGACGTCCATCGTCAGGGCGACACCGTCATGCTTCGTGTAGATGACGTCTGAGGTGCGGGTGACCTCCTGGGCGAAGCCGAGGGCGCAGGTGAGGGCGAGGAGCAGGGAGGCGAGGAGTCTCATGGGGTTAACCATAGGACACCGTAAAGCCTGCGAAGTTGCAAGCCGCTCAGATCTTCAGGCGGAACTTGATGACCACCTTCAGGATCTCGCCCGGAGTTCCAATCTGCACGCCGGGCTGATGGCCGTCCTGCGGGTGGAAGACTGCAAAGTTGCCGCGTCCGAGGGTGAGCAAGGCTGTGGGAGTGGTCGGAGCGGCGTATTTCTCGACGTCCTTTTCCGAGATATAAGGCTTCGTCACGACGAGCGTCTTCTGGTCGGTGTGGCCGCAATATTCGAGTCCCTGGTAGACGACCTGGATGTCGCCATAAATCTGATGCGCTTCCCAGAGTTTGTCGGCTGTCGGAGCCGTCTGGTAGCGCTGCACGATGGCCACGAGGTCGTCGCCTTGAAGTTCGTATTTCCCGTCCTCGGTCTTCCCGTCGAAGGAGCGGAGGTAGGCGAACGCCTTGGGGAAAAGCGGGTGGAGCGACTCGTAGGCGGACGAAGCGGAGAGTTGGTCGAGGATCATGGCTAAAAGGGGTAGGGGTAGGGGTGGGGGTAGGAAGTCTAGCTTTCGTCGGGGAGCGCTTCGACGTCGTCGAGCGGGAGCTCGACCGGTTGATCGGAACCAAGAATAGAAAGGAGCAGGGCGATGCGTTTTTGGGGCGACTCGAGGCGGATAATCTCGCCTTCGGAGCCCGTGAAGATGCCCCGGATGACGCGGGCTTTGGCGCCGATCTTCAGTTCCTCATCGAGCATCGAGAGGATCGCGTCGGGGCCGAGCGCGTTGAGTTCGTCGATGACGTCTTGCTCGACGTCGACCGGCTTGCCTTCGCGGCTGACCAGATGGAGCACGCCGCGGGTACTACGGATCGTCGACTGGAATTCCATCGGATCGAAGCGGGCGAAGACGTACCCAGGGAAGAGCGGTTCAACGACGACCTTGTTCTTCTCGTGGCCGCGTCGCGTACGACGCAGCCGAGGGAAGACCAGCTCACCGATGCCGATGGCCCGCAGGTTCTGCACCGCCACGGCCTCTTGTCGAGGCTTGGCCTTGATGCAGAACCAGATCGGACCGGCGGCTTCGGTCATGCAGCCTGGGCGGACTTGGAGCGGTCAGGGAACCAGCCGAGGGCGATGAGCGCGAGCTGCGAGGCCCAGAAGATCATCAGCCAGAAGAAGCCGGATTCCGTGAAGCCGTAGCTGTGGAGGCCGACGCCGAGAAGGTTGGTGCCGAACCAGGACCAGGCCGTGACCATGTTGCCGAAGACGAGGAGCTGCATGAGCCCTTCGCGACGGACGAGTCCACCCCAGCGGGCGTGGAGGCAGAGTGCACACCATAATACGATGAGGATGGCACCGTTCTCCTTCGGATCCCAGCCCCAGAAGCGGCCCCAGCTCTGGTCGGCCCAGATGCCGCCGAGCATCGTGCCGATGAAGCTAGCCATCACCGCGAAGGCGAGGATGCCGTAGGCAGCGCGGGCAACGCTGTCACCCCAGTTGTAGTCCTTCTTGAAGGCACGGAGGGCGAGGTGGAGTGCTCCGAGCAAGCCCGCGACGAAGGTCGCGGAGTAGCCGAGGGTCACGATGGTCACGTGCGTCGCCAGCCAGAAGTTCGTATCGAGCACCGCACGGACGCTCTCGAGGTTGTCTTCGCCGGAGAGGCCGAGGTTATGGGCAACAATCAGGGAGACGAAGCCGGTGATGCCTGTCGCGACTGCGCCGATGCCGTTTTTCCACACGCGTTCGAGTAGGATGCCCATGCCGACGGCACCCCAGGCGACGAAGATTCCCGTTGAATAGAGGTTCGTCACGGGCGGACGGCCATGCAGCCACATGCGGTAACCGAGGGCGGCGGTGTGCAGGATGAAGAAGAGCAGCAGCAGGCGGTAACCCCAGACGCGTAGGGTTTCGGAGCCGGTCACCCAGGAGACAAGGACCATGAGCACCACCACCACGTAGGCGATAAGGAGCCAGTAGAAAGGTTGGAGCCGGCCGAACGAGGCTTCGGATTCGGCCTTGGCAGACCAAGGGCCTTTGAGCGAGGCAGCGATGGCGGAGCTTAGGCGGGCGCAATCGTCATCCTTGCCTTCGCGCCACGCCATCGAGAAGTCGGCGTAGCGGGTGATGATGCCGTCTTCGGCGAGACCGGCGCGGTGGACCTTTTTGTCGTTGATGACTCCAAGGAGGGAGGCGCCGAGATTGTCCCAGCGGGCGAGCGAAGTTTCGTCCTTGGGGGGCATCAGGCCGATGACGCCTTCGCGTTCGAAATCCTGATAGCGTTCCACGAAGGTCTTCACCGTCTTCTGCAGCTCGGGGTCGAAGGCCTTACCTGTTGCGCTGGCATTCATTTCGGCGATCGCACGGCCAATGGCGGCGATCCAGGCGGCGTATTCGCGGCGAGGGGTGACATCGGCCGGGAGGTCACCGGGGATGAAGGTCATGCTCAACGTCGCATACTGGCGGGCGGCGCTCTCCAGTTGGAGTAGGGCGCGGTCCTCGGTGTCTCGGTCGGCTTGGGCGCGGCTGCGGGCCTTTTCGGCCGCCTTGCTGAGTTCGGCGCTGTTCTTGAGGATACCGTCCCAGCTGACATAGAGGCTTTTCTCCGGATTCCCGCCGACGCGTTTGAGCACGTTGGGGTGTTCGACGCGGAAGGTCGGCAGGTGGCGGGCAATCGGAGCACGGAAGGAGACTTCGATGAGCCAGTCGACGGAGCTGATGGCGCCGCCGGTGAGGCGGACCGGGCGCTTCTCGAGCATCGCCTGCAGTTCGGTCGAGAGGGCAGGGAGTTCCTTGGCGATCTCTTCACGCTGTTCCGCGGTCCAGGTTGACGGAGGCTGGCCGAAGGCGACGCGCTCGAGCTTCGTCAGGCTGATCGAGGTGCGCGAGCGCATCTGGAGCAAGGAGCCGGTGGCAAGGGTCTCGATCGGGATGACGCGTCCGCCGCTCTGCACCGGGATTTCGCCGAACTCACGGGTGTTCCAGCCGGCGTCAGCCGCATCGGCCGTGGCGGTCAGGAAGCCGAGGGTCAGCACGGCGGCGGCCTTGGCGGCGCGGCCGCGGAGGAAACGCAGCAAGGAGACGCCGAAGTGCCAGACCAGGCCGAGGGACATCAGTGCGACGGAGATGTATGGGATGAGCCAGCCCGGGTTGCGCACGACCTGAAGCACACTGAGGTTTTTTCCTTCCTTCGTGTTGCCGAAACTCGACTGGAAGAAGGTCAGGCCGGCATGGCGGAGCGGTTGGTTCATCGAGATGTTGAAGGGGAAGGAGCTCGCGCCTTCCTTGAGCGTCACGTCGCTGGCGAAGCGCTTGGGCGTCTCGGTTCCGGGATATTTCTCGTGGGTGAACTTATCCAACTGCACCGTAAACGGGATGTAGTAGCGGGTGCGACGGAGGGAGAGCTCGTGGGTCTTGCCGGCGTCTTCGAAGGTCTGGGCGTCGAAAGATTCGGTGAGATTGAGGTTGAGCGCCCAAGTGCCGAGCGACTTGTCCTTCGTCTTCAGCTCCACGATGGCCGTGGGAGCGTTGGGCTTGTTGTCGTCATAGCTTTCCGGCAGAGGTTTGTAGGCCAGCTCGGTACGGGCACCGATGCCTTGGGTGGCCTTGAGGGCGAGCCCGTCGGGCATCTGCGATTTCGCGCGGAGCATCGCGTTCGGGTGGTAGGTCTGGACGACGAGGGTGTAGGGCGTGCCCGGGAGCTCGACGGAGGACGGCGCCTTCTTGTCGGCGATATCGCGCAGGATTGAATCCGGGATGGCGACGACGGTCTCGGCGGTGGCGGATTTTTGAACGAGCGCGATTTCGAATTCACGGAAGGCTTCGGAGTAATTACGCTGCTCGCCTTCGGGGATGATCATCGCGGACTCCTCTTGGTAGATTGCCGTGACGAAGCCACCGCCCAGGAGGAGCAGCAGGCCTGCGTGAATCATGAGGTTACCGACCTTGGCAGCGGTCGCCTTGAAGTGACGGACGTGGGCGAAGGCTAGGTTGATGATGAGCAGGGCCCCGAGCGTGAAGCCGGCCGGTAGCGGGATGCGTAAGGCCGCCGTGGGGTCCATCGGATAGAAGCAGAGCCAAGAACTGAAGTAGACTTTCTGGACATGCCAGATACCCCAGTGAACTTGTTCGAGCGTCCCCAACAAGATGAGGATCATCGACAGGATGAGTAGGAGCACCGTCAACTTGAGCGACGCCAACGTATCGATGAGAATGTGGCCGCTGTCGGCCTTCTTTTGATGTTCTTCGCTGTTCACGGGAGTTGGGAGGCGGAGAGGAAGGCGATGAAGGCGGTGGCGTTAGCGGCGACGGCGGCGGTCTCGCCGTTCATCTTGAAGAACCAGGTGGCGCCATCCTTGGAAGTCATCACGGCGTCGACAGACTTCTTGCCGTCGGTGGCGGTCATCACGAAGCGCTGGCTGTCGAGGCCGCTGACCTTGACCGTCTTGGCGGAGGCGGCAATCTCATCGGGGCTGGCTGGCGGGAGGCCGATCTGGCCGCGCCAGCGGTTCACGTTGGCGGTGAGGCCGCCGACGCTGCCGGGGAAGACCGTCACGGCGATCTCGGCCTTGCTGCCGTTCGGGCCTAAGACGATCCAGGTGGCCTTGCGCATCGAGTTTTCTGGACCGACGGACCAGCCGGCGGGCAGCGGAGCCCACTTGGGGGCATCGAAGCCGGCGGCTTCAGCCTTCATCGAGGCGGGGGCGACCATCGGGGCGGCAACGGCCGGAGACGCGGCCGGCTGGGCGACGGGCGCGGCCGCGGTCGGGGTGGCCGGAGCGGCTTCGGACTTCACTTCGTAGCGGGCGACCTGCGGGGCAGGTTTGCAGCCGAAAGCGAGCAGCGAGACGCAGAGGAGGAGGAGAGGGCGCATGGTGTGATTAAGATTATTTGTTGGCGGCTTTCTTGCCTTTTTTCTTCGCGCCGGCGGCATCGCCGGCGGTCGAGCCGTTCTTGAGACGCTCGGCGTATTTCTCGTCGCGCGGCTCGATGATGCCACGCTTCACGAGTTCGTCGGCGTGCAGGTCGGCGATCGGTCCGCAGCGGGCGAGCCAGGCGTCGCACTCCGCACGGAGTTCGGCGAGCTTGGCGGCGTTGGCCGGGTCGCTTGCGATGTTCTTCACTTCCCATGGATCGCTCTGGGTATCGTAGAGTTCTTCCGGGGCGCGGTTCGAATTGAAGTAGAGGGCCTGGATTGGCGTCAGCTTACCTTCGGCTTGAACGCGGCGGAGCTCGTGCATCGCCTGACCGACTTCCTGATAGGCATTCTTGCCGGCTTCATCGACGCCGGGGGCGAGGTTCCGAACGTAGCGGTAGCGGGCGTCGCGCACGGAGCGGACCTTATCGAAACTCTCATCCATGAAGTCCCGGAAGGAGTAGACGTATTTCGGCGGGTTCGCGGCCGTGGGCAGGAAGCAATGGCCGTCGAACTCGGCGGGGACGGGCACGCCGGCGAGGGTCAGGGCCGTCGGGGCGAAGTCGATCCAGCTGGCAAAGTCTTCGCGGATGGTGCCCGGAGCGATTTGGCCGGGCCAGCGCACGATCAGAGGGACGCGGGTGCCGGTGTCCTTCGGCGAACGCTTGAAGCGGGGCATGCCGCGTCCGTGGTCGCCGGTCAGGATCACGATGGTGTTCTTCTCGAGGTCGTGGGCCTTGAGCCAATCCAGCACGCGCCCGAGCGTGTAGTCGACCGACGTCACCAGTTCGTGGTAGTGGGCGACCTCGCGGCGGACGACTGGGGTGTCAGGGTAGAAGGGCGGGAGTTCGACCTTGGATGGGTCGCGTCGATCGGAAGGCTTGAGCGCGACAGTGTTGGCGGCGTGTTGCTCGTCGGTGGCGCGAACCTGGCTTTCATGGCTGACGGTGTCGTTGATGTAAGCGAAGAACGGTTCCTTGGGCTTGTCGGTAAGCTTGCCGAGCGGCTGCTTGGAGTAGTTGACCCAGAGCTTCTTATCGTCGGCCAGTTCTTTTTCAGGGACGCCCTGGAAGTCCGTCTTGCCGGGCCACATCACATGGTAGCCGGAAGCGCGGAGTTTCTCGGTGAAAGGGTGGGGCGGGTTGATGACCTTCGAGCGCATGTTCTGTGCGCCGTACTTGAGCGGGTATTGGCCAGTGACCATGCCGCTGCGCGAAGGAGCGCAGACGCCGGTGTGGGTGAAGCTGCGGGTGAATAGGGCGCCTTCCTTGGCGAGGCGGTCCATGTTCGGCGTGATGGCGTCCTTGCAACCGTAGGCACCGATGTCGGGACCCATGTCTTCGCCGATCACCAGCACGATGTTCGGGCGGGACTCCGCCGAGGTGGCGAGGGCGGCCATCAGGAGGATGGCCAGAGCGAGGGTGCGGCGGGGCATGCGGATGGGACAACGTCCGGTCCTAATGGTTGCGGGGTGGCGGGGTATGGCAAAAAGAAAGGACGCTTTTTGGCGTCCTTTTCGAGGGGGGAGGGTCTTTGGCCTAGGCCTGAACCTTAGTCCGTGAAGCGGAAGAGGGCAACGTCGCCGTCCTTGAAGAGGTAGGACTTGCCTTCGAGGCGGTAGCGGCCGGCATCGCGGGCGGCGGCCACGGAGCCATTCTTCACGAGGTCCTCGTAGGACACGATTTCGGCCTTCACGAAGCCCTTCTCGAAGTCGGTGTGGATGACCGCGGCGCACTGGGGGGCGGTCATACCGCTGCGGAAGGTCCACGCACGGACTTCTTTTTCGCCGGCGGTGAAGTAGGTGGCCAGGCCGAGAAGGTGATAGGCGCCGCGGATGAGGGACGAGACACCGGAGTCGGTGACGCCGAGGGACTGCAGGAACTCCGTGGCTTCGGCGGGCGAGAGGTCGCAGAGCTCGGCTTCGACCTGGGCGCAGATCACGACGTGCTCGCAGCCATGGCGTTTGCCGATGAGAGTGGCGACATTGGCGACGTGCGGATTCTTGGAGGGGTCGGCGAGGTCGGCCTCGGCGACGTTGCAGGCGAAGAGCACCTTCTTCGAGGAGAGCAGGTTGTAGGTCTTCAGGCGGGCGCGTTCGTCGTCGGAGACGTCGAGCGAGGAGGCCGGCTGGTTCTCGTTGAGGTGCTTCACCAGACGGGCGAGCAGTT
The DNA here is from genome assembly GCA_026397955.1 of Verrucomicrobiota bacterium. Classification (GTDB taxonomy): domain Bacteria; phylum Verrucomicrobiota; class Verrucomicrobiia; order Opitutales; family UBA953; genus UBA953. The sequence continues at coordinate 4,381 of JAPLTV010000111.1, read as the reverse complement.
CGACGTTGGCGATGGCGTCCTTGTCTTGGCTGCGGACCTTCTTCTGGTTGCGGTCGAGCTGCTGCTCGGCCGACTGGATGTCGGCGAGGATGAGTTCGGTTTCGATGACCTCGATGTCTCGGATGGGGTCGACCTTGCCCATGCTGTGGACGATATCGTCGTTATCAAAGCAACGCACCACGTGGATGATCGCGTCGCACTCGCGGATATTGGAAAGGAAGTCGTTGCCCTTGCCTTCGCCCTTGGAGGCGCCGGCGACGAGGCCAGCGATGTCGACGATGTCAATCGTGGCCGGGATGACGACCTTGGTTCCGGCGATCTGCTGGAGCTTCAGCATGCGGTCGTCGGGGACGAGGACCACGCCGACGTTGGGCTCAATCGTGCAGAAGGGGTAGTTGGCCGCCTCGGCCTTACGCGAGCGCGTGAGGGCGTTGAAGAGGGTCGACTTGCCCACATTGGGAAGTCCGACGATGCCTGCCTGGGTCTTTGCCATGGAAGGTGCACCGTGGGCATCCGCCCCGCCGAGGTCAAGAGCCGGGACTCAGGGCGCCAGTTCCTGCGAACGTTCGCTGAGGTCGGTCGACGGCAGGACGACTTCGTCCCGGGGCTGAGGCTGTCCGCGGACGATCCGGGCGACGGCGATACGGCCGCGCACGCCGGTGACCTCGAGGACCGCCGTGGGGTTGAGGCGTGGATCGCGGGAGACGATGATCATCTTCTCCTGTACGACGGTGCCAGGCAGGAGTAGCACTGGTACCGAGAGGCTGGTCAGCGGGAAGCCTTGGACGAAGCCAACGCGTACGTTGCGCGGAGAGCCGGCCGGGAGCGCGAACGGGTTCGTCTCCTCGGCGGGCGTCGTCTTGGTCGTGGCGCAGCCTGTCAGCAGCGCGAGCAGCAGACAGACTGGGCGGAAGTGGTTCACTCGCGGCTGGAAGCGCCGGGACCTTCGGGCGGCTTACCGATGAAGGCGGCCAGGGCGGAGTTGGGCGGGAGGCCGCCAGGGAGTCCGCCCGGAGAGAGCGGTCCCGGGGTCTGCTCAGCCTTGTCTTCTTCCGAGATGAACTGGTCGAAGCCCGGACCGGAGGTGTCGAGTTCGCCTTCGAACATGCCCTGCAGCTGACGCATACGCGTCGGGTGGCGCATCTTGCGGAGCGCCTTGGCTTCGATCTGACGGATGCGTTCGCGGGTGACCTTGAAGTGGCGGCCGACTTCTTCGAGCGTGCGCTGGACGCCGTCGAGGAGGCCGAAGCGGAGGATGAGGACTTCTTTCTCGCGTTCGGCGAGGGAGCGCAGGACGAAGTCGATCTTCTCGCGAAGAAGGCGGGTGGAGGCCGTGTCAGAGGGATTCTCCGCGGACTTGTCTTCGATGAAGTCGCCGAGCGAGGTGTCTTCGCCGTCGCCGACGGGCGACTGAAGGGAAATCGGCTGCTGGGCCATCTTCATGATCTGCTGCACGCGATCGATTGCCATGTTCATCTCGTTGGCGACTTCTTCGGCGGTCGGCTCGTGGCCGAGTTCCTGGGTGAGTTGCTTCTGGACCTGCATCACCTTGTTGAGCGTCTCGATCATGTGGACCGGGATGCGGATGGTGCGGGCCTGGTCGGCGATGGAGCGGGTGATCGCCTGGCGGATCCACCAGGTGGCGTACGTGGAGAACTTGTAGCCGCGGCGGTATTCGAACTTCTCGACGGCTTTCACGAGGCCCATGTTGCCTTCCTGGATGAGGTCGGTGAAGAGCAGGCCGCGGTTCTGGTATTTCTTGGCGATGGAGATCACCAGGCGGAGGTTATGCTCGACCATCTCGGTCTTGGCGCGCTGGGCTTCGTCGAGGTGCTTGCGCACGTTGCGTGCGAGGTGGATGAGTTCGCCCGGGCTGAGGCGCCAGCGGAGTTCGATCTCGCGGGTGCGGGAGGCCGAGATCTCCTGCTTGACGGCCTTCTTCGCGCGGACCGGGCCGCGGGCGACGATGGTCGGCTCGACCAGGTTGCGGGAATCTTCGATGTCGCCCTTGATGTCGGGCAGTTCGAGCCACTCTTCGAAGAGCTTCATCTTGAAGCAGAACTTCCGGAGGATGTCCTTGCAGCCTTCCTTGGCGGTGCGCTCGAGCTTGACGTAGGCCTCGCGGGTCTTGGCCTTCTTGCCGGCGTCGGACTCGTCGAGGTATTTCTGCCAGGCCTTGTCGAGCTTGGCCTTGAGCTTGGTGCACTCCTCCGTGGCCTTGGGTAGCATCTTGTAATACGCGTCGCGGGACTCGACCTTCTTGTCGATGACCACCTTGTCGAAGCGCTCTTCCTTGCGGAGGACCTTGAGGGCGAGGTCGAGCTGGTAGGGCAGGGTGAGCCAGCAGGCGAAGAGGTAGTTCTGGGCCTCCAGTTCGGCGTCCTCGATGCGCTTGGAGATCTCGACTTCCTGTTCGCGGGTGAGCAGCGGCTTGTGGCCCATCTGCTTCAGGTAGACGTTGAACGGATCGTAAGGGGCGTCGGCCGGGACGGTGCGGGCGGCTTCTTCTTCGGAGTCCTCGACCTTCTTGCGGTACGTCTCGACCTCATCTTCGTCCAGGAGCTTGATGTCCAGGTTGTCGAGGATGTTCATGATGTTCTCGATCAGCTCCGGGTCGGTGGCGCTGTCGGGGATGACCTCATTGATGTTCTGGACGGTCACGAAGCCGTTCTTCTTGGAAAGACTGACGAGCAGCTGGACCTTCTCGTTGATGGCGGGGCCGATGCTCGGCGTGACCGGCTTGTTCTTCGGCGTGACCGCGATAGGCAGCTTCGGGGCGACGACCTTGGCGACCGGCGGCTTCGCCGACGTGGCTTTGACGGCGGCGGCCTTGTTATGGGCCGGGGCGGCCTTGACCGGAGCAGCCTTCGCGGGAGCGGCCTTAGCCGGGGCGGCCTTCGCGGCGACCGCCTTCACGGCCGGCTTGGCCGGGGCCTTGGCGGCGGCTTTGACGACGGGCTTGGCCTGCTTGGAGGCTTTGGCCGGCTTGTCGGTGGTCTTCTTGTTCTTCTTATCGGTCATCTTGGGAAAATCAGGCGGCGGTGAGCGTCGGCGGGGTCGCGTGCGACTTGCGCAAGGCGATCTTTTCGGACTGGAGCCGGTTGAGGGTGGCGACGTCGTCGCGGGGGGTGGAGGCGATCCGGGCGTCGAGGCTGCGCATCAGGGCTTGGACGTGGCGTCCGTGGAAGGACTTCAGGATCGTGTTGGCGCGGGGCAGGATGTCCTTCTCGTCGTCGCGGCCGGCGTAGCTTTCGGCGGAAAGGCGGGCGGCTTCGGTGCGCAGTTCGTCGTCGAGGGCGTTGACGGCCTCACGGAGACCGGCGAAATGGCCATGGGCGGCTTCGTTGAGCAGGGCCAGCAGGAGTTGGCCGCCCCGGCCGGACTGGTCGATCCACTCGAGCGGGAGCGACTGGGCGATGGGAACGAAGTAGGCGTCATGCCGCAGAAGGAACAGTATCAGATCCTCCTCCGTGGTTGTCAAGCCCCCCCCCTTGACAACCGGGACGGGCGCTTCGTCCGGGCCGCCGAGCTGGGCCGCGGGGCGCTGGGACTGCGATTGGGCGCGGTGGCGCTCGTAGGCCATGTGCATCTCGCGGATGCCGATGCCGGCGTGGCGCGCGGCTTCGTTGAGGGCCTCGCGGACGATCTCCTCGGCGCCGGCTTGCTCGACGATGGGGAAGAGCGACTCCAGGAGGCTGAGGCGGCTGGTCAGCGGCAGGTTCACCGAGCCTTCGGGGACGAGGGACTGCACGCAGAATTGCATCGCGCTGCGGGCGCCGGCGACGAGGCCGGCCCAGCCCGCGGCGGACTGCGTCGAGAAGTATTCATCCGGGTCCTTGCCGCCCGGGAGCGAGAGGAAGCGGATGTCGAGGCCTTCGCGGAGGCCGATGGGCAGCAGGCGCAGCGCGGCTTTCTGGCCGGCGGCATCGGAGTCCAGGAAGACCAGCAGACGCTGGCTGAAGCGACGCAGCTGCTGGAGGTGTTCTTCGGTGACCGCGGTGCCTTGCGCGGCGATGGCCCCCGGGATGCCGGCCGAATGGCAGCGGATCGCGTCGAGCTGGCCTTCGACGAGCACGAACGGATCCGCGTCCTTGCGGGTCATGCGGGCGCGGTCGAGGTTGAAGACGGTGCGCGATTTCTTGAACAGCTCGGTCTCGGGCGAGTTGACGTACTTGGCTTCGCGCGAAGGGTCGTCCTGCGGGGTGATGTCGAGCTGGCGGGCGGTGAAGGCGATGACGCGTCCCTGGATGTCGCGGATCGGGATGATCAGGCGGCCGCGGAAGCGACAGCGCCAGCGCAGCGGATCGGGCACGCGGTCCACGCCGAAGAAGAGGCCGGTCTGGGCGAGGGCGTCCTTGCCGTAGCCCTTGGCGAGCAGGCC
>JAPLTV010000023.1 GCA_026397955.1 Verrucomicrobiota bacterium | reverse complement strand
GCCGTGACGCCAGTGATCGTGAGCGTCGGAACCGTGATGTTCGCTTGGACGTCTGCCGGTTGGACGAGACGGTAGTTGGCGGCGTCCGCGCCGCTGAGCGTGAAGCCGAAGAGGCTGACCGCCTTGCCGTTACCGACATTCTTGTCGGCGAAGGTGGCTGTGACCGCCGAGCCATCCACGCTGACCGCATCGTTGGCGAGGCTCGCGATTGCGCCGCCCGTGAAGGTCGCGGTGTTCGTGCGGTCGTAGGACTTATGCTGGGCCGTGATGCCAGTAACCGTGCGGGCGAGCGGGGTGACCGTGAGGGTACCAACCACCATGGGTGTACCATTGAAATTACCGCCCGTGACCGTGAGCGCGGCCGACGTGGCGGTATAATTACCGACGCGCAGATTACCGCCGGCACTAGTGACGGCGTTGGCCGCGCCGAGGGTGAAGGCCACCGTACCTCCGGCACCGTCCGCATACTGGAAGGAGTTACCCGAGCCGCTGACCGCCGTCAGGCCGGTGAGGACCTGGCCGTTCGTGGTGAGGTATTCGACACTGCTGATGTTGAACGTGGGCGCCGATCCGTAGGTGGCTGCTCCGTTGGCAGCGCGGATGAGGAGCTGGCCGGCTGGGACAATGGTGTAATCTCCGGCGACGTAGTTCATCGCGTAATTCTGGGCGCTCAGGCCGGACGCCTGCAGGACGCCCGCATAGTTACCTGCCAACTGCATCGTGGCATTACTACGCGAGACGACGAGCGTACCACCGACCACCGCGGCGGTGTCCGCCCCGACGAAGCCAGCGTAGCTGACACCGTTGAAGTTCGTGCCATCGAGGGTCGTGACTAGTTTAGCGTCAGCGTTCGCGACGACATTCAACGTCGCCTGGGCGATGGTCGCCGTGAGACCGCTCGGCTGAACCAAGGCGTAATTCGACGCCCCCGTGCCGGAAAGGCTGTAGCCCGTTACCGTGACTGGCTTATTGGCCGCAGCGTTGGCATCGCCGAAGACCGCCAAGGCGGTGCCAGCAACCACCGGGGTATCGCCAGCTCCAGCAATCGTCGTAATCACGGGCGTGCCGGTGAGGGTAGCGCGGGTCGTAGCGTCGTAGACGCGACCCACCGCGGACACGCCAGTAACGTTCACGGAAAGTGGCGTAATCCGGGCGGAAGCGGTCTGGCCTGAACCGAGGACATAATTAGCCGCGCGACCGGAACCATCGGTCAGTTGGACCGAGTTAGCGGTCACTAGGTTGGCGCTCGCGACGTCCTTGGCATTGAACGAAGCGGCAAAGGTCTTCCCGAGGGTCTCCGAGCCGACGAGGCCATTGAGCGTTAGCGTGCCCGTGGCAGCAGTCGTGCCATCATAGACCTTATTGTTAGCCGTCAAAGTCGCCGTGATCGTCTTCGGCGAGATCGTAAGCGCACCTGGGGTGTAGCTCAGCGTGTAATTCGTCGCCGTCTGGCCGCCGGCCGTGAGGACATAGCTGCCCGTATGGCGAGCACCTTGGCTGCTACCAGAGTAAGTGGTCGAACCGGAGAGCACGGTAGACGTGTCACCGTTCAGGAAACCGGCATAGCTGACGCCGGCGCCGCCCGCATAGGCGTTGCCATCGTAGGTCTTGGTCGCGGACGCGACGTTCACCGTCAAGGCGGCCCGCGTCACGCTGAGCGCGGTCGCGTTGCCGGCAGCCTGGGCAAGGACGTAATTCGAGCCGACGAGGTTCAAGCCGGAGCCCGTGAGGGCGTACGTGCCCACGTTACTGGTCAGCGTGGCGTTGGTCGTGAAAGCCAGCGTGCCGGTGACGGCGGCAGAGAGGGCGTCGCCGTTGCGGAGACCGGAGATCGAGCCGGCGAAGGTTGGCTCAGCGGCGCCGTAAGTGCGCGTGGCGGCCTGCGCGACGATGGACAAGGTCGCCGGCGTGATTGTGATGCGGCCATCGACGAACTGGGTGAAGGCGTAATTCGCCGCGGCATAGGTGCCCGCGGTCGGCGTGTAGGCATAGGTACCCACCGGACTGGCCGCCAGGGCGGAGGAGACGCCGCCAGCGGAGCCCGTGACACCGGCCGTGACCGCCGTCTCGCCGTTCACGAAGCCGGTGAGGGTCGAGGAGAAGGCGGGATCGGCCGCGCCGTATTCGCGCGTCGCATCGGCGCCAGTGAGGGTCAAGGGAGCCTTGTTGACGGTCAACGTACCGGAAGCGAAGTTCAGCGTATAGTTTGCGGCGGAAAGTCCGCCCGGCGTGAGGGCGTAGCTGCCGGCGTTGATCGCGCCCTGGCTGGTGCCAACGAAGCTGACGGAGCCCGCAAGCACGGCGACCGTCTCGTTGTTGCGGAAGCCGGCATAGCTCAGCGTGGACCCACCGACGAAAGCTTGGCCATCATAGGTCTTGGCCGCATTGCCCGCGGTGACGGTCAAGGTCGCCGGGGTGACGGTCAGCGCCGTCGCGTTGGCGAGATCCTGCGTGAAGACATAGTTGCCCGAGGTAGAGGTGAGGCCGGAAACGTCGACGCGATACTGCCCCACCCCGCTGGCGGCGGTGGCATCGGAGGCGAAGACGAAAGCGCCGGAGGTGGCGGTCGCGAGGGTCTCACCGTTCTTGAAGCCGGTCACGGTCGCGGCGAAGGCCGGGGCAGCCGCGCCGTATTCGCGCGAAGCCGCCGTCGCGGCGACGGTCAGGGTCGCCGGAGTGACGGAGAGTCGGCCGTCCATCCGGCCCGTGAAGACATAATTAGCCGCGGTATAAGTGCCGGCGTCCGCGACGAGCGTGTAGGTGCCGACCGCGCTGGTCGTCGTGGCCGAGGTGGTCGCGCCGCCCGCGCCGGTGACGCCGGAGGTGGCGAGGGTCTGGCCGTTGACGAAGCCGGTAAGCGTCGTGGTGAAGGCCGGGTTGGCGTCACCGTAGAGACGGGAAGCGTCTTCGGCGACCACGGTCAGCGCCGCCTTGTTCACGGTCAAAGTACCGGGGACATAGGTGAGGACGTAATTACCGCTGGTGAGGCCGGAAAGCGTGAGCGCGTAGGAACCCGCGTTGATCGCGCCCTGCGCCGCGCCGCCGTAGGTCAGCGTACCGCCGAGGTCAGTGGCGTCTTCGCCGTTCTCGAAGCCAGCGAAGCGCACCCCATTGCCGCCGGCGAAGGCCAGCCCGTCATAAGTCTTGGCCGCAGCGAGCGCGGTCACGGCGAGGGTCTTGACGGAAATGACGCCGTTCGTGGCGGGGTTCAGCGTGTCGACGAAGTAGTTCGCGGCTTCGGAACCCTGCAGGGTGATGCCGCCGAGGGTGTAGTTCCGACCAGCGCCCGCACCCGTGAGGACGAAGCGGCCGGCGCCAGCCGCGGTGACGGTGTCGCCGGTGAGCACACCGGAGAGGCTGAGGTCCGCCGCCGCCAGCAAGGCGGTGCCGTCATAAGTCTTGCTCGCCGTGGTCGTGAGCTGTTTCGGGGTAACCGTCTGATTGCCGACGAAGAGCGGCGCGCCCGAGAAATTGCCGCCGGTCTGGCTGAGGCCCGTCCCCGTCAGGGCATAGTTACCCACGGGCAGGGCTCCGCCCGGCGTGGGCGTGCCGCTCGCGCCGAGGGTGAAGGTCACGCTGCCGCCGAAACCATCGTTATAAGTATACGTCGAACCGCTCGAGCTGCCGACGGTGAGCGAGGTCAGCGTACTGCCCGAGGTGGTCAGATACTGGACGCTGCTGATCGCGTAGGTCGGCGCCGAGCCATAGGCCGCGGAGGCATTGGCCACCTTCACGAGGAGCTGACCCGCCGGGACGATGGTGTAATCGCCGGCGACGTAGCTCATCTGGTAGTTGCCCGCCGAGAGTCCGGCCGGCGTAAGCACGCCCGCATAGGTACCGGCCGCGCCGGTCGCCGCGTTGCTCCGGGTGACGGTCAACGACCCGCCGAGTCCGGCGGTGACGGCGGTCTCGCCCGCCACGAAGCCGGCGTAGTTCGCCCCATTGAAACCGGGTCCGTCCGTCTGGCCGACGAAGCGCGCATCCGCGTTGGCGGTGACGGTCAGAGTCGCCTTCGTGATCGTGGCCGCCACCGGCGACGGCGCCGCGAGGGCATAGTTCCGGGCGTCGGCTCCACCGAGCGTGAGCCCGGCGAAGCTGACGGTCTGCGCAGACGCGACGTCCTTGGAGTTGTAGAGTCCGACGGCCGTACCGCCGATCGCGACGACATCGGGGCCGATGATGCCGGCGAGGACGCCGGTGTTCGTGACCACGGCGGCGGTGGTGCCGTCATAGACCTTGGAGGCCGCGACGGTGAGCCCGCTGACGGTGAGCGTCTTCGGCGTGATGGTCGCCGCGACGGGCGCGGGCATGGCCAGGGAATAGTTGGTGGCGGAAGTACCGGCCAAGGACAGTCCCGCGAAGCTGACGGAGACCGCCGTGGCGACGTCCTTGCTGTTATAGGCGCCGATCGGCGTGCCGCCCAGGGTGACGGTATCGCCGCCGAGGACGCCGCTGAAAGCGCCGGTGCCGGTGACGATGGCGCTGGTCGTGCCGTCGTAGACCTTGCTCGCCGCGACGCCGAGACCCGTGACGGTCAACGGCTTGGGCGTGATGGTCGCAGGTACGACGTAGTTGGCGGCAATCGTGTAGTTGCCCGCGGAGGCGCCGCCGAGCGTCAGACCGGAGAAGCGCACGCCGGTAGCGGTCGCGACGTCCTTGCTGTCATACACCCCTTGAGCGAGGCCGCCGAGGGTGACGGTGTCGCCGGTGATGACGCCCGCCAAGGCGCCGGTGCCGGTGACGGTGGCCGCGGTGGTGCCGTCGTAGACCTTGCTCGCCGGTACGCCAAGGTTGCTCAGCGTGAGCGGACGAGGCGTGATGGTCCCGCCCATGTCTCCGGTCGGGATGACGTAGTTGCTACCGAGGCCACCGTTGGCGCCGTCGCCGAGGACGTAACTGACGCGGACAAGCTTGCCGGCGCCGACATTAGCGTCGGCGAACTGACCGATGCCAGTGGCGACGATGGTCTGCGTACCGATCAGTCCGGACAGCGTCCCAGGCGTGACGGAAGTCAGGGTCGTGCCGTCATAGACCTTGTTGCTGACGACCGAACCTGTGACGGTCAGCGACTTCGGCCGAATCTTCACGGCGCTCGTCGCACCCGCGAGCGTGTAGGACACCGACGGCGTCGTCGACGCCGCCGCGGTCAGGCCGGTGTAATCCGTGAGGGTCGACGCGGTCAGCACGTTGGCGCTGTTGGCGACGGCGGTGCCGGTGAGGCTCACGGTGGAGCCATTCGGAGCGGTGGCCGTAAGGACGGAACCGGAGAAGGTAGCCGTGGCATCGTAGACCTTCGAGCCCGTGACGTTCAAAGACAGGACCGCCGGGTTGATATAGAGCGCACCCTGGGTGGAGACCTTGTAATTGGACGCCAAGGCACGGCCGCCGACGACGCTGATGGCGGTCTGGCCGAAAGTGCCTTGATTATAGGTGCCGGCTACGGCGGACTGGGTCGTGCCACGGGCGCTGAGCAGCGTGACCGTCTCACCAGGCAGCTGGCCCGAGGCGATCGAGAGCTGGCTGACGGAGAACAAGCTCGTTCCGTCGAAGGTTTTCGTGCCGGTGAGCGTGAGCGTCTTCGGCGTGATCGAAGCCTGATACCCCGTGAGAGAAGAAGGCACGACATAATCGCTGAGCAACGAACCGCTGCGAGAGATCACGGAGGTCAGCGTGACACCCGCGATATCGATCCGATTAGCCGAGACGACGTCGGGGGAATTGTAGGCGGCGGACGTCCCGGCGGCATAGGCGACCGTATCGCCGGCGATGAGGCCGCTGGTCACCGGGATATTCGTGATGGCGAGGCTACCCGTCAGCGCGGTCGTGCCGTCGTAGACCTTCGAGGCGGTGCCGAGCGTCCCCAAGGTCAGGGTGACAGGCGTGATGGTCGCCGCGACGGAGGCCGTGCCGGAGACGGCGTAATCGGAGAGCTGGCTGCCCAGCGTGGAGCTGGCGAGCGTGCTGATCGAGAGACCGCTGGCGACGAGGGCGTTGGCGGCGGCGACGCGCGGACTATTGAACTTCACCGACGCGGCCCCGAGGGCGACCGTGTCGCCGGGGAGAAGATTGCTCGTGGCGTAAGTCGGCACGATGGCTCCGATGAGGTCGGCGGTGCCGTCGTAGGTCTTGGTGACCCCGACGTTGGTGAGCGTGACGCCGATCGGGCGCGGGTTGATGCGGACCGTGGAGGTGACGCCGACTAGGGTGTAGTTGCTCGCGCGGCCGGTACCGTCGGCGAGGGCCAGTCCGCCCAGCCCGCTAAGGCTGCTGACGCCGGCGACACGGGCGCTGTTCGCCGTGAGCGAGGGGCCGGTGACGGTGAGCGTCTGACCGGCGACGCCGGTGACGAGCAGGTTGGCGGACGCGCTGAAGGTGGCGGTGCCGTCGTAGACCTTGCTGGCGGCGATGCTGACCTTGGCCGGGGTGACGGTGACGATATCAAAGGTCGCCGGGAGGGCGTAATTCGAAGCGCGTCCGGTCGCGCCGGACACGGAGATCGCGCCGCCTGCAAAGGCGCCGCCCTGATAAGTACCGACATCCGCCGCACCGAGCGTGGCCGTGCCGGCGCTCAGGAGCACGACCTCGCCCGCGAGGGCGCCGCTGACCGTGAGCTGCGCCGCCGCGACGGAGGTCGCGGCGTCGTAGACCTTCGTGCCGCTGACCGTCAACGGACGTGGCGTGATGGTCACGCTGCTCGTCGCACCGGCGAGCCGGTAATTGGTCGCGAGACCAGAACCGCTGACCAAGGTCAAGGCCGTGGGATTGAGGATGATGTTGCCGGCTTCGACGTCGGCCGAGCGGGCGTTGACGTTGCCGGTGACGGTGAGCGTCTGGCCGCCGACCGTACCGCCGACGGTGATCTGGCCACCCGTGAAGGCGACGGTCCCGTCATAGACCTTGGTGGCCGCGAGCGACACGGTGCGGGGGACGACGCTGAGCGACTCGGACGCGGTGGTATCGTAGACAATCGTGAAGCCGGTCCTGGGCGTCAGGCCGGAGCCGATCAGCGCGTAGGTGCCGACGTTATCCGGGGTGGTCGCCGGCGTCCAAGCGACCGAGCCAGTCGCATAGGTCGACAGGTTGGCCGCCGGGATGACCGCACCGTTAAGGAAATAAGTCGTCGTACCAGTCAGCGTCGACGGGTCATCACCGTAGGTAAGGCTGAAGATCGGGGCGCGGACCACCAGTTTGCCGGCGCCGGGGTTGGCGTCGAAGATGCGGTAGACGCTGCCCGGCGCGAGGACCACCGTATAATTGGAAGTACCAGACACGAGGGTTCCCTGCCCCACTGCGTAGACACCGGGAGCCTGCACTACCGTACTCGCGCTACCGTCAAAGGTGAGCGCGCCACTGATTCCCATGGTGGTCTGATTATTCTTCAAGCCACTGAACTCATAATTGCCCGCCGTGATCGAATAATTGGCGTTATTGAGCGCCCCACCGCCAGCGTTGACCGAGTTATTCTTGAGCGTCAGGGTAACCAATGCCGGATTCACCGTCAGGGTGCCGTTGACATAGGTGACGTTATAGTTGTCCGTGCTGGAGCCGGCCACGCCAGACACGCCGGTGATGGCCAAGGCGCTCGGAATGATGGTGTAAGCTCCCGCGTTGGCGGCGGCGGCGGCGCCGCCGCTGCTCACGGTGAACGCGCCTAAGGTGTCGCGCAGGATGACGCCGTTCACGGACTTGAAGCCGACCACGCCGGCCGGGGTCACCTCATCGTAGGCCGAGATGTTGGCGAACTGGGAGACGGCATACGCATCCCCGTAAGTCTTGCTGTCGGAATCGGTGGTGATCGTCAGCGGCCGCTTCGTGATGAGCAGGCGCAAAGGGGCGCTCGTGCCCGCCTGGGTCGTTCCCGTGGCAGCGGTGAACTGCAGTCCATGCGTGCTGCTGACCGGATAGGCGTAACCCGTCGTCGGGCTGGCCTGCTCGCCAGCGAGCGTGCCAAGCGCGGCGCGCTGGCCGACCGAAAGGCCGGCCAGGATCGTAGACCAGTTGAGCTTGATGGTGTAGCCGGTGCCTGAGGGGACGACGATGCTGCCCGTGGCGACGTCCCAACCCGAGTTGCTGGCGTTCTTCTGCAGGCGCGTGTCGACCAGGTTGAGCAAGGTGCCGGCGGTCGAGGCCGAGCCATAAGGGGTCGTCGGGTCTTCGGTGCCGTAGACCTTCGAATAGGTGACGGCGGACGACAGGAGGAAGTTATAGGTAGGATTACCGCGGAACTGGACGAAGGGTCCCTTCGTCGAAGTCGTGGTCGTCGAGGCGAAGATCGACTTGGTGAGATTCAGCGAAGCCTCCGGCAGGACGGTCACGCCTACATTGCCGGCGCCATACGCCTGCTCGAACGCGACGGTCTCCAGCGTGAGCGTCGCCATCTTCGGACTCAGGACGTTCAGGTAGGTCGTCGTGCTCGGCAGACCGGAGAAGAGGTAGACGTTACCGTTCGGCGAGGTGATCGTGTTGTTGACGCTCAACCCGACGATCTGGCCGCCGAGTCCGTCGCCGGCCGCGCGCCCGGTGCCGGCACCCAGGACGACCCAGCCGGTCCCGTCATTGACAATCTTGTGCGGGGTGAGATCGCCGCCGTCGCTCGTGGCGAGATAGACGCCACCGCCGGAACGCTGGGTGATCGTGGCGCCGCTGCCCGCGGCGATCTTGGCCAGCGAACCGATCGCGGAGAGACTGATGCGACCGGCGTTGGGACCGTTGGTGATGAAGGTAGCCGCGACGTCGTCATAGCCGACGCCGCCGTTGGCCAGGATCGTCGTATCCCCGCCGACAGTATTATTGGTGAGGTTCCCCAGCAGGCGCACGGCGTAGGCCGCGGCGTCGCTCGTCGTGCCGTTCAGGAGGACGCCGACCTTTGAGAAGGTATTGCTGGGGGCGTTCGGGATGAGCACGGTGCTGGATCCAGCCGTGAGGGAATGATAGCTCACGATGCCGCCGCCCCCGACGGCTGTGCCGGTGATCTTGAGGCTGCCACCCGTGGAACGGGTGGACTTGGTCGTGTCGCCGAGGTAGACGGCCGTGGTGCCCGTCGCGACCGCGACCTGACCGCTGATGCTGATGTCGCCTCCGGCAAGCAGGCTGTCCGTGAGGCGGACGGCCTCGGTCTTGCCCGCACCCGTGACGGAGAGCGTCGTCGCGGCCTGCAAACTGGCGCCCGCGATGGTCTCGACACCGCGAGTACCCGCGGAATAGCCGGTCAAGGTGAGCGCGCCGGCATAGCTTCGCACCGCGGCCGAAAGATAGACGCCGACATAGGAAGAATTGGCCGCGGCCGTCCACCAGTTGGCCGTACCGACCGGTGCGGACTGGCCGTAGATATCCACCGAGCCCCACGCGTTGATGGTCGCGGTGGCGGTGGTGAAGACGCCGTAATAGGTTCCGTTCGTCTCGGTCTTGCCGCTGATGCCGATGGAGCCGCCGGACGTGAAACCGGCGTTCGCCGCGCGGAGCGCGTGGGCAAGCCGAACCCCGCCTTCGGGCGCTTCGCCGAAGAGGCTGATGCTGATGCTATCCGCCAGGCTGATGCCCGCGACCTTGCCGCGACCTTCGAGCGTGGCCGTACCGGCCGCCGTCAGAGTGGCGCCAGCCTCGACCTGAATGGCCGACAAAGAGCCACCCGCATAGCCGGTGAGGGCGAGATTGCCGGTATAGCTGCGCACAGGTGCGGACAGCAACATGCCTTGGCTGCCAGTGAGGCCGGCGATGGTCCACCAGTTCGGGGTGCCGACCGCGGCGTTCGAGCCATACAGGGAAACATCCCCGTACGCGTTGATCGTGGCGGTGGTGGTCGTATACAGGCCGCGGTAATTTCCGCCGCCGGAAGCACGGATAGTGACGGAGCCGCCGGAGGTCGGGGTCGCACTGTTGCCGGCAAGGATCGGCGAACGGAGGTCGGCACCGGGCCCCTTGGAATCCACGGTGATCCGGATGTCGCCGCCCTTGGACCAGATGGTCTTGGCCGCAGGCACCATGTAGAGCGCCATCACGTCCGCCTGGGCGCTGGTCGACGTGATCGTGATGTCGCCGCCGGCGATGATGTCGTCGTACAGCAAGGTCGCGTAATCCTGGCTGCCGATCCCCGTCAGGGAGACGGTCGTCGCCGCGTTGATCGGCGCCCCACCCTGCTGCAGGATCGCGCGGTCGCCGGAAGAATAACCCGTGACGGTGATGCTGCTGTTGAAGCTACGCATCGGACTCCAGAGCGTCACGCCACGACTGGTGAGGGTATCCGGCAAGGTCCACCAGTTCGCGGTATTCACAGGGGCGACCTGTCCGTAGACGATGATCGGCCCCCAGGCCGTGACGGTCTGCCCGTATTCGAGGCTGAAGCCGAAGTAACCGTCGCCTGCGTTCTCGGTCTTACCGCTGAGGCTGATGCTCCCGCCCGACGTCGGCGTCGCCGCGTTGCCGGCCAGCAGGTTGGTATTCACGGTGAGGCCATTGCGGCCGGACTGGCCGGTGATGCCGATGTTGCCCGACTTCGACCAGATGGTCTTCGCGGTCGCGACCAATTGCACCGCCGTGCCCCCGCTCACGGAGGCGGCCGTCAATCCGTCGATGATGATGTCACCCTCCGCCGTGATGGCGTCGTTGACGTAGACCGCGCCGACCGACCCGATGCCGGTCAAGGTGACCTGCTTCGCGGCCTCGAGCGGCGCGCCAGCGACCACGCGGATGCCGTAACCGCCGGTGCCGAGCGCGTAGCCCGTCAAGGTCACGCTATCGGCGTGACTACGCACCGGGGCACGTAGGATGATGCCGTCCGCACCATTGGTCTGCGCACGCGTCCACCAATTGGCGAAGCTGACCGGGGCGCTCTGGCCGTAGAGCACGACCGGACCCCAGGCCCGGATAGGAGCGGTCGAGACCGTATTGATGCCGTAATACTGCAGGGCCCCTTCGATCGTGTTGCCATTGAGCGTGATGCTTCCGCCGCTGGTCGGAGAGAGGACCGAATCCAGGGCGGTGATCGGCTGACCAAGATATAGTCCGCTCCCGCCGCCGAGGCTGGTACCGGTGATCGAGATGTCGCCGACCAAGGCCGTGACCGCGGCGCCATCCAGCCGGGTGCCGTAGGCGGTGCTGATCGTTCCCGTATTCCCGACCGGCCCGCTGATGCCGTTGATGACGATGTCGCCCTGCGTGCTCCGGATGACGATGTCGTAAGCACCAAGGGCATAGATGCCGGAGCCACCCGTGGACTTACCCAGGATGGTGATGTCACCCGTGGCTGACAACTGCTGGGCCGACCCGTTGATCCAAACGCCGCGGTCGCTGGCAGTGGCCGGAGTGCCGGGCGCAGGTTCGATGATACCGTTGGCGTAGGTCGCGCCCTGCAGCGTGATGCTACCGTCCGTTGCGACCAGCGAGCCGTCAATCGCCTGGGCATAGTAAGCCGCGGTATCGGTGGCGGAGAAGACGATGTTGCCGCGCACGGTCGAAGTGACGTTCTTGATCAAACGCAGCGCGGTGGTGGAACCATCGCCGTAGGCGTTGACGATGACGTCGCCGGTCGCGGTCAGCGTGCCGTTCGAGTAGGCGTTGATACCATAGCCGCCGCCGGAGACGGAACCGCCGCGGTCGCTGTAACCCGAAAGCAGGATGCGACGGATGGTCGACCCGCTGCCGGCCGAAATCGGAGCCAACAAGGAGAGACCCGTCGCACCGCTGCCGTTGACCGTCACGTTACCCAGCGACGAACTGATGGCGCTGGACACAACCGCGCCCGCGGCCCCGACCACGCGGTCGATGCTGGCGGCGCGGACGAAGATATCACCCGTGGCGGTCAACGAACCAGCCGCCGCCGAGGTAAAGCCGTAGGCCTGGCGGCTGGTGCTGGCGGTCCCCGGGGCCGGGGTGGCAACCCCGCCGACGAGCGTAGCGCCCTGGATGGTGATGCCGCCGTTCGTGGCGGTGACCGGACCATTGAGGTCGAGGCCATTGAACTGACCCGCGCCAGCCGCATAAGCGGAGAAGACGATGTCTCCCGCGAGGGTTGAGTTGACGAAGTTATTGATGACGACGGCGTGGCCGGTCGACACGGCGTAGCCCGTCACCGCGACCGAACCCGTGGCGCTCAGTTTGCCGGCGGCGGTACCACTGACGCCATAGCCGGCATTACCCGTCCCGGTGATGGCCAGCGAACGGAGGTTGCTGCCCGAGCCGGCCCGCACCTCGGCGGCGAGGTACATGCCGTAAATGCCACTACCGAAGAGGGTGACGTTGCCGTCGGTCGAGATGACGTCGCCCAAGATGCTGTCGCCGAGATAGGTCACGCTATTCCCGGAGATCGAGATGTTGCCCGAGACCAGCAGGTCGCCCGCCGCCGTCGACGTGATGCCTTGACGGGAACCCGTGGCCGCCGAACCCGTCACCGGCGTAGCGACGCCGCCGACCAAGCCCGCGCCTTGGATGATGAGATTGCCGCCTGCGACCGTCACCGCATTGGCCAGATAGACGCCCGTCGTGTAGACGGCGGCGTTGATACCGCCCGACTTGCCGGAGAGAATGACGTCGCCGCCGATGGTCGACGCGAGCGTCGAACCGATATTGATACCGTAGTCTCCCACATTGGTATAACCGGTCAGCGTGATGGCCCCGGTCGCGCTCACCGCGGAACTGGTGCTCACGGCGGAACCGGTCGTGGCGGTACCGGTGATCGTGAGCGAGCGGATAAAGCCCGGGCTGCCGACGGTGATCGCCCCAAGCAGGTTCACGCCGTCGACGCCCTTGCCGAGGAGGACGACATTACCGCGGGTGGACACGATAGTGCCTTGGGCGTAGATGCCCGTATAGCTGGCCGAATCCGCGGCGACATTGATATCGCCGCTGGCGTTCAACGACGCCGTCGCACCCAATGAAAGTCCGTAGTTCGTCCCCAGCACCGCGGTACCCGGCGCCGCCGTAGCCACGCCACCCGCGAGGGTCGCGCCCTGGATGACGATGCCACCCGAGGTGGCGGTGACGGCCTTGGAAAGACTGATCGCGTTGACCGCGACGGAGCGACCGGAGAGGACGATGTCAC
>JAPLTV010000104.1 GCA_026397955.1 Verrucomicrobiota bacterium | reverse complement strand
TGCCCACGTGTCCCCTGCGACTCTCGTCGCACTGCTTCGCAGCCGTTCAACATGCCGGGAGTTCCCCCACATGTGCTTCGCACATGCGAACCTTAACCCTCCATTAAGCCCGGAAAATTCCCGAAAATTTTCCCGCCCCCTTCGCTCAACTTCTGCTCCCCTGCGGCGTTCTACTCTCATAACTTACTCCGCATGAACCCCGCAGATCCGTCCGACGGAAAACCCAATCCGTTTTACCAACCCGCCTTCGGCCACGTGGTGCGCCGTCAGTTCATCGGCATCATGGCCGCGACGTTCGGCTGGACGCTCCTGCCGTCCGCCTCCGCGCAGGAGAAGAAAGGGAAGGGCGGCGGCAAAGGCGGCAAGGGTGGCGGCGGCGATGATTCCTCCAAGGCCCGCGGTCCGGTCTTCCAAGGTGAATACGTCCTCCCGGAATCCCTCGCGGAATTCTCCAAGCTTTCCCTGATCTTCGGTCGCGCGACCGACAAGGCCATCACGGCCAGCTTCGTGCCCGCCTCGACCCTCGAAGCGTTCCTCGAGATCGGTACGGCGAAGGGCAAGTATGCCCGCAAGACGGCGGTGACCCAGCTGCCCGCCGGCAAGGCGACGGAAGTCGTCATCGACGGCCTTTCTCCGAACACGGAATACTTCTACCGCCTGAATACCCGCAAGCCGGGAGCGGGCAACTACACGCAGCGCGCCGAGGCCCGCTTCTCCACGCAGAAGACCCCAGGTTCGTCCTTCGTCTTCACGCTCCAAGGCGACTCGCATCCGGAGCGTCCGCAGGCCAGCCACCCGGACCTCTACGCCCGCACGCTCGTCACGGCCGCGGCCGACAAGCCCGACTTCCATATCTGTATCGGCGACGATTTCTCGATCGAACGCATCCGCACGATCAACGACGCCAACTGCCAGATTCCCTACCTCCTGCAGCGTCCGTTCCTCGGTCTCGTGGGCTCCGTCGGCCAGGTCTTCCTGATGAACGGCAACCACGAACAGGGCTCGCTCTTCAACTTCTCGCAGAAGGACGAGCGCCGCGACGTCGCGGTGGGCGTGCAGAAGGCCCGCAACTCGCTCTACCCGACCGTCGGCAACGAGGGCATCTACTCCGGCCCAGTCGAGCCGTTCAAGGACATCGGCCCGCTGAAGAGCTACACTTCTTGGACCTGGGGCGACGCGCTCTTCGTCCTCCTCGATAACTACTGGCACTCGCCCGTGCTCGTCGACAGCGGCTTCGGCGGCAAGGGCGGCAAGGGCGAGAAGGGCGGCGACGATAAGAAGAACCGCGACTGGTGGGGTATCACCATCGGCGACGCCCAGTACAAGTGGCTCAAGCACACCCTCGAGACCAGCAAGGCGAAGCACAAGTTCGTCTTCGCCCACCACGTCCTCGGCTCCGGCCGCGGTGGCGTCGACGAGGCCGATCTCTACGAATGGGGCGGTCAGGGCAAGCGGGGCGAAGGCACCTTCAAGGAAAAGCGCCCAGGCTGGGAACTCCCGATCCACCAGCTCATGGTGAAGCATAAGGTCAGCGTCTTCTTCCAGGGCCACGATCACCTCTACTGCCAACAGGAGAAGGATGGCATCATCTACCAGGAACTCCCCATGCCTTCCGACCACGGTTACGTCGCCTATAATGAAGAGCGCTACGAGACCGGCAAGAAACTCCCCAGCGCCGGCTATATGCGCGTCACCGTCACGCCCGCCTCCGCCAAGGTCGAATACGTCCGCTGTTTCCTCCCCAAGGACGAAACCAAGGACGCCAAACACGGCATGATCGCGCACGCATACGAAGTGAAGGCGCGTACGACGTAAGTACGGAGGACTGCATCGATGACTGCATCGAGGGCTGAATGGAGGACTGCATGGATGGCGATTCCTTTGTTTCGAGGTAGGGACAGCACCACGTGCTGTCCTCTGTATCTTAGGTAGGGTCGGGACCGCGTCACGACATAGTCTGTCTCTATAGAATGACGCCTCTGCTTCGCAGCAGTTCACCATGCCAGCAGTGCCCCCGCTGTAATCTCGCCACCTTTGCACAGGCGCTCCGCGCCGGTTTGCACTTTTGCACCTTTGCACTGTGTCTTTTCGCCGCATCCGCGGCGCTCGCCGCCAAGCAGCCCAACATCGTCCTCATCCTCATCGATGACATGGGCTATCGCGACCCGGGCTTCGTCGGAAACAAATACATCAGCACCCCGAACATCGATAAGATCGCGAAGTCCGGCGCGGTCTTCTCGCAGTGCTACGCCAGCGCCCCGAACTGCGCGCCCACCCGCGCTTGCCTCCTCACCGGCCAATACACGCCCCGTCACGGCGTCTACACCGTGGTCGATGACCGCTACGTGCCGGGCCAGCCGCACATGAAGGTGATGTCCACCAAGGGCAGCGACGAACTCCCCGCGAAGACCAAGACCGTCGCCGACGTCCTGAAGTCGGGCGGTTACTCCACCGCGCTCATCGGCATGTGGAACATCGGCCGCGGCCGCAATGGCACGCCGGGTTCGCCCACCGGTCGCGGCTTCGACGTCTATAAGCGTCCGGACGACGTGCACTTCGAGAAGGATGCCTACATGGACGGCAAGGGCCGCTATCTCTCAGATGCGCTCTGCGACGAAGCCCTGTCCTGGATCGATGAAAACAAGTCCAAGCCCTTCTTCCTCTACTACGCCGAACACTCCGTCCACGAGCCGTTCGACCCCAAGCCCGCGCTCGTCGCGAAGTATAAAGCCAAG
>JAPLTV010000048.1 GCA_026397955.1 Verrucomicrobiota bacterium | reverse complement strand
GGCAATTGCGACCTCACCGCGGTCATCCCTTGTGCCCAGCTGAAGTTCGGCTGGAAGTGCGTCTCCTCGACTTCGCTCAAGGGCCTCGCTGGCCTTTCCCGTTTCGTCGACGGCGTCGCCAACCTCGCCCCCGATCCGCGTCGCCCGTGGGTCGGTACTGCGGCCTTCGCCCACAAAGGCGGCACGCACGTGGACGCCGTCCGGAAGTTCTCCGCCGCCTACGAGCATATCGATCCGACCGTCGTCGGCAATGAGCGCACCGTGCTCGTCAGCGACCAGTCCGGCCGCAGTAACATCGTCCTCAAGGCGAAGTCCCTCGGCATCGACCTTGACCGCGACAATCCCGCCACCGCCACCGCGCTCGACGAGCTGAAGAAGCTCGAGCACGGCGGTTGGAGTTTCGAGGACGCCGAAGCCTCGCTCGCGCTCCTGCTCCGTCGCCATATCGGCAAGAGCAAGGCCGCGCCGTTCGAGGTCGCCTCCTACCACGTCACCGCGCGCGGCGCCAAGGGCTCGGCCTATTGCGAAGCCGTGGTGCGCCTCAGCATCGGCGGCAAGGAGACTCTTACTGTGGCTGAAGGCGACGGGCCGGTCCACGCCCTCGACCAGGCTCTGCGTTCCGCCTTGGTGAAGTCTTTCCCGAAGCTGGCGAAGGTCAGTCTCGTGGATTATAAGGTGCGCATCCTCGGCGGGGCCGACGGCACCGCGGCCAAGACCCGCGTGGTTATCCGTTCGTCCGACGGCAAGGGTTCGTGGGGAACGGTCGGCGTCAGCGAAAACCTCGTCGAAGCCTCCCTGCAGGCGATCGTCGACGGCTACGCTTTCGCGTTGTCCTGAACTACAGGCTGACGCGTTGACTGACTTCAAGGGCGGGGTAGAAACTTTCTATCCCGCCCTTTATGCGTTCGCTTCTTCTGATCCTCGCTGCCGTCACATCCGCCTTCGCCGCGGACCTCTCCAAACTCCGCATTCACGAACTCGCCAAGCCCGGCGTGGCCGTCGAAGTGGCTCAGGTGCCCGCGCTCGCGGCCGAAGCCTACGCTTCGCCGCATACGGCCGAGATGCCCAACCCGGTCTATCGTCTGAGCGACATCCCATTCCTCGGCGCTGACCGCAAGGAGAAGCTCGACCTCTATTATCCGTCCGGAGATTTCCGGCCCAACCGCGGGGCCGTGGTCTTCATCCATGGCGGTGGTTTCACCGGCGGCGACAAGGCCGAGTATCGCTCCGCCAGCGTCAGCGCCGACCTCTGTCGTGCCGGCTACGTCGTCGTGAGCTGCAACTATGTGCTCGGTTCCAAGACGAAGGAAGGTGTCTGGCCGCAGAATATCGCCGATTGCCGCAACGCCGTCCGCTGGGTCCGCGTGCATGCCAAGGAGCTCGGCGTGGATCCGGCGCGCATCGCCGTCGCCGGCGGATCGGCCGGAGGCTACCTCGCTCTGATGGTCGGTCTTTCCGACGACCGGACCGGCCCCGGCGGTGACCCGGCTGCGAAGATCTCCGCCAAGGTCTCCGGTGTGATCGATATGTATGGCGTCGTGAATTTCTCCAAGCACGGCAAGGGCGACGTGCCGGGCGTCTCGGCCGAGGCTCAGCAGGCCTATCTGCCGACTTATCAGGCCGACATGCGGGATCCGCCCGTGCTCATCCTGCACGGCACCGCGGACACCACGGTTGACATCGCGCAGTCCGACGAACTGGCGGCCGCCCTCGTCATCGCGAAATTACGGTTTGATTATATCCGCGTGACGGATGCTCCTCACACCTTCGACCTCCATCCTAAGGGCAAGGGGTGGAAGCGCGACCGCATCGATTACGACACCACCGGCGTCCCGGGCATGGGCAAGGATGCCAGCGATAATCCCGACGTCACGGCGCCGACGCTCCAATTCCTTCGCGGCGTGATCGGTAAGTAAGGCTTACTCCTTCAGGCGGGCCATCACCGTCGAGCCCTGCAGCTGGACATCGAAGCGGCCGGTGTCTTCGAGCATCCGATAGAACTTCGCGTAGCGCGGGGCGTTGGCCTCGAGGCCGGGATGTTCCTGGAGCAGGAACTTCTTGATGACTTCGACCTTCAGCCATTCGCCTTCGGGCGCGAGGCCCGTGGCGACGTCGACGAGGGCCTCGATGATGTCCTGGCGCTGCTGGAGCTGGGCGCGGCGCTGGTCGGCCTCGGCCTTGCCTTGGGCCTGCTGGGCGGACGAGAGATTCGGGCGGTCGCGGTAATCTTGACCAGAGTTGTCCGGCGCCGGGCGAGCTTCGCGCGGAGCGCGGGGTTCGCGGGCCGGGCGGGCTTCGCGCGGGGCGCGTTCCGGACGGGCTTCGCGGCGGGGGCCGGCCTCGCGCGGCGGACGGGGGGCGTCGGCGAAGCGGAGCTCAGGCAACATCTTCTCGAATTGGTCTAGTAAGGCACCGACATCCTTATTCGTCTTCGGAGCGAGCGCGCGGAGGGCCTGCGCGAGGAGCCCGAGGGCGAGTCGCGGGTCAGACTTCGCCGCCTGCTCATTATCCATGCGTTCGCGCAGTTCGGAAAGGTTCAGGTAGTGGTGAGCCGTGGAGCGGAGCGCCTTATGGGTGCGTTCGCCCATCACGATGATGCGGACGCCGAGGCGCTTGGCGTCCTCGACCACCGGCGTGAAATCGCTGTCGTTCGTGACGAAGATGAGCGTCGTGGGCGGATTCGGGCCGGCCATCAGCTTCACGGCGTCGATCGTCAGGCGCATGTCGGCCGCGTTCTTGCCGGGCGTGTAGCTGCGCTGGTCGACGAGGTCCAACTCGGGCCAGTCCTGGGCGGCGGCGCGCCAGCCGCTGAGGCGGCCGTTGAAGTCGCCGTAGGCGCGGGCGGCGGAGATCTCCGTCTCGCCGATGAAGCGGCGGAGGGTGGGGAGGTGCTGGTGCGAGACGTTATCCGCGTCGATCAGCACGCCGATGCGCTGGTTAGGCTGGGCCTTGGCGGCTTCGGGTGTCGAGGTCGAGGCGGCATCGGCCTGGCGGCGGACCGGTTTGGCGGCGCGGCGGGCGGAAGGTTTGGTCGCACGGCCGCGCGCGGAGGCGGCGGCTTTCTTGGGCTTGGGTCTGGGCACGGCGGAAAAGGTCCCTATCCGTGCGACGAAACCCTCGCCCCTACAATGCGAAACGCCGCCGGTGCTCCGGAGCGTCGGCAAGCTGTCGGTCAACTATCGTCATATTTTATTTGGAACTTTCCGTTGTTCCTGTTGTTAAAAAGTTGTGAACCGCAGTTTCCCTCGCTCCCTCGGTCTTTTGGCCGCCGTCTGCTGGGGAGTCGTCGCCGGAGCTGTCGTGGAGCCTGTGCTGACCAGCAAGGCCGGGCCTTGGGGGCAGCTGGAATCCCGGACGGTCTATCTCGAGCCGCCGGAAAGCCTCCTGGCCGTCGTGGCCAAGCCGAGCACGGTCACCCGCTGGACCTTCGAGCAGGCCACGGCGCATGCCGTCCGCGAGACGCTCGTGAAGGCCAAGGTGCCGGAAGCCGTGATCGAGCGCCTCTTCAGCCCCGTGCGGTTCGTCGCCAGCGGTAACAGCATCGTGCTGCAGCCTGAGGTCGAGGATCTCGCAGCCTTGAGCCAGGAGTCCCGGAGCGCCCTCTACCTGGAGCTGGCGAAGCATGCCGCCAACGAATACCAGCGCGACCCGGTGTTCATCCTCGGCGGAGATGTGGACGACTGGATGCAGGGGGCCTCGCTCACGCCGCCCCAGCAGGCCCTCTTTCGTCGCCTTCTCTGGAAGCGCGGCGGCGCGACGGTCTTCAGCGACGTCCAGGCCTTGCTAGGCCTGGCCAAGACGCCGGACGAGGTGAACGCGGTCTTCCGCTCCGTCACCCGCGTGCGCAGCCTGCTCGTCGAGCTGAAGCTCCCTTTGGCCGGCGACCGCAAGGCGTTCATCGATTACTGGGCGGGCGGGCAGGCGGATTCGTCGCGCTCGGCGTTCATCGCTGCGATCACGCAGCGCCGTGCCCCGCAGACGGTCGATATCACCCACTTCCTGCCGTCGCTGATCCGTCAGCGGGTGTATACGTTCCCGGAGATGGACCTGGGCCTCAAGGGTCGCTTCCCGGACTGCCATTGGACCTCACTCAACTTCTTCAACGCCACGCCTAAGGACGTCTACCTAGACACCAAGTTCGCGGCGGAGCATCTGCTCAAGGACTACGCGGTCGTGGACGCGCCCTACCAGTTCGGCGACGTGCTCTGCTTCCTGGACGACGGCGAAGGCCTCCATACCTGCGTGCAGATCGCCGATGATATCGTCCTGACCAAGAACGGGGACAGCATCCTCGCGCCTTGGACGCTCATGCTACTCAAGGATGTGGATGCGATCTACCGTCGGTCGCCGAACACCCGAATCCAAGGCTATCGCCTCAAGAAATAGGCCGCGCTTCGCGTCGCTGTCCCCGGCGGGAATCGAACCCACATCCTCGGTTTAGGAAACCAATGTTCTATCCGTTGAACTACGGGAACGCGATGGTCAGTAAGTCGGGGTAGGGCGGGGCGGGCAAGCCCGCATCGGCGGGGTGGGCTTGACTCCCGGGCGTTTAGGCTAACTTCAAGAGCATGTCCGTCTTCCTGTCCGCTGTTGCCGAGGCCCCTTTGAGGATTCCCGGTTGGGCTTGGGCCGCCTTCCTTGGCTTCGTCGGGCTCATGCTTGCTCTCGACCTCGGCGTCTTCAAGAAGAAGGCCGACCAGGCGCCCAGCTTCAAAGAAGCCGTCGCCTGGTGTGTGGTCTGGGTTTCGCTGGCCGTCGGTTTCGCCTTCCTGCTCTCCGCCTGGCGCGGGCCGGAAGATGCCGAGCTCTTCGCCGCGGGCTATGTCCTAGAATTGGCGCTGTCCGTCGACAACCTCTTCATCTTTATTTTGGTCTTTGCTCACTTCGGTATTCCTCCGCACCTCCAGCATCGCGTGCTCTTCTGGGGCATCCTTGGCGCCGTGGCCATGCGCGCGGTCTTCATCATCGCCGGCATCGCCGCGGTCGACAGTTTCGCCCTCCTGTTGCCGCTCTTCGGCGCCTTCCTACTCTTTACCGGCCTGAAGATGGCATTCTCGCATGACGAATCCGAGGGCAAAGGTGTCGACGAGAATTTCGTCGTCCGCATGACGAAGAAATTCCTGCCGGTGACCAATCGCCTGCATGGCGAGGCCTTCGTCGCCCGCGAGGACGGCCGCCGCGTCTTTACGCCGCTCTTCGTGGTGCTGATTGTCATCGAGAGCACCGACCTGCTGTTCGCGATCGACTCCATCCCCGCGGTGCTCGGCATCCTGCCGACCGACATGGCTATCGAGGAAAAGCGTTTCATCGCCTTCACCTCCAATATTTTCGCTATCATGGGCCTGCGCTCGATGTACTTCGCCATCTCGGGCTTCATGCATCTCTTCCGTTTCCTCAAGCCCGCCTTGTCCTTCATCCTGGTCTTCATCGGCCTCAAGATGATCCTGCCTTGGGCCGGCGGACTCGGTCAGGCCGAGGGCCAGCTCGCCAGCTGGGTGCCGAAGGAGCTCATCGATAAAGGCGTGGTCCACATTCCGACCTCCGTCTCGCTCTCGATCATCGGGTTCATCCTGGCTCTTGCGGTAGGTCTCTCGGTGGCCTTCCCGAAGAGGAAATAGGAAAGATTTGGTGTTTCCACCAGCGGGGCTCGTCGCCACGCTGGTGGCGTGTTCCGAGGCCGCTATAAGCTCTACCTGCCCTACCTGAAGGGAAGCCGCACGCTCCTCGGCCTGTCGTTGGTGGCCGCCATCGTCTTCGCGGCCGCGAACGCGATCGGCCTGCCATTCCTCATCGGCAAAGTGCTCCCCGCGGTCTTCGGTGACGCGGCGTCGAGAGCGGTGCCGCTCCTGACCTGGCCGAAGTGGCTCGGCGGCCAGCCGGCGTTCTTCCTCCCGAAGGGTTACGAGGTCGCGTTCGCGGTGGGTTTCCTGCCGGCGGTCTGGCTGATTCGAGGTCTGGGTGAGTTCTTCTCGACCTATCTTCTTAATCTAGCGGGACTGCGCGTCATCGAAGCCGTCCGCCGCGACGTGTTCGCCAAGCTGCAGCAGTTGCATCTCGGGTTCTTCGGCCGGCATTCGATTGGCGACCTGCTCTCCCGTCTGATTTCGGACCCCAACTCCGTCCGGCTGGTGCTGGTCGATGTGTCCAATGACCTGATCGTCCAGCCGCTGACCTTGCTGTTCGCGCTGGGCTACGTGGTGATGATCTGCTTCTCCCACGACAGGGGTTATTGGTTCCTCGCCTGTCTGCTCGTCGTGCCCGCCGCGGTCTTGCTCGTGCGCGGCGTCGCGATGCGCATCCAGAAGCGTATGCGTCAGGGCATGGAGTCCGCTTCCGACCTGAACAGTATTGCCGTCGAGAACCTGCAGTCGGCCCGCGAGGTGCGCGCCTACGGACTGCAGGAGCGCGAGTCGCAGCGCTTCAACCTAGCCAGCCAGGAAGGCCTGCGCATCCAAGGCAAGCTGGTCCGCTACGAGAAGGCTCTTTCCCCGCTGGTCGAGCTCACCGCCGCCGCCGGCATCTCCGGCGCCATCGCCGTCGGTGCGATGAACGGCTTCACCTTGCCGGAGCTGATCTCGTTGATCGTCGCCTTCTACTTCGCCTACGGACCGATTAAGCGGCTGGGCAACGTGGCCAGCCGCCTCAGCATGGCCGCCCCTGGTCTTGTCCGTCTGGAGGAGGTCATCCTCGCGCCGATCGAGGTCGCCGATGCGACCGAGGCCCGTCCGCTCGCGCGCGTGCGCGGCGACCTCGAGATGAGTGGCGTCTCTTTCAGTTACGGCGCCGACGCGGTGCTCGTCGACGTCACGCTGAAGATTCCTGCCGGCCAGTCTGTCGCGCTCGTCGGCCCGAGCGGCGCCGGCAAGAGCACCTTCGTCAATCTGGTGCCGCGGTTCTTCGATCCGCAGCAAGGCACGATCCGCATCGACGGCCATGATCTCCGGGCGGTTCGTCAGGCTGACCTGCGTGCGAACATTGCCTTGGTCTCGCAGGAGCCCGTTCTGTTCAATGAATCCATCCTCGAGAATATCCGTCTCGGCCGGCCTGCCGCCTCGGATGCGGAGGTTCGCGAGGCCGCCCGTCTGGCGGGCGCGCTCGAGTTCATCGAGGCCCAGCCCGAGGGCTTCCTGACTAAGGTCGGCGAGCGTGGCGGGCGTCTTTCCGGCGGTCAACGTCAGCGCGTCTCGATCGCCCGCGCGTTCCTGAAGGATGCCCCGATCCTCATCCTCGATGAGGCTACTTCGGCGCTCGATACGGATACCGAGCGCAGCATTCAGCAGTCGCTCGCTCTTCTGATGAAGGGTCGCACGACCCTCATCGTCGCGCACCGCTTCAGCACAATTCGTGATGTGAACCGCGTCCTGGTCTTTGACGGCGGTCGGATCGTCGCTGACGGTCCGCGCGAGGCGGTTTACGCGTCTTCTGACCTGTTCCGTCGCCTCTGGGATAACCAAGCCAAGAACCTCGCCTGAGATGCGCCTGCTGGTCGTCAAGTTCACCGGACTCCGCGGCGCGTTGGCCGCGACGGCGGGTTTGCGGACGATTCGCGAACGGCATCCGGGCGCGCAGATCACTTTCGTTACCACGCCCGGCTCCGAGGTCGCCCTCGAGGGGTGTCCCGCGATTGTCGAGACGATCGGCTTCGGCGAAGAAGGCTCCTCGTTAGCGCTACTCTCCCGGCTCCGTCGCCAGCGCTTTGACTTCGCGATCGCGCTCGGTGGGGATTCTTTGGCTAATCGTCTCGTGGCGCTGAGCGGCGCCGCTGTCCGCGCCTGCGGCGGCCATGCCCCGTTTTATCTCCGCCCGCTGATGCATCAGCAGGTCTTCGGATCCGTCGTCGATCCGCATGAGGCCGCCCGCGACCATGAGGTGATGGCGCGTATCTTGGGCTTCCATGCCGAGACGCCGGCCATGTGGTTCGCGCCGTCGCGTATGCAGGAACATGGCATGATGCTGGAGGAAGGACGTTTCGCGGTCATCCACCCGGGCGCGACTCGGCCGGAGCGCATCCTGGAAATC
>JAPLTV010000106.1 GCA_026397955.1 Verrucomicrobiota bacterium | reverse complement strand
GGGCGAACCATGGCCAGTATTTCTCGGCCGCACCGGCGTCAGAGGCGGCATGCACGCCGACGAACGCGCCCCCGTTTTCCATCCAGACTTGGAAAGCAGCGCGACGGGCCACGGCGGCCTTCTCGGAGGCGGCCTTCGCTTCCTTGGACGAATCCTTGGCGAGGACGTCGCCCATGACGTCACCCGTGGTGCTCATGAAGGCGACCGGCGAGGAGGAGAGCGAGGAGGGAGCGCATGTTTCGAGGACCCGAGGACTAGAGGGCCTGAGGACCGGAGGCGAGGCCGGAGGTAGGGACGCGACGGCGTCGCGTCCGTTCGCCGACGGATTCGGGAGTCAATGTGCCTGGCTAAGACCCGACGACTTACCCTCCGCGGCTTCGAACGGCGGCGATGGCAATCACCGCCCTACCCGATGCCGCCCACCTGGGACCCGCACCTGAACCTGGACACCCGTAACTGAACCCTGATGGCCGAGACCCGAGACCTGAGAATGAATCCCCCAGCTAACCACCCGGTCTCCGGTTTCCCTTTGAGCGGATGTCTCTTCTGATCCTCGTGCCCTCCGGCCCTCGTGTCCTCGAAGCCGCTTTCCCTCCTTTCCTCGGAACGTTTCCCCCGTTACACCTGTCCTACCCCCACCCCTATCCCTACCCCTCCTCAGATGTCCCAGCTCAATCGCCGTTCGTTCCTGAAGAACACCGCCCTCGCTGGTGCCGTTCTCGGCTTTCCCTCCATCATCCCGGCTTCCGCGCTCGGTAAGGACGGCACGGTAGCCCCGAGTAATCGTCTCCAGCTCGTCGGCCTCGGCCTGAAGTCTCAGGGTGGCGGCGACATGCGCCAGCTGATGTCCAAGAAGGGCGTCCAAGTCATCGCAATCTGCGATGTCGACCGTCGCGTCCTGAAGTCCACCAACGAGGTCATCGTGAAGAAGGGGCTCTCCGCCCCGAAGCAGTATGTCGATTTCCGTGAGCTGCTCGCGAAGGAGAAGCCCGACGCCGCCGTCCACGGCCTGCCGGACCACTGGCACGGTGTCATCAGCTGCGCGCTCCTCCGCGCGGGCATCGACGTCTACGGCGAGAAGCCGCTCGCGAAGACCTGGGCCGAAGGCAAAGCGATCGCTGATGCGGTGAAGGAGAACGGCCGCGTCTGGCAGACGGGCATGTGGCAGCGCTCCACCCCTAATTTCCGCCGAGGCGTCGAACTCGTCCGTAACGGCATGCTCGGCAAGATCCTCAAGGTCGAGGTCGGCACCGGCCCCAACGGCCATGCGATGCCGCCTGCCCCGCAGCCGGGTGAAAAGGCTCCGGCTGAAGTCGACTACGATATGTGGGTCGGCCCGTCCGCGGAGTTCGCCTACGACCCGCGGGTCTTCCACTTCCATTGGCGCTGGCACATGAATTTCGGCGGTGGCCAGCTCCTCGACTGGGTTTGCCACCACCCGGACATCGCCGCCTGGGCGATGGGTAAGGATGCCGAGTTCCCGGTGTCCGTCGAAGGCTCGGGCAAACTCCGCGAAGGCCCCTGGGATACCCACGCCGACTACGATTACACCGTGGGCTACGCCGACGGCTTCAAGATGTCGGTCAGTAGCTCCTTCATGGGCATGCGCTTCATCGGCGAGAAGGGCGAACTCTACGTCACCCGCGGCAAGCAGACGTGCTCCATCCCGGGTCTCTGGGAGAAGGACCTCGGTCCGGATGCCTGGCGCTGCCCCGGCACGACTGACCACTATCAGGAATTCGTCGACTGCGTGCAGTCCCGTCGCCGTCCGCTCTCGCACGTCATGGCCGCGCATCATACCACGACTATCGGCCACCTCGGTAACGCCGCGGTCTTCACCGGCCGTAAGCTCAAGTTCGACGGCGCCGCGGGCAAGTTCATCGACGACGCTGGCGCGACCGCGATGCTCTCGCGCGAACTCCGTAAGCCTTGGTCGCTGGAGAAGATCTGACGCGATCGCTAAGCGATCGCGTGGGGGTCTGTTGGCATGCTGGCAGGCTGCGAAGCATGTATAGGTAGGGACGGCTCTCCGAGCCGTCCTTTTTGTTTGGCTGTCTTGAGGTAGGGTCGGGACCGCGTCACGACATAGTTGCCTCGGGTAGGGCCGACCATCCTTGGTCGGCCTCGGCCAAGCAGGGATGCTTGGCCCTACCTCGATAC
>JAPLTV010000027.1 GCA_026397955.1 Verrucomicrobiota bacterium | reverse complement strand
CTACGCGACGGTCACGATCCAGAACTACTTCCGCATGTACCAGAAGCTCGCGGGCATGACCGGCACCGCCGAGACCGAAGCTTCCGAGTTCCACGACATCTATCGCCTGACCGTCGTCGCCATCCCGACGCACCGTCCGTGCATCCGCATCGACGACAACGACATCGTCTTCAAGACCCGCAAGGAGAAGTACCAGTTCGCCATCAAGGAGATCGCCGAAGCCCACAAGCGCGGCCAGCCCGTACTCGTCGGCACCGCCTCCGTCGAAGCCTCCGAGACCCTCGGCCGCATGCTCGCGATGGCCAAGGTGCCCCACAAGATCCTCAACGCCAAGCACCACGAAGCCGAAGCCGACATCGTCTCGATGGCCGGCCAGCGCGGCGCGGTGACCATCGCCACCAACATGGCCGGCCGCGGCACCGACATCAAACTGGGCGAAGGTGTCCGCGAACTCGGCGGCCTCTACGTCGTCGCGACCGAGCGCCATGAAGTCCGCCGCGTCGACCGTCAGCTCCGTGGCCGCTGCTCGCGTCAGGGCGACCCCGGCCGTTCCCGCTTTCTGGTCTCCCTCGAGGACGACCTGATGCGCCTGTTCGCGAACGCCGGCATCGTCTCCTCGATGCTCGAAAAGTCCTTCAAGGAAGGCGAGCCGCTCGAACACCCGTTCCTCAACCACTCGATCGGCACCGCCCAGAAGCGCGTCGAAGGCCAGAACTACTCGATGCGCAAGCGCCTGTTGCAGTACGACGACGTGCTCAACCAGCAGCGCCAAATCGTCTACGGTCTCCGCAACCGCGCCCTTGCGGCCGTCGACAGCCGCGAGACGATCATGAACATCGTCGAGGAAGAGATCGAAGCCCGCCTTGACGTCGTCTTCCCCGAACGTGGCGGCGACGCCGACCGTCGCGCGGCCGACACCTTCGTCCACTGGTTCGTCACCACCTTCCACATGCGGATCGACCTCGAGGACATCCTCGCCCGCACGAAGGCCCAGGTGATCCTCCTCGCCACCGACCGCGTCCGCGCCCTTCAGGCCAGCCGCGAGCAAAACGAGTCGGCTGAAATCCTCCAATACCTCGAACGCAGCGTCCTCCTCCGCGCCATCGACCGCAACTGGCAGAACCAGCTGACCGAGATGGAAGACCTCCGTCGCGGCGTCAGCCTGCGCTCCTACGCGCAGAAGGATCCGCTTAACGAATACAAGGCCGAGGCCTTCAAGGCCTTCGAACGCCTGATGCAGCTCCTGCGGAACGACACCTGCGCCGGCCTTTTCCGGACCGCGTCGTCGATGGAAGCGCTCGAGTCCCTCATGCGCCGGGCCCGTGATCAGACCAAGATCATCGGACCCGCCGAACCGGGCATGGGCGATGAATTCAAGCAATACGAGAAGGGACCGTCCGAGAACCCGATGGTCCAGAAGCAGGAACCTTTCCGCCGCGCCACCCCGAAGATCGGCCGCAACGCCGTCGTCCGCATCCGCAAAGGACCTGAGACCCAGGACCTGAAATGGAAGAAGGCCGAAGCGCTCGTCCGTGACGAAGGCTGGGAAGTGGTCGAGACGCTTTCGGAATGACCGAGCAGCCGACGAGCAGCCCTGCTGCCGCCCGGCTCGCCTGGGTCGGCGCCGCGCTGACCGCCCTGCTGCTCTTCTTTTCGTTCGGTCCCGTCGGACATCCTTTCTGGGCGTTCGTCGCGCTGGTGCCGGCGACGATCGCCACGACGCTCCGCCCTGACTGGCGCACCTGGCGTCGCGCGAGCTTCGTGACAAGTTGGGTGCTCTGGATCGCTTTGCTGGTCTGGCTCCGCCACGTCTACCCGCCGCTCGGCTGGATCGGCCTCGTGCTGCTTACGGCCTATTGCGCGCTGTACCCGTTCGTCTGGCTATTGCTGGTGCGCTGGATTTTCCCCGCCTGCGCAGGTGCTTCGCTGCCAGCCCGCCTGCTCGCGATCAGCGGCCTCGCCGGTGCTTGGGGCCTCCTCGAATGGACGCGTAGCACGATCCTCTCCGGCTTCGGCTGGTTGCCGCTCTCGGCTTCGCAGACCGGCAATCCCGTGATGCTCAGCCTCTGCGCCTGGGCCGGCCCGATCGGCCTCTCCCTCGCGCTCGTGCTCTTCAACCTCGGTCTCGCCCGTTGGATCGTCCGGCTGATCGAATTCTATCGGGAAGAAAGCAGCCTGAAGCCCGCTGGTCCGATGGGCTGGCTGCGTCGACTCACCCCCGAACTCTACCTCGGCCTGTTGCCCATCGCGCTCGCCTTCCTCACCCTACTCACCGCCAACGCCGCCAAGATGTCGACCGACAAGGTCAGCTTCTCCGTCGGCGTGGTGCAGACCGACTTCGATCCGAACGCAAAGTGGGATCCGACCCGCCTGCAGGAACACCTCGCGCTGACGGAAGCGATGACCGCGTCGGTCGCGGCGAATAAGGCCGTCGACTTCGTCCTCTGGCCCGAAGCGGCCCTGCCGCTCTCGCTCGAGAGCGAAGCCTACCTGAGCCGCCTGAGGGGCCTGGCCAAAGCCACGGACACGCCGCTCGTCATCGGCACCCTCGATCGCCGCGGTGCCGGATACGGCAACGCCGTCGCGGTGATCACCGCGGAGGGGGCGCAGAAACCCGTCTACGCCAAACGCCACCTAGTGCCCTTCGGCGAATATGTCCCGTTCGCTGATTTCCTGCCGCTGCGCAAAGTCGTGCCGATCGCGACGGATTGCATCGCCGGCACCGGACCCTCGCTGCTCCCGCTCACCACGCGCCGCGGCCACACCTTCATGGCCGGTGCGCTCATCTGCTATGAAGACGTCTTTCCTGAGCTCGCCCGCGAACACGCCCTCGCCGGGGCCGACGTCCTCATCGTGGTGACGAACGACGCCTGGTATGGCCGCGAAGCCGGCGCCTACCAGCACGTCGCCCACTCGATCCTGCTGGCCGCGTCCACCGGCCTCCCGGTGGTCCGCTGCGGCAACGCCGGCTGGAGCGGGACAATCGATTCGCTCGGCCGGGCCTTCCCGCTCCTGGATCAAGGGACCATCTATTTCCGAGGCTCCCGCGCGACCGCCCCCATCGGTCTGCCCCGCACCCGCCAGCCGGACACCTTCTGGGTGCGCCACGGCGACTGGGCCGTCGGCCTGGGCGGCCTGCTCTTCGCCCTGACCTATGTCTGGCGCCGCCGCCGCGGAGCCTGAGCCAAAAAACCGCAGGTCCTTGTCGACCTCTTCCGGAAACCGTCCAAGGTGAAGTGACCCCGGCGCGGACCGACCCGCGCTTCAACGACGCTCACCGATGAAGCCCCTGCGCACCCTCCTCGCCTGCCTCAGCCTCTGCGTCGCCGTCACGCTCGCCGCGCAGGAGCTGAAGAAGCCCAAGGACGAGTTTCCGGAAAGCGGCATGGCCACGTTCCAGTTGCGCATCAAATCCATCCCGACGCTGCGCATGCAGATCAACGGGGTCACCGTGCTCATGGGCGTCGACACCGGCTGCCAAGGCACCGCCGTGATCACGCCGCGCGCCGCCGCGCGCTGCGGTATCACCGAGGCGTTCAGCATGCCCACCATGGGTAACTCGGGCCGCAACGAATCCACCTACGGACTCGTCGAGAAACTCCAAGCGGGCGAAGTCACCTGGCGCGATTTCCACGTGGCGATCATGCCGCTCGATGGCATGGAGATCGATGGCCTGCTCGGCGCCGACATCCTGTTCGGTCGGCCGTTCTACATGGACCTGCGTAATAAGGTCATGATCCTCGGCAAGATTCCGGACACTTCCGGCGCCCACGAAGTCCCCTGTTACAGCCGCGGCGGCCATTGCGGCGTGAACATCGAGGTCGAAGGCGTGAAGGTCCCCATGATTGTCGATTCCGGCGCCTCGAAGTCCTACATGAGCTCGCTGAAGTTCCGCGGCCAGACCGAGTTCCGCGGCTTCCTGCCCGTGGCCACCGTCCGCAGCACCGGCCTCACGCGGGTCGAGGTCTGCAAGATCAAGTCCCTGATGATTGGCGGCGCCCCGCTCACCGGCGTGGAATTCATCCGCGACCAGGAGCATAATCTGCTGGGCGACGACTTTCTGCGCGCCCACCCCATCGCGGTGGACATGGCGGCGCGTCGCCTCTGGCTCTTCGAGCCGCAGGTGGCCGAGAAACCCGAGGACGAGACGTCGAAGTAAGCTGGCTTAGCGACGGCGACCGGACTTGCCGGAAGCCTTGCCGCCGCCTTCGGACTCGCCGCCTTCTTCGCTGGCGCCTTCTTCGGCCGGCTCATCTTCGTCATCCCAGCGGAGATTCTTCTCCATGTCCTTGTCGACTTCTTCGACATCAGGGAGGTCGGCAATGTCTTCGGCAGCACCCTGGGCGCGGGCCGGCTTGTCGTCATCATCGTCATCGCCCGGGACTTCATGGCCCAGGGGGACGAACTCGAGGATGTCGGTGATCTCTTCGAAAGGATGGATGTCGCGGCCCTCGATCATGGCCTGGTTGCGCAGTTCGCTGAGCTGTTCATCCACGTCCTCGACGGTGAGCTTCTGCTCGAGCTTGATCGTGTCGTTGATGAGCTTCACGCGCAGGCGCATGATGTGCTCGAGGAAATCGGCGTGGGCACCCTTGTCGCCGTCCTTGACGTTCGGCAGGGCGAAGAGCTGTTCCTCGGAATCGAGGATGTGTTCAGCGACGCGGACGAGGCGGACGGTCTGGTCCTTGTCCTTGTCGATTTCCTGGGGCTGGAAAGGGATGAAGGCGGCTTCGAGCACTTCGTTGGACAGGCCGTACTCACGGAGGGGGTCCATCATGTCGAGGATCCAGGGGAACTGGAAGGGATCGAGGATGCCCAAGCCATCCGGCTCGTAGTGCTTCGGGTCGGAGTTCTCCTTCACCCACCAGTTGCCTTCCTTCTCCTTGAAGCGGATGGTGCACCAAAGGAGCTTTGAGGTAGTCACAGCCATGGGGGGTGATGTGTCCATGTCTGGGCGGGAGTCAAGAGGGGTCGGTGAAGGGTCCAAATGGCGGGCTTCTCCGCTTTCCTTCCGCCCTTTCCTCCCTTAACTGCTGGGCATGTCTTTCCTGTATGAGAAGGTGATTTCCAAGGCCCTCTACTCGCTGGACCCGGAGACGGCCCACCAGGTCGGCCTCCGCGGCATGGGCCTCCTGGGCGCCTGCGCCCCCCTACGCCTCCTGATGGAGCGCTCGCTCACCCCCAAGGGTGGCCGCCCAATCGAAGCCTTTGGCCTGAAGTTCCCGAACCATATCGGCCTCGCGGCCGGTTTCGACAAGGACGGCATCGGCTGGCGCGGCGCGGCCGCCCTCGGCTTCGGGCACGTCGAAGTCGGCACGGTCACCCCGAAGGCCCAGCCGGGCAACGAGAAGCCCCGCGTCTTCCGCTACCCCGAGCTCAACGCCGTGGTGAACGCCTACGGTTTCCCGAACAACGGTGCGCAAGCC
Source organism: Verrucomicrobiota bacterium (assembly GCA_026397955.1). GTDB lineage: Bacteria > Verrucomicrobiota > Verrucomicrobiia > Opitutales > UBA953 > UBA953. The sequence continues at coordinate 22,928 of JAPLTV010000027.1, read as the reverse complement.
CTGCATGATCGCCTGAGCAAGCAGCCTGGCCGTGGCCAGCGCGGCTGTCCCCTCGGCATCAATATCGGTAAGAACAAGGCGACCGCCAACGAGCAGGCGCACGAAGACTACCTCACCTGCTTCAAACTCCTCGCCCCGCTCGCCGACTACGTCGTCGTGAACATCAGCAGCCCGAACACCACCGGCCTACGCGCCCTCCAGGATCGCGCCCCGCTCGTGACGCTACTCTCGACGCTCGTGCAGGAGAACCGCTCGGTTGCCGGCGGCCCGGTGCCCCTACTTCTCAAGATCGCCCCGGACCTCAATCCGAACCAGCTGGCCGACATCGTCAGCGTCGTCGGTGAATGCGGCTTCGCCGGCATCATCGCCACAAACACCACGACCACGCGCCCGCCCGGCACCGAAGCGTGCTCGCCCGGACGCGGTGGCCTCAGCGGCGCCCCTCTGCTCGAACGTTCCCTGCAGGTCGTGCGTTTCCTCGCCAAGGAGGCCGACGGACGCATCCCGATCGTCGGTTGCGGCGGCATCTTGTCGGCCAAGGACGCCGGGCGCTTCATGGACGAAGGCGCGTGCCTCGTGCAGGTCTACTCCGGCCTCATCTTCCGCGGACCGGAACTCGCCCGCGAAATCGCCGAAGGCCTCGCCTGGCGCCAGCGCCCCTGGGCCTGATCACTTCGTCGGCGCGACGGGAATGTGCACTTCCGACTGCTTGAGGAAGAACGGCACGAACGGACTGTTCCAGTAAACCGCATACGGTTCGCCGGACGATTTGACGTCGGTCCGCTTCGCGAGCCAAGCCTTCAGCTCGGTCAAGGCTTCCTCGTAATTCTCACGGCTATACGAGCCACGGATACCGATGGCGGCCACGCGACGTTCGGAGACCGACGATAGTTTCACCTGCGCCGTCTCCGCGAGGTCGGCGCGCTTGGCCGAGGCATCGTCCATATAGAAGACCATCGTCCCCGGCTTGATGCCCGCTTCGACCGGCGCGGTCATCGGGATCTTGTTCGAGTCGATGTAGCGGAAGAGCTTCATGAACAGACCGTTGTCCGCGGCGAAATAATCCGTCGAAGACTCCGTGCGCATCCAGCGGGCCGCGGGCAAGGTCTTGAGCTCGAGGTCGCCGGGCGCGGTGCGAGGATAGGCTTCGGACACGGCGGTGAGTCTGGCCGACGATACCACGATGGCGAGGGCAACCCAGAGGAACGTCTTCATAAGGTCATTAAAAGGCCCGCCGGCCCTGTTACAATCCCGGATTCCTGTGACCGACCTTGCCACGGCCACGGGACTTCCTTTGCTGGAGGCATGGGCGAAACGAACGAAAAGAACACCTTAGCCTCCCGCCTCGGCCATAACTTCCTGACGGGCCTCTTCCTGCTCATGCCGATCGGCCTGACGCTCTACGTGGTGTCGGTCCTGCTCGACCTGATGGGCAAGTTCATCCAGCCGGCGATCGAGTTCGGCCTGGCCTGGCTTTGGCATAACTCGAAGACCCCCGCGCCCGACTTCACGGTCGGCCTCTACCGCCAGCTCGTGGTGGTGTCCTCCGCCGTGGTGATGATCTTCATTCTGATCGTCGTCGGCTACCTCTCGAAGCGTCTCTTCGGCAAGCTCCTGCACCGCTGGTTCGGGGCCGTGCTCGAACGCATCCCCGGCCTCGGCGCCCTCTACGGCACCATCCGCCAGATGGTCGACGCCCTAAGCGGTCGCAACAAGGACACCTTCCGCCGCGTGGTGATGGTCGAGTTCCCGCGCCCGGGCATGTGGACCATCGCTTTCGTGACCCATGAGCAACCGACGGTCTTCAGCGAAGCCATCGGCAAACAGGTCGTGAACGTCTTCATCCCGGCCGCACCAGCGCCGACGACCGGTGTCATCTTGCACCTCTCTCCCGAGGAAGTCCGTGAGACGAAACTGACCGTCGGCGAAGCCCTTGGTCTACTGATGAGCTTCGGCGCAGTCGTCCCTAAGCCGGAAAGCAAGGAGTAGGCCGGATGTCCGCGTCGAGCCTCCGCTGCCTGGTGCTGGGTCGCGATCCCTCCGGGGAATCGCACTCCCTGCTCACGCTGCTCGAGCCCGCCGAAGGCATCGTCCGCTGTCTGATCCGCACCCAGCGCGGCAACGGCACCACCCTGCCTGACCTCTTCGACGAAGGCGAAGTCAGCCTTGAACGCGCGAAGGACGGCGGCATCCGCTTCGCCCGCGACTATCGCCTCCTCACCCGTCGCGCCGGTCTCGCCCGCGACCACCGTACGCTCGAACGCGCCTGCCGCCTTGCGTCGATGCTGCGCAAGAACCCGCCGCCGCCCGAATCCTCCGAGGTCTGCTACCGCATCGCGCTCGAGACCTTCGATGCGATGGCCGCGCGCCCCCGCGCCGACTGCGCCTATTTCAAGAGCCTCTGGCTTATCCTCAAGGACGGCGGCTGGGGCGTGCATGAACAGTGGTTCACGCGCCTCGGCGGCCGCCAAGCCAGCGCAGCGGCGATCCTCGGCCAACCACTCGATGGGCAGACGACCGACGAAGAGACCGTCACGAAGCTCGCCATCGACCTCGAACGCTGGGCCGCCGGCGAGGCCCATTTCGTCCTGCCCTGATGCGCATCGACATCAAGGCGAAGCGCGTCGAACTGAGCGCGCAGGAGTTCGCGACGTTCCGACCGGGTCCCGGCGCCGGCGCTGGCGGCGCCCCGTGGCGCGCCGAAGCGGGCCGCCAATGGCACGAGACCATGCGCAAGGTCGCCGAAGCCGAAGGCCAGGGCTGGCAGTTCGAACGGACGATCGCCTGCGAAGTCGGCGCCCTCGGCTGGACGATCGCCATCACCGGCCGCGCCGACCAATGGCTCGAGACAGACAGCGAGGTCCGCATCCGCGAAATCAAAACGATCAGCCTGAAGCTGCCGCGTAAACCCGAGTTCCTCATCGGGCGCTTCGCCCACCACTTCCTGCAGCTCGCGGCCTACTGTCACGCGGCCCGCCTAGCCTCCGGCGCCCGCGAGGTGAAAGGCGAACTCATCTTCATCGACCCCGCTGACGGCACCCGCCAGCCCGTCGCCCTGCCCCGCTCCGCCGAAGCCGACCTCCTCACGCAGGCAGAGACGCTCGCCGCGCACGCCGAGAACCGTCGGGCCAGTCATGCACGGCTACTTAATCTCCCCGATCGACTACCCTTCAAGGAGCCGCGCCCGGAATGGCTGCAATGCTGCGCCGATCTCGACCAGGCCGGCCTCGATTCGCCCACGCGCCTGCTCGTCGCACCGACGGGCTTCGGCAAGACCTCCGCCGCACTGCGCCACGGACTCGGCCTCCTCCGCGGCGGCCGCGCGGGACGCCTCCTCTACCTCACCGGCAAGGGCACCGGCCAGACGCAGGTGCTCACCGAACTCCGCCGCCTCGCCCGCAGCAACGAGCTCCGCGCCGTGCTACTCCGCCCGCGCTCCGAACACGAGGTCGACGGCATCACCGACGACCCTGAGCAGATCCGGCGTAACTGGGCCAACGCGAAGATCGACCCGCAGCATCTCCTTGAGGAAGCTGCTGATCTCCGTCGGGTTCGCGAGATCGGCCGCATCGCGGGAGTGCCACCGTGGGACATCACCAAGGCGATGCTCGCACACGCCGACGTGGTCATCTGCGACTACAACTACGTCTTCTCGCCGCGCAACCGGGCCGCCCTTGAGACCGTGCCGGGATGGGACATGCACGATACGGTGCTGATCGTGGACGAAGCTCACAACCTGCCCGACCGCGCCGCGGAATGCCTCTCGCTCCGCGACGACGAACAATCCGCCGCCGACTTCGCCTTCACACTGACGCGCTTCCGTGCGCCCGAAGCGTGGTGCCAGACCGCGCAGATGTGGGCCGACTTCCTGCATCGCCTGCCCAAGGCTGACGCGATCTCGCCGGACGACCGCATCGAGGCGATGGCCATTGCGGAACGCATGTCCGTCCTCGCCGCCGAACACCCGTTCAACACCGACGACCTGCCCGACGCCGCCAAGCAGGCCGTCTGGAACGCCGCCACGTGGTCCGAACGCCTCGAAGCCGCCGACCTTGGCTGGCTCCTCTGGTCGCCGAAGCCCGGCCTCCTCAGCCTCGATTGCCTTTCCGCCGCCAAGGCCACCGGCGAACGCCTGCGCGCCTTCGGCCATACCTTGCTGATGACCGCGACGCCCGGCCCGCGCGGCTCGCTCGCCGCCGACTGCGGACTCGACCCGGATAATCTCGTGATGGTCAACGCCCTCGCACCGTGGCGCCAAGGCGCTTACACCGTCGCAATCGACGGACGCGTGGACACACGCCTCAAGACGCGCGAAGGCCACATGGCCCGCACCGGAGCCGCCCTGCTCCGCCTTGCCCAAGAAGGCGCGGTGGCCGCCTTCTTCCCTTCCTATAAATATGCCGAAGCTGTGCTGAAGGAAGTCCGCAACCTCGACCCCAAAGCCGACGTCGCCGTGCAACCGCGCGGGCTCGGACCTGACGGCACGGCGCGCTTCGTCGAGGATTCGCTCAACCGCTACACCATCCTCTGCCTGATTCTTGGCGGCTCACTCGGCGAAGGCGTCGACATGCTGGGCGGGCGCATCCGTTCGGCGGTGGTGATCGGGCCGGCGCTACCCGAGGTCAACGCGCTCCAGGAAGCCCGCCGCAAGATGTTCGTCGAAGCCGGCGCCGAAGATGCGTTCTCCTTGGCGTATGTCCGACCGGGCATGCGCAAAGTCAACCAGGCCCTCGGACGACTCGTCCGTGCGCCCGGTCACTCGGCCCGCGTGCTTCTGCACTGCCGCCGCTTCGCCGACGAGGCCTATCGCAGCCTACTTTCGACGGAATATGGCGACCCGCAGGTGCTGACCGACGACGCGGAATTCGTGCGCTGGTCGGCCCGCAGCTGATTAGACGCGGCCGATGACGCGGCTGGCCGGATAACGGATCTTCTTCATCGCGGCATACTTGTCTTCCGTGGAGCGGTAGCCCACGGCGCAAGCGACGATGACTTCGTAGCCGCTGCCCTTGAGTCCGAGAATCTCGGTGTAGGCGGCGGGGTCGATGCCTTCGAGCGCGCAGGTGTCGACCGCGAGGGCCGCGGCGGCGCCCATGAGCTGGCCGAGGGCGATGTAAAGCTGACGAGCCGCCCATTCCTTCTGGCCGGCGGCGTCCTTGCCGTTGACCACGCCGCCGAGCATCATCTGGCGGTAGGGTTCGAGCTTAGTCGCGTCCGCGTTACGCTCGGAGACCATCTGGTGGAAGAAATCGTTTACGTCCTTCTCGGTGATCTCGGTGCGACGGGCGAAGACGACGAGGTGCGAGGCGTCGGTGACCTGCGTCTGATTCCAGGAGACCGGGCGAAGCTTGGCACGCACGGCCGGGTCCGAGACGATGAAGAACTTCCAAGGTTGGAGGCCATAGGACGAAGGCGTCAGGCGGAGGGATTCCTCAAGGGCGGCCCAAGTGGCGTCCGGGAGCTTGCGGGTGTCGAAAGCCTTGGTGGCGTAGCGCCATTCCAAGGAAGCGAGAAGTTGGGCAGGCGTCAGAGCGGCGTTCATGTGAACCTCTAGACAACCCCGCCCCGCCCGCTTGTCAAATCAGGCGGGTGAAAGCACGCCGCTGGAGAGCACGAAGCGGCGTTTGGCTCGCTCGGCGAACTCGCGACTGTGCGTCACCAGAATCAAGGCCGTGCCCCGCTCGGCGACGATACCCAGGAGAAGGTCCATGACCTCGGCACCGGTACGCTCATCGAGATTACCGGTCGGCTCGTCGGCCAGGATCACCGAAGGGCGGTTGACCAAGGCGCGGGCGATCGCGACGCGCTGGCATTCGCCGCCGGACAGCTTGGCGGGGAGATGATCGAGGCGGGTGCCCAGCCCGACCTGCGTCAGCAAAGAGCGGGCGGCCGCGGTCGCGGAAAGTGAAGGGACGCCGGCGATACGCGCGGCGAGCGCGACGTTCTCGAGCGCGGTGAGCTCCGGCATCAGCTGGTAGTTCTGGAAGACGAAGCCCACGCCACGGCCGAGTGACGAGCGAGGGGCGACGAGGCCAGCACCTGGCGCGAGGATGCGGACTTCACCGGAGTCGGGCTGATCGAGTCCGCCCAGCTGCTGGAGCAAAGTGGTCTTACCCGAGCCAGAGGAACCGCGGATCGAGACGGATTCGCCCGCGAAGACCTCGAGCGAGACGTCCGTCAGCACGGGCAGACGGCCAGCGGGCGAAGCGAAAGCCTTAGTGAGGCCGCGAACTTGAAGGACAACGTCAGGCATCGCGCATGGCCTCCGAGGGTTTGCGACCAGCGGCCCAGAGCGCAGGCACGAGGCCGGCGATTACCGTGGTCAGCAGGGTGAACGCCGCCGCGATGACGAAATCCGACGCGTCGTAGTGGAGCGGCACTTTTGAGAACTGGTAGATATTGGCCACCATGTCGCCTCCGCCGAAAAGGCGATTGATCGTGCCGAGGATCCCGTCGCGGAAGGCGAGGATCGTCCAGGTAAGCACGAAGCCGAGGAGCGTGCCGAGCGCACCGATGAGCAGTCCCTGCAGGCCAAAGAGCACGACAACCTGCCAGCGCGCGGCGCCGAGCGCAGCAAGCACGCCGACCTCGCGCGAGCGGCGAATGACGGCCGAGAAGAGCGTGCTGCCGATTGAGAACGAGGCGACGAGCGTGATGATGAACATCAGGAAGAAGAGCATCGTCTTCTCGAAGCGGATGGCCGCGAGGAAGTCCTTCTTAATCTCCTGCCATGGGCGGAAGCGGAGTTCGGGATGACCGACCGCGAGACGGCCCGCGGTCGCCTCGGCGAGGGCCGGCTCCTTCAGGCGGAGCGTGAGGCCGTGGGCGCGCGGGCCGAGGTTCCAGATTTCGCGGAAGCGGCGGAGCGAGATGAGAGCGGCGGCGTTATCGACTTCGGTGAAGCCGGTGAGAATCACCGCGCAGACTTCGAACTCGGCGGGCAGCGGGGCCTTGCCCTTCTCGGCGCGCTCGGCCATCGCGGGCGACCAGATTTCGATGCGGTCGCCGACACGCACGCGCAAGGCGCGGGCGAGACCGGCGCCGAGGATGATACGGCCGTCGTCGAGGTCGTCGAAACTGCCGCCATAGACGTACTTACGGGCCGGCTGGGCGGGGTCCGTCGGATCGATACCGCGCACTTGGGCGATACCGGAGAAGTCGCCATTACGCGCGAGCGCCGGGCCTTCGGCATAGAGGGAGGCGGAAGCGATCTCGGGTCGAGCGGCGAGCTGCTTCGCGAGCGTCTCGGCGCGCTCGATTGGCGCGGCCCCCGTGACCTGGCAGTCGCCGAAGGATTCGCGGATACGCAGGCGATGTTCTTCGCCGAAGCCGTTCATCACCGTCTGCACGATGAGCAACGAGGCCACGCCGAGTCCGACGCCGAGGATCGACACCATCGCGAACGCCGGGAAGCGCTTACCGGGAGGAAAGAGCTGGCGGAGGGCGAGATGGAGGAACCAGGGCAAGGGAAAGGACTCAGGCCTGCGCTTCGGGCGCGAGCGTCGGGAACAGGATGACGTCGCGGATGTTGGCCGCGCCGGTCAGCAGGATCACCAGGCGGTCGATGCCGATACCAAGGCCGCCCGCGGGGGGCATGCCGTGCTCGAGCGCGAGAAGGAAGTCCTCGTCGATCTTCTGGGTCTCGGCACCAGCTTGGAGCTGCAACATCTGACGCTGCACGCCGGGGTCATTCTGCTCCGAGTAGGCCGGCGCAATCTCCTGGCCGTTGATGCAGAGTTCAAAGACGTCGATGGTCGAATCGTCGCTGAGGGTAACCTTGGCGAGCGGGCAGAGTTCCTTCGGGATATGCGTGACGAACGTCGGCTGGATGAGGCCAGGTTCGATGAGCTTACCGAAGACCTCGTTGGTGACCTCGAAATCTTCCCAGTCGGTGCGGGGTTCGTGGAGGCCGAGGGCCTTGCACGCGGCGATCTTCTCTTCCTTCGTGCGCGAGAACCACTGCGGGTCGCCCGTGCGTTCGATGATGAGGTCTTTATACTTCGCTTCGCGCCATTCGCCACCGAGCTCGATGGCCACGCCGTCCGGGCGGACGACGCTGGTCGTGCCGAGGACTTCGGCGCAGACCTTCTGGATCATCGAGCGAACGAGTTCCATCATGCCGCGGTAGTCGGTGTAGGCCTGGTAGGCCTCGAGCATCGTGAATTCAGGGCTGTGCTTCACCGAGACGCCTTCGTTGCGGAAGACGCGGCCGATCTCGAAGACGCGGTCCATACCGCCGACGAGGCAGCGCTTCAGGTGGAGTTCGAGGGCGATGCGGAGATAGAAATCGCAGTCGAGCGCATTGGAGTGCGTCTCGAACGGACGGGCCGCGGCGCCGCCGGCGATGGCGTGCAGGGCCGGGGTCTCGACTTCGGTGAACTGGCGGCTCCAGAGGAAGCGGCGGATCGATTCGACGACGCGGCTACGGGTGAAGAGGCGGCGGCGGGACTCCTCGTTGACGACGAGGTCGAGGTAGCGCTGGCGGTAAATCTTCTCGGCGTCGGTCAGGCCGGCCCACTTCTCGGGCAGCGGGCGAAGGGACTTCGCGACCATCTTGTATTCCGCTACGCGCACGGTGACTTCACCGGTCTTCGTGCGGAAGAGTTTACCGCGGACGCCCACGAAGTCGCCCGAGTCGACCATCTTCTTAAAATGGGTATCGTACGCGTCGCCCAAGGCGTCGCGGGTGAAGTAGGTCTGGATCAGGCCGCCACGGTCGAGGATCTTGACGAAGCTCGCCTTACCCATCACGCGCAGGGCGACGATACGGCCGGCGACGGAGACCTCGGGGCCTTCTTCCACGCCTTCGGGCAGGAGGGCTGGGCATTCGTTCGAGACATGGGTCTGATTCCACTCGGCACGGAAGGGGTCTTCGCCCGCGGCACGAAGCAGGGCGAGCTTCTCCTTACGGACCGCATGCAGGTCGTGGGAGATGGCGTTGAGGTCGGGCTTTTCGCTCATGTTGGCTACCCCAAAGGGGTGTCTCCCGGAGGGCGGGTAGGCAAGGGCGAAAGGTTCGGCTTTCCGTGTTGCGGCGGGGGCTTTCCGGCGAATAACCGAGACCCATGAAGGCCTATCTCGACCTGCTTCGCCACGTCCGGCAGCACGGAGAAATCCGGGGCGACCGCACCGGCACGGGCACGATCGGCATCTTCGGGGCGCAACTCCGCTTCGACCTCGCCGAAGGCTTCCCGCTGCTCACGACCAAGAAGGTCCACCTCAAGTCGATCACGCACGAACTACTCTGGTTCCTCTCTGGCAGCACGCAGAACGCCTGGCTCACCGAGCGCGGCGTCAGCATCTGGAACGAATGGGCCAGCGCCGAGCAGTGCGCGAAGTTCGGCCGCCCGGAAGGCGACCTCGGCCCGGTCTACGGGCACCAGTGGCGCCGCTTCGGTGCGACGAAAAAGCCCGATGGCACTTACGAGAATGACGGTGTCGACCAGATCCGCCGCGTCGTCGATGAGATCAAGCGCAACCCCTCGAGCCGCCGCCTCATCGTCACCGGCTGGAATCCGCAGGAAGCCGACCAGGTCGCCCTGCCCCCTTGCCACACGCTCTTCCAGTTCTACGTCTCGACCGATGGTCGCCTCAGCTGCCAGCTGTATCAGCGTAGCGCGGACCTCTTCCTTGGCGTGCCGTTCAACATCGCCAGCTACGCGATGCTCACGCACATGATCGCGCAGGTCACGGGCCTGAAACCGGGCCATTTCGTGCACACCTTCGGCGACGCGCACATCTATTCCAACCATGTGGAGCAGGTCGAACTGCAGCTCTCGCGCGAGACGCGCGCCCTGCCCCGCCTGGTGTTGAACCCCGACGTGAAGGACCTCTTCGCGTTCAAGTTCGAGGACATCGTGATCGAAGGCTACGACCCGCATCCGGCGATCAAGGCGCCCGTCGCCATCTGACGTCGTGGACCTCGGTCGCCCGCTCATCGCCATCGCGGCCGTCGCGCGCAATCGCGGCATCGGCCTGCACAACAAGCTGCCGTGGCGCATCCCGGAGGACTTCGCGTTCTTCAAGGCGACCACCATGGGCCAGGTGCTGCTCATGGGCCGCAAGACGTATGAGTCCATCGGCCGTCCGCTGCCCGGGCGCACCACCGTCGTGCTCAGCCGTTCTGGTTTCACTGCCCCGGGCGTGATTGTCGCCAAGGATTGGATGGAGGCCGCGCAGGTCGAACCGACCAAGACCCTTTTCCTGGCCGGCGGCGCCGCGCTGTATGCCGAAGCCCTGCCCTGGTGCGCCGAGCTGATCCTCACCCATGTGGACATGGAGCCCGAGGCCGACGCCTTTTTCCCCGATTGGACCGGACGGTTCGACACCGGGGAGGTCATCGCTCAGCACCCCACCTGCGTGATGCGCCGACACCGGCCGCTTTGAGGTATTGAGCGTTTTCGGTCATATTTAAGGGGTCGAGGGGGGCGAGGGCCTAATGACCCCCATAAAGTGGCAAAAAAGGGCGTTTAGGGGCGTTTTCTCCTTTCCAATACCTCCCCCCGCCCTACCGTCCGACCCATGCCGGACGGCCTGTTTATTTTCTTCGCAGCACTGACCCTCGGGGCTGCCCTTCTCTTGGTCGTCAGCCGCAATGCGGTGACCTCCGCCATGGGGATGATCCTGGCCCTAGTCGGGGTGGCCGCCGACTTCTTCCTCTTGGACGCCTACTTCCTCGGCGTACTGCAGGTCCTTGTCTACGCCGGCGCCGTGATGGTGCTATTCCTCTTCATCATCATGCTCCTCGATACTGAGGACGCGACGGGCGCTTATCCCTGGAAGACCGCCGCGCTCGGTCTCGCGACTTTCTTCCTCCTCGCCGCCGGCGTGCTCTGGCTCTTCCACTGGTCCGGCGCCGTCTCCGCCGTCAAGGCCGGCACGACTCCCCCCGAGCTGTCGAATAACCCCGCCGAGTTCGTTACCGCCGCCAAGGCGTTTGGCCGTCTGCTTTACACGAAGTATCTCCTGCCCTTGGAAATCGCCGGCTTCCTGCTCCTCGTCGCCCTCGTCGGCGTCGTCTCCCTGAGCAAGGACAACCCCGAGTCCAACGCCTGATCTTTCCGCCATGGAAAACACCTCTCTCGCTCACCACCTCATCCTGGCGGGCCTCCTCTTCGTCCTGGGCCTGACCGGCGTGCTCATCCGCCGCAATCTGCTCGTCGTGTACATGTGCCTCGAGCTCATGCTCGCCGCCGCCACGCTCGCGCTCGTCGCGTTCTCGCGCTTCAACCGCACCATGGACGGCGCCGTCCTCGTCTTCTTCGTCATCACCGTCGCGGCCGCCGAGGTCGCCGTCGGCCTCGCGCTGATCGTGGCCCTGTTCCGCAAGCGCGGCACCGTGCAGTCCGACGCGCTCACCACCCTCCGCGACTAAGCCTTTCCGATGCCTTCTGACATTTTGTCCCTGGTCCACTGGATCCTGTTCCTGCCGCTGGGAGCCGCCGCGCTCTCCGCGCTGTTTCTGCGCCGTGCCGGCGGCCTCGCCGCTTGGCTCTCCACTGGCACCGCCTTCGTCCTCGCCGGTCTCTCGCTCACGCTCCTCACGCAGGCCAGCGGCGACCTCACCTGGCACATCGAGCTCGCGAAGTTCGGCAGCATCAGCCTCGGTTTCGGCTACCTCATCGACGCCAACGCCCGCCTGATGCTCTTCGTGGTGTCGTTCGTCGCCGCGTGGATTCACCTCTTCTCCGTCGGTTACATGAAGGAAGACCTGGCCCGCGGCCGTTTCTTCGCCGGTCTCTCGATCTTCATGTTCTCCATCCTGGGCATCGTTGTCGCCGACAACCTGCTCATGACGTTCATCTTCTGGGAACTCGTGGGTTTCAGCTCGTACATGCTGATCGCGCATTACTTCGACAAGGACTACGCCGCCGCTGCCTCGAAGAAGGCGTTTATCGTCAATCGCGTCGGTGACCTCGGGTTCATCCTCGGCATCGCGATGTGCCTCTCGCTCTACGGCACGCTCGACTTCGTCGCGCTGAAGGACCACGCCGCCGCTGCGAAGACCCTTCCCGTCGCCGTCGGCGCGCTGCTGATGTGCGGCTTCCTCGGCAAGTCCGCCCAATTCCCCCTGCACGTGTGGCTCACGGACGCGATGGCCGGCCCGACGCCGGTCTCCGCGCTCATCCACGCCGCGACGATGGTGGCCGCGGGTGTTTACTTCATGGCCCGCGTGAGCTTCCTGCTCGCTCCTGATGTGCTGAACTTCATCGCGATCTCCGGCGCCGGCATGGCCGCGCTCGCCGGCTTCTGCGCCCTCGCCCAGACTGACATCAAGAAATCCCTCGCCTACTCGACCCTCGCCCACCTCGGCATCATGGGCTGCGCGATCGGCCTCGGTCACCCCGCGCTCGCGCTCATGCACATGGCGATGCACGCGTTCTTCAAGGCCACGCTGTTCCTCGGCGCCGGCTCCGTCATCCACGGCTGCCACCATGAGCAGGACATGCTCAAGATGGGCGGCCTGCTAAAGAAGATGCCGCTCACCGCCGCGACGTTCATCGCCGCGACGCTCTCGAACTGCGCGGTCCCCTTCCTCGCCGGCTGGTATTCCAAGGACGCCATCATCGAGGCGGCCTACCATGACGGCCACATCGCGATCTTCGCATTCCTGTCCCTCGCCGCGCTCGCGACCTGCCTCTACAGCGGCCGCATGATCCGCCTCGTCTTCCTCGGCGAAGCCAACTCCGAAGAAGCGTCCCACGCGCATGAGTCGCCTTGGACGATGACCCTGCCGCTCGTCGTGCTCGGCCTCGTCTACTCCGTCGCCGGCGGTTTCCTCGCCCACACCATCATCCCCGCGGGTTCGCTCAAACCGATTGAACACGCCCTCGGCGAAGTCGCCTTCCACCTCACCGCTCCCTCGACGATCGTCGGCCTGCTCTCGCTCGTCATCGGTTTCTTCGGTGCGCTGAAGTTCTACGGCAGCGTCCGCGGCGCCGACGCCCTCCAGGTCGTCTCGCCCCGCACCTATCATCTCCTCGAGCACCGCTGGATGGACGGGCTGTACCGCTGGTACGTCGACTCCGTGCAACGTCGCGCCTCCGAGTTCATCGCCTTCCTCGACCTGCTGATTATCAACGGTGTCGCCGTGCGCTGGATTGGCGGCGGTGTCCCCGCTGTGCTGGGCTACCTTACCGGCCGTTCCTTCCACCGAGGCCAGACGCGTGCCTACGCGCTCTGGATCGTCCTCGGTTCCCTCTTCCTGGCCTGGTTCCTCATCGCTCGCTAATTCATGGACACTTTTCCCGCCACGCTCCTCGCGATCGCCATCACGGCCCCGATCCTCGTCGGCCTGATCCTGCTCGCCGGACGCGACCTCCCTCGCAGCTTCGCCTCGGGCTTCGCCTTCGGCGGCTTCGCCATCCCGGCCGTCCTCGGACCTTGGCTACTCGTCCTCTGGAGCAGCCCTTCGAGTTCGGCGCAGCAGTTCCAGTCCGAAGGTTTCTGGGGCTTCGGTTTCGCGCTCAACGGCCTCAGTGCGCCCCTCCTCGCGATGACCTCGCTCGTCGGCCTCGCCGCGGGCATCAAGGCGCTCACCCAGGAAGTGGAAAGTCGGAACACCTACCTCGGCCTGATCCTGTTCATGCTTGGCGGCACGCTGGGCGTGTTCGGCACCAACCACCTCGTCGGTTTCTACTTCTTCCACGAGTTCGCGCTTATCCCGACGTTTATCCTCACGCTCTTCTGGGGCGGCGAAGGCCGTCGGCCGGCCGCCATGCAGATGGCGATTTACCTGACCGCGGGTGCCATGGCATCCCTCGCCGGCATCCTCATCGCCGTCGACGCCGCGGGCGTCGAATACGGTGCCGCGACGTTCGAGAACGTCATCCAAGGCCTCCAGAACGCACCCCACATCCCGGCCGCGACTGGCGCCTTGGTGCTCTTCGGCCTCGGCACGCTCGCCTCGCTCTTCCCGTTTCACTCTTGGGCCGCGCCGGGCTACTCCGCTGCGCCCACCCCGGTCTCGATGCTCCATGCCGGGGCTCTCAAGAAGTTTGGCTTGTACGGCATCATCGTCCTCGGCCTCAGCAGCCTCGACATCACCGGCGGCTCGCTCGGCACTTGGTTCCTCTGGTTCGCCCTCGCCAACGTCCTGCTCGTCGGACTGATCTGTCTGGCGCAGCGCGACCTCAAGCAGCTGCTCTCCTGGAGCTCCGTCGCCCACATGGGTCCGATCTTCCTAGGCATCTGGGTCTGCGGCGTGTCCGGAAAGGCCGACGGCCTTGCTGCCGCCATATTCCTGATGGTCGCACACGGACTCTCCTGCGCCGCGCTCTTCCTACTCGCCAACGCCGTCCGTGCCCGCGCCGGCACCTACCGCCTCGACGAGCTGGGCGGCCTTGCCACACGCACGCCGATCCTCGCCGCGCTCTTCATCGCCGCGACGATGGCTTCTATCGGCCTGCCGGGCTTCGGAAACTTCTGGGGTGAAGTCGGCGTCTTCCTCGCCCTCCGCGCCCAGCCGCTCTGGTTGCAGGCGCTCGTCGCCTCGACCGTCGTCATCTCCGCGGTGTACGCCCTCCGCGCCGTGGCTTCGACGTTCTTCGGTCCGGCCTCCGAGGCGCTCGAGAAGCGCTTCGCCTCCGCGCCCTTCGGCGACCTCGGCTGGGCCGAGCGCTTCGCCACCTTCGTGCTCCTCGGCGCCTCGATGACCATCGGCTTCGTGCCTTCGCTCGTGACGAAATCATTCAGCACAGAGGTCAGCAAAACGACCACCTTCTCTCAGCATAACGCCAAGGCGCCCGTCAAGGCCGCCCCGGCTCCGCCCGCCAAACGCTAAAGCTTCCGTCCGATGATTCCTTTCCTCGCCGATATCGATCCGGTCTTCAAGGTCCTGGCCCCGCGCCCGGCCGACTGGCTGTCCATCCTCCCTGAGATCGCCGTCGCGGGCCTCTCGCTCCTCTGCCTGCTGCAGGCGATGTTCCTCCCGAAGGCGCTGCGCTTCCTGATTCCGAACACCGCCCGCATCGGCCTGGTGCTGGTCGCTTTCATGGCGCTGAATGATGGCCCGTGGACCACGGTTGACGAAGCCACGTCGTTTGCAGGGCTACTCCGTCAGAACCTGCCCATCGCCGGCGTCCGCATGGTCTTCCTCCTCTCGGCCCTGCTGACGAGTTTCCTCGCCGAACGTTTCCTCCAGGAGCGCGATGCCGCCGTCGCCGACTACCACCATGTGCTCCTGGTCGTGACCGCTGCGTTCATGCTCCTCGTGCAGTCGAACCACTTCGTGACGTTCTTCCTCGCCCTCGAAACGGGCGCCGTCGGCCTTTACGTGCTCGTCGGCTACCTGCGCCGCAGCGAAGCCTCGCTCGAAGCCGGCGTGAAATACCTCGTCGCGGGTGGTCTCAGCTCCGCATTACTCCTGATGGGTATTGTGCTCGTCTACGGCGCGCTCGGCTCGGCCGGCGTTGCCGACTCGCTCAACTTCACCCAGATCGGCAAGGCCCTCACCGCCCAGTCGATTGCGCATACGATTTCACCCCTGACGCTCACCGGTATCGCCCTGATCCTCGGCGGCGTCGCCTTCAAGCTCGGTGCCTTCCCTTTCCACGCCTGGATTCCCGACGTCTACCAAGGCGCCCCGACGCCGACGACCGCGTTCCTCGGCACGGCCTCCAAGGCAGCTGGTGCGTTCACGCTCGTCCTTCTCGCGACCGGACCGTTCGCCCCGATTGCCGTCAAGCTCGCCCCGCTGTTCGCCGTGGGCGCCGTGCTGACCCTGCTCGTCGGCAACCTGGGCGCCCTCGCCACGACCGAAGTGAAGCGCACGCTCGCGCTCTCCGGCGTGTCGCACGCCGGCTTCATCCTCGCCGCCGTCACCGCCGCGCTCGTCGTGCCCGGCGCCACCGGCTTCGATTACAACGCCGAACAGATCGTCGTCATCTACCTGCTCGCCTACGTGATCGGCACCTTCCTGACCGCGATCACGCTCGTCTCGCTGCCGGCCGCCGAAGATCACCGCCGCCCGCAGCTCGCCCTCCGCGGCCTGCTCCGCCGCTCGCCGATCCTCGCCAGCGCCCTCGGCTTCGGCATCAGCTCGCTCGCCGGCATCCCGCCCTCCATCGGCTTCGTCGCCAAGCTGCTCGTGCTCGCCCTCCTCGTGAAGGCCAAGCTCTGGTGGGTCCTCGGCGCCGCCCTCATCGGCGTCGCGATCAGCATCCACTACTACTTCTCGATCCTCCGCGAAGCGGTGGTCCGTCCGACCGACGCCGACGAAGAACTGGCACCGCTGGATATCCCCTTTGGCACCCGCTTCCTGATCGGCGCGCTCACCGCGACTTCGATCATCGGCGGCCTGTTCGTCCTGTTCGGACGTTAACGTCCCTTGCCCCGCCCGCGAGGGTGGTGGCGGCGGTGCGCATCCGACAGGGCCGTACGGTCGACCGACGTGTAGATCTGCGTCGTGGCGATGTCGGCATGGCCGAGCATCTCCTGGATCGAACGTAAGTCCGCGCCACCTTCGAGCAGGTGCGTCGCAAACGCGTGACGTAGCAGGTGCGGCTTCACTGGCACCGAGACGCCGGCACGCTGGGCCGCCTGTTTCACACCGAGCCAGAAAGTCTTGCGGGAAATCGCGACGCCGCGGGCACTCAGGAAGAGCGCGCTGCCGGTCTTAGGACGAACGAGCTTGGGCCGGCCGGCCTTGAGATACGCCTGTAAGGCGACGAGGGCCGTCTCACCAACGGGCACGACGCGGTCCTTGGAACCCTTACCGGTGACGCGCACGAGCGCGGATTCGGCGTCGACGGCCTGAATTTCCAGGCTGCAGAGTTCGGAGATGCGTAGGCCGGAGCCGTACATCATCTCGAGCATCGCGCGGTCGCGCAGTCCCTGCGGCGTGCCGGTGTCGGGCGAGGAGACGACCCTGGCGGCTTCTTCGGCGCTAATCATGCCGGGCAGCTTGCGGCGGAGTTTCGGACCGTGGGCGAGCTCGGTGAAATCGTCGCGGCGGAGGCCACTGCGGACCAAATGGGCGGAAAAGGAACGCACCGCCGAAAGCCGGCGGGCCATCGAGGCGGCCGCGTGGCCCTTGCGGTCTAAAGCGCGCGTCCAAGAGTCGACGTCGGTGAGCGAGACTTCGGTCCAGTTCGTCCGGCCAGCCCGACCGCAATGGGCGGCGAAGCGGACCAGGTCGGATTCATAGGCCTCCGTTGTCAGCTTCGCCGCACCACGCTCGAGCGAGAGGTGGGCCAGGAAGGCGTCCACCGACTCCTGGAGGTCGGGAGGCACCGTCTCACGGCGGACTCGGGGCGGCTTCGGCATGCGTCATCAGTATTGCCCCGCCCGCTCGGGAGTCCATAAGGATTGAGCATGTCCAGCCAGCGTGAGCGCGCCATGAAGCCGACCGACCTCCGGGGAATCCTCCGGTATGTCCCGATGTTCCGCGACCACGTGTTCGTCATCGCGGTCGACGGCTCGATCGTGTCCCACGAGAATTTCGCGAACATCGTGACCGACATCGCGGTCCTGCGCAGCCTCTCGATCAAGGTCGTCCTCGTGCACGGCATCGGCCAGCAGCTCGTCGGTCTCGCCGGCGAACATAACATCGCGCTGTCCGACGTCCAAGGCGAAGGCCCCATCGACGCCACCACGATGTCGCTCGCCCGCGAAGCGTCGGCGCTCGTCTCGCAGTCCGTCCTCGAAAACCTTTCCCAGGCCGGCCTGCGCTGCGCCATCACCAACGCCGTCCGTTCCACCAAGATCGGCCGCATCAAGGGCGTGGACCACCTTTACGCCGGCAAGGTCGAGAAGGTCGATGCCGCCATCCTGAAGTCCATGCTCTCGCAGGACATCCTCCCGCTTGTCACGCCGATCGTGTGCGACCGCGAAGGCCAGTCGTTGCGCGTCAATAGCGACCACCTCGCGATGGAGCTCGCTTCGGCCCTCGGCGCCTCGAAGCTCATCTACCTCACGCCCTTCAGCGGCCTGCAGGTCAATGGCGTCGTGCAGCTCAACCTGCCCGAGGACGACCTCAAGCGCCTGCTCGCGGACAAGACCGCGAAGCTCGACCCGCGCATCCGCAGCAAGGCCGTCCAGGCCGCCAAGGCCCTCGACAACGACGTCCCGCGTGCCCACATCCTCGACGGCCGCGTCTTCGGCTGCCTCCTCACCGAGATTTTCGACAAGGTCGGGCTCGGCACGATGGTGCACGCCAACGACTACGACCGCATCCGCCAGGCCAAGAAGAAGGACGCCCAAGCCCTCTACAACCTCGCCAAGCACGGCGCCAAGACCGACGCCCTCGTCGCCCGTACGCGCCAGCAGATCGAGGCGTCCTTCGCCGACTTCTACGTCTACGAGATCGACGACAGCATCATCGGTTGCGCGGCCCTGCGCCCCTACCCCGGCGGCAAGTCGATGGAGCTCGGCGCGGTCTACGTGCAGCCCTTCTACCACGGACGAGGCGTCGGCAGCAAACTCGTCGAGTTCGCCAAACGTCAGGCCAAGAAGCTGGGTGCCAAGAAGCTCATCGCGCTCACAACGCAGACGCAGGGCTTCTTCCAGTCCGCCTGCAACTTCGTGCCCGGCGCCCTCACGGACCTACCCGCCGAGCGCCGTAAAACCCTCAAGGATAGCGGCCGCAACTCGCAGGTGCTCTCTTTCTCGCTTAGCCGCCTGAGCGATTCGGTGCGCTGAGCCTCAGTTCGTCGCGAAGAAGCTGCGTTGCTTCTCGCTGATCGGAAGGCCGAGCTTCTCCATCGCCAGCAGGAAGTCTTCCCAGACGGCCCGCTTGGCGGACGCACTCGGATTATGCAGCAGGTAATTTGGATGGTACGTTGGCATCAACGGCACGCCGGAGAGGTCGAACCACTGGCCACGCGCCTGCGTGATGCTCGGGGTACGACCGTGCAGCGCCTCGAACGCCTGGGCGCCGAGCGCGACCACGATGCGCGGGGCGACGACATCGATCTGCGCGCGCAGATATGGAAGGTTGAAGGCGATTTCGCGCGCGGTGGGCGGGCGCTTACCATACTGCGTCGGCGGCTCGGGGCGCCAGACCATGGCGGGCGCGAGATAATAGTCAGCGGGACTGATGGCGGCGGCGCCGAGGATTTTCTGGAGAAGCTCGCCGGAAGCGCCCGCGAAAGCCTTGCCGGCTTCCATCTCCTCGAGCGAAGGCGCTTCACCAACGAACACAACCTTGGCATCTAAGGAGCCGTGACCGAGCAGAGCACGATGCGAACCGGTCAGATGCTTCTTCGTCTCGACGCACGCGTCGACGAGTTGCCGCAGCGCCTGCATGCGTTCGGCCTTGGTGCCAGCGGGCAAAGTGAAGATCGGCGCGTCGGCGACGACGGTGGGCTTGACCGCGACGGGTGTCGCCGGACGGACGGAGGCGACCGGGGCGGACGGGCGGATATCGCCCGACGTCGGAGTCGGCTTGGCGGCGGCGGCCGGAGCGGCGGCGGCCGGCGGAGCCCCAGCGAGCGTCTTCAAGGAAGCCAATGATTCGTCAGAAATGCTCACCCGACGGAGCCCAGCGGCCTTCTGGCGCTTAAGCTCCTCCAGGAGGATATCTAGGGCCTCGGCGGGGTCGTTGATCACGGGAGGGAGAGAGATTGGATGGCGCGGGCGAGGGTCAAATCTTTCTCCGTAATCTGGCCGCCGGCGTCGTGGGTACAAAGCCGAAGGGCGACCATATTCCAATTATTATGGATTTCAGGGTGGTGGTTGAGCTGCTCCGCCACGGCCCCGACCTGATTCATGAAAGCCAAGGCGGCCTTAAAGTCCTTTAACTTATAGACCTTCAACAACTTAGCGTGTTCAACACCCCATCCGTGCAGCCCCAACAAGGCCTCCTGGATCTGACTGGGGGTTAAAGCTGCGCTCATGAAAACAGCCTCTTTCGGCCCGCTAACGGAGTCAACGCAGGGCTGAGGGAACCCCCCTATTGTGAATAAACTTGCCGAAGCCCTGATAAACTGACTTAAAGGCGGTCAGGTTTGTCTCGGAAAATAACCAAAGTAAGAGACAACCCCGCAATAATCCGGTGAGTTGACGGTCGTTAAGACGGCAAATCGAAATCCGAAAGTCGGAAACGGGCAATGCGGTGTAGGTAAAACAAGCAAAACAAAAGATAATATGGAAAACAAACTGTTCGTGGGCAACTTGCCCTGGGCCGCAACCGAATCCGACATCCGTGCTCACTTCTCCCAAGGCGGCGAAGTGGTGTCCGTGGAAGTCATGATGGACAAGTTCACGGGTCGCCCTCGTGGCTTCGCCTTCGTGACCATGGCCAATGCTCAGGCTGCTCAGGATGCGATCGCTAAGACTGAAAACATCGATTTCATGGGTCGTCCCCTGAAGGTCAATGTCGCTCGTCCTCGCGAAGAACGCCCGTCCTTCGGTGGTGACCGTCCCCGCTCCGGCGGCTTCGGTGGCGACCGTCCCCGCTCCGGCGGCTTCGGCGGCGGAGATCGCGGTGGCTTCGGCGGCGGCGGAGGCGGCTCTCGCGGCGGCTTCGGCGGCGGCGGCTCTCGTGGCGGCTTCGGCGGCGGCGAACGTCGCTCCGGCGGCTTCGGCGGCGGCGACCGTGGCGGATACTAATCCTAGGATTTAAGATCCACACTCACCGGGGCGCCTATTCGGCGCCCCTTTTTTGTGCCCAGCTCTTATCCGCCCACCAATCCCCTTGTGTCATTTCATATCCGAAATTAAATCGTCCCCCATGCAGGCTGCGCTCGTCTTCTTACTTTTGCTCCTCGGCCGCGCCTCACTCCAGGCGGAACTGAACACCGCAGGGCTGCCCGCGCAACCCGCCGCCGCCTTCAATCTTTCCCTCGAGAATTTCGCTCGCTCAGAGTTCGGGCAGGCACTCGATCAAACCGTCCTGAAAGACCCGGCCAACCACGCCGCGACTCGTCAGCTAAAAGAAAAGCTGTCGCTCGATCTGCTTCAGGATGTCCGGGAGATTTCCGGCGCGACCTACCCAGGAGCCGACGGCAAAGTCGCTGAGAAAAACCCCCTCATCGTCATCCTGCTGCGCGGCAACTTCAACCTCGCTCGCTTCGAGGAATGCGCCGCCAAGAACTCCCTGAAAGCCAAGGAATCAGGCCACTACCACGGATGGGACCTGCAGGCTTTCGCCGAAGCAGTCTTCGAACAGAAAGGTAAACCCGAGGATGCCGACAAGGCCTTCCTCGTCCCGGTTAATGCCCATACCATCGCGCTGATACATCGTGATATCTTAGATAAGGCTCTTGCCGCCCTGGCGTCGGGCAGCCCCTCCTGCCAACTCATCCTGCCCGAATCCATCCGGCAGAAATTCGCCGCCACGCCCAAGGGATGGTTGTTCGTTTACGCCGATGCTTCGAAATTAAAGCAGGCCGAAGCGGCGAATGGCGCCACGGACGCCGCCATTACTTTCGGCGAAATCGAACATGCGCTTCAGTTCAATCTTCTGATTGATTTCCTCGAAGAAGCCAAAGCCAAGACCACCCAGAAACAAATTAAAGGGCTGCAGGCGTTGGCGATGATGGGGATGATGACCAATCTCGGAAAGACCGAGGCCGATGCAGAAAAACAGCGCAACCTGATGGACCTCATCCAAAAAATAAAGATCACGGTCACCGGCAAGAATATCACCCTGAGTCTCGATTACCCAACCGACAAGGCCGTCCAGACTTTGTTGCAGAATATCAATCCTCCCGCGAAAGCCGATCCAGCCAAGTAAGCTCGGCCGAAAACGCTCAGACGATTTCCAACTGACCGTCGGCACCGAGACGACGATAGTAACAACCGGAGCGGGAAGTGCCGTTGGCGTTCTTCGTGTGGCAGGCTCCTTGGCCAGCAGGTCGGACTTTATAAAGGATCGAATTCTGCTCACAATTGACGCGCACTTCGAGCAGCTCCAAAAAATCGCCCGAGGTCAGGCCTTTGATCCAAAGTTCATTCCGCGAGGTGCTCCAAAACGTCGCTTTCTTTTCCTTAAGCGCGGTCTGCAAGGCCAGCTCATTGACATAGCCCAAAATCAGGACTTCCCCGGTTTGGGCATCTTGCGCGACCGCGGGGATGACCTCCGCCTGTCCGGAGGCGATTTTACGCAATTTTGCGAAGTCCAAACGCAAGCGGGTGCCCTCTTCTAGTTCTTTATCGGCCATAAGCCCATTTGGCAGGCTCCCTGCCCTTCATTCAAGGCTGGAATCCGACCCATATTTTCCTTACCGATAGGCAACATGTCGCTCAATAATTCCGCCGACCTTTCCCGTGCCGCCACCGAAGCCCGAGGCTTAGCTATGGACGCCGTCGCCGCCTGTCATTACGGCCACCTCGGCTTGCCCCTCGGCTCCGCTGAAATCGGTGCCGTTCTCTATGGCAACTTCCTCCGCCATGACCCCGCGGCCCCTCAATGGATCAACCGCGACCGCTTCGTGCTCTCCGCTGGTCACGGCTCGATGTTTGTCTACGGCTGGCTCCACCTCGCAGGATTCGATCTGCCCCTCGAAGAAGTAAAAGCCTTCCGCAAGCTGCATTCCAAGACTCCAGGTCACCCTGAATTCGGCGAAACCGTAGGCGTCGAAGCCACCACCGGACCCCTCGGTCAAGGCACCGGAAATATCGTCGGCATGGCCGTCGCCGCCAAGATGGCCGCTGCGCACTTCAATACCGCCGAACATAAGATCTTTGACCATATCGTGGTCGGCCTCGCCGGAGACGGTTGCCTCCAAGAAGGTATCTCCCAAGAAGCTGCCTCCTTCGCCGGACGCTTCGGACTCGATAACCTCATCATGCTTTACGATTCCAACGACGTCACTTTGGACGCGATGGCCTCGAAGACCCAAACTGAAGATACGGCCAAACGCTACGAAGCAGCCAACTGGGAAGTCTTTACCGTCAAGCAGGGCAACGAATTAACTCCGATTGCGGAGGCCCTGGCGCAGGCCCGTGCCAGCAAGAACGGCAAACCGAAGCTGATCATCTGCAAG
>JAPLTV010000040.1 GCA_026397955.1 Verrucomicrobiota bacterium | reverse complement strand
CACCATCGGCGCCCCGATCGCGACCGGTGCGATTCAGACTTGGGAAGTCATCGGCGGCGGCACCAACGGTTCTTCGCTGACCGTGACCGGCGCCGTGGCCATCAACCACCTCATCAACACGACCGGCGCGGGCGCCCTCACGGTGTCCGCCGGCGCGACGCTCAATCTGTACGACGGCAGCACCTCGACCATGGCTATCAATGGTCTCACGCTGGCCAATGGCAGCTCGCTGGGCTTCGATCTCGGCGCCACCGGCGTCAACGACGTGCTCAGCCTTACCGGCACCGCGGCCATCACGCCGACGGTCTCGCTGAACTTCAACGCCCTAGGCACCCTCGGCGCCGGGTCTTACGACCTCCTGTCCGTCAGCGCCGGCACGCTGAATGCCGCTGACTACGTCCTCGGCCTCGCGCCCTCCGGCCTGAATTATAACTTCTCCACCACCAACGCCGGGCTGACCCTGCGCCTCACGACGAGCCTCCTGAACCTCGTCTACTGGAAGGGTGACGTCGGCGGCGGCTCGTGGAGCGCCAATAACGCGGGCGACACGAACTGGGCCAGCGACCTCGCCGGCACGACGGACCTCGCAGCGCTGCCGATCGCGACCGACACGCTGGTCTTCGCCTCTTCGGGCGCCACCGGCCCGACCTACGTCACCACGCTCGACGGCAACTTCACCGCCGACAGCCTGAAGTTCACGACCAACCCCACCGGCGTCACCGCCGTGGCGGTCAACCAAGGCACCTCCGGGACCCTGACCCTAACTCCGGCCTCCGCCAACAATGGTATCTCCGTCCCCGCCGACGCGGGAGCCATCACCATCGGCGCCCCGATCGCGACCGGTGCGATTCAGACTTGGGAAGTCATCGGCGGCGGCACCAACGGTTCTTCGCTGACCGTGACCGGCGCCGTGGCCATCAACCACCTCATCAACAAGACCGGCGCGGGCGTGCTCACGCTCAGCGGCAGTAACACGGGCTCCGGCGAACTCGCCTTGGCCGTAGGTACGCTCGTCATCGCCAACAACAGCGCCCTCGGTGCCGCCACGTTCAGCATCGGCGTCGGTACCACCCTCGACACGGGCGCGACCGCGATCGTCAACGCCGGCAACAACGCCCAGAACTGGAACGGCAACTTCACCTTCACGGGTACCAGCACCCTCAACCTCGGCACGGGGGCGGTCACCCTCGGCGACAACGTCATCGCCACCGTCTCCGCCCAGACTCTCACCGTCGGCGGAGCTATCGGCGACGGTGCCGGCACCTTCGGCCTGACGAAGTCGGGAGCGGGTGCCTTGACCCTGAGCGGAAGCAACACTTTCGGCGGCGGTGTCACCTTGGCCGCAGGCACGCTGAACCTCGGCCACGCCAACGCCCTCGGTAGCGGCACCCTCACGCTCAACGGCGGCGCCCTCGACAATGCTTCCGGTGGCGCCCTGACGCTCGGAGGGAATGTCGCGCAGGACTGGAACGCAGGATTCACCTTCACCGGCACCCACGACCTCGTGATGGGTGCGGGCGCCGTGACCTTGGGGGCGAATATCCCGGTCACCGTGACGGCCGGTAATCTGACGGTGAACGGCGTGATCGATGACGGCCTGAACACCTTCAACCTCGAGAAGACCGGCGCGGGCACGCTGACCTTGGGCGGTTCGAACACTTATGGCGGCGCCACCACGTTGAGCCAGGGAACGCTCGTCTTCGCCGCCGATCAAAACCTCACCACCGTCAATAACGCGCTCAACTTCGGGGCCTCCATCGGCAGTACGGCGGTACTCGCGATGCAGCTCAGCGGGGGCAGCGCGCGTTTCGGCGGTTCGATGCTGGTGCAGACCAATAATGCCACGGCCAACACGATCACCATCGGGACGGGCAAGACCCTCCAGATCGACCGCACCGTCACGATCGGCTACAACTCGGGCGTCAATTCGACGACCAAGCTGAACATCTCCGGCGCCGGTACCTTCAAGGTCGGGGACGTCGGCGCTCCGACCAATCTGAGCTTCCTCGTCGGTAACGGCAGCACTTCTTCGTTCAGCAACGCCGGGACCTTGGACCTGAGCGGGTTGGGGACCTTCTACGCCAATCTCGGCTCGGGCACCTTCCGCGTAGGCTCCGCCACTAACACCACCGGCACCGCGGCGGCGGGTTCGACCGTCATCTTGGCGGCGGACAGCACCATTTACGCCACCACCATGACCGCGGATTCGCCCGACAGCGGTCAAGTGCAGGCCATTAAGCTCGGCAGCGGGACGAACGAACTGAACGTCAACACCATCAATCTCGGCGGCAACGGGCGTAGTTCAGCGACGATGGATTTCAACGGGCTCACCGGCACCGTCAAGATCCGCGCGCTCGACGGAGCCGGCCGAACGACCATGAACGTCGGCAACGGGTCCTTCAATACCGGCGCCGTCCCGGCCGGCACGGTCGATTTCACGGGTCATTCCGCCGACCTGTTGCTCGCCACGCTCGCGGTGGGCGGTCGGAGCGCCTTCACGACGAGCAACGGCCTCGGCACTTTCTCCTTCGACACCGGTACGCTCGATGCGACCACCGTTAACATCGCCTCCCGGACCGGAACCACGGCCACCTCGGGCAGCGTGATCGGCACGGTCAACCTGGGCGGCGGCACCGTCAGCATCGGCACGATGACCATGGGCACCAATAGCGTGGCCCTGACGGCCAGCAGCTCGACGGGAGACGCCGTCTCGACCCTCAACATCAGCGCCGGCACCGTCAGCATCAGCGCGCTGACGATGGGCGTGAACACCGTCGACGCGGGCTTCGCGAACGGCAGCAACACGGACGCGACCCTCAACCTCACCGGCGGCACGACCACCGTGAACACGAGCTTCGCGATGGGCGCGCAGAACTCGGCGGCGAACGCCGCGACGACCGTCAACTCGGCGCTCTCCACGCTCAACATCAGCGCCGGCTCGCTGGTCCTGGCCGGCTCGACGAACCTCGTCATGGGCGCCACCACGCTCGACGCCCACAACGCCGCCACGGCGTCCATCAACATCACGGGCACCGGCTCCCTGACCGTCGGCGGCAATATCCAATACACCAACGGCCTAGGCACCGAGACGAACACGATCACCCTCGACGGCGGCACGCTGGATATGACCAGCGGCAATATCGGCGCCACGGGCGCGCTCATCACGTTCAACGCCCAAGCCGGCACGCTCCGAAACCTCGCCCAGCTCAACGGTGGAGGCGTGCTGACCAAGTCCACGACCGGCGTCCTCTTGCTCGACACGGCCAACAGCTTCACCGGCGGCGTCACCATCAGCGCTACCGGCGGAAAAATCATCGCGGGTCATGACAATGCCCTCGGCACCGGCACGGTCACCCTCGGCGGCCAAGCAGCCACCCTCGAACTCGCCAATGGCATCACGGTCGCCAATGCCATGGCCGTCGCCGCGTCTGGTAATTTCAAGATCATCCAGCTGCAGAGCGGGGCCACCTCCGCCACCTACTCGGGTAACATCACGAACAGCGAAGATGTCTCCGCCAACTTTGACCTGATCGCCGGCGTCGGCGGTACCTTGACCGTCTCGGGCAACATCAGTGGTAATCACCCCCTCGCCGGCATCGAAAAACTCGGCGTCGGTACGGTCATCCTCTCCGGTGCCAACAGCTACACCGGAACCACCACCGTCTCGGCTGGCAAGCTGGTCGTCTCGAGCCTCGGTAACGGCGTCACGGCCAGTTCCGTCGGCGCCGCCGGCCTTGCCGCCGCGAACCTCGTCTTCGCGACCAGTGCCACGCTCGGTTACGCCGGCGCCGGGGAGACTTCCGGGCGCGGCTTCACGATGTCCTCCTCCGCCACGTTGGAAGCCGCCGGCACGGGAGCCAACAGCTTCGGGGCCGGCCTCTCGGTCGGCGGCACGCTCGATGCCGACAAGGTCAACTTGGTCGTCAAGAACGGCGTCGGCACCTGGATTATCGCCAACGGCGAGACGCTCAAGAGCACCGCCCAGATCGACGTCAATGTCGGCACCCTCGGCTTGGCCGGCGGCGTCTTGCCTCTGGCTGGCCGCGTCGATCTCGCCACGGGCACGACGCTCCGCATGGAGACGAGCAACACGGATGATCTCGGCAGCCGCATCCAGCTCGATACCGGCGCTGCGGTCACCTTGGCGGTATCTTCGGACGTTTCCTTCGCCACCGCCCTGACCGTCGCTGGCGCCGGTAGCGCCGCGGTCACGAAGTCCGGCGCCGGTAAGCTGACTCTCGCGGCCGACAATACGGCGATTGCGGGCGGCTTCACCGTCGCTCAAGGCACGGTCAACGTCACGAACGCCCTCGGCCTCGGTGCCGCCAACGCCACCGTCAACGGCGGACTGCTCACCGTCAACGCTGTCATCGCCAATACGGTCAACGTCGCCGCGGGCGGCACCGTCGGCGGCGGCGGAAGCATCGCCACGCTCAATGTCGTCTCTGGTGGCACGTTGGCCCCGGGCAACTCCCCGGGTATGCTGACTCTCGGCAATGTCGTCCTAGCTGGAGGCTCCTTCTATGAATGGCAGGTCCAGAATGCCACCAATCACTCCACGGGCTACGACAAGCTGACCGTGACCGGCAATCTCGACCTCCGTCAGGCCAGCGCCTCCAATAAGATTAACCTCCGCCTGGTCTCGCTGCTCGGCGCCGGCGACGGCAATACGCTCGGCAACCCGTTCAACTTCGCCCCGGCGGGAGGCGCTGCCTCTATCCGCACGTTCAATTTCGCGACGGTCGGTGGCTTGTTGCTCAATGGCGGAGAGAATATCAGCGATGTCTTCAGCTTCGATGTCACGGATTTCCGCTACAGCGACGGCAGTACTTCGAACGCCGGCCTCTGGTCGATCGACTGGAATTCCGCCAACGGTGTGATCACCCTTACCGCGGTGCCTGAGCCTTCTACCTACGGCTTCGGCCTCGGGGCGCTGGCCCTCGCCGCGGCAGCGATT
This sequence comes from Verrucomicrobiota bacterium, assembly GCA_026397955.1. Classification (GTDB taxonomy): domain Bacteria; phylum Verrucomicrobiota; class Verrucomicrobiia; order Opitutales; family UBA953; genus UBA953. The sequence goes on along the minus strand of JAPLTV010000040.1, from coordinate 11,633 downwards.
CGGCGTAGGCGCAAGACTCAGGCCAAGGCCTGAGCGCTTTCGTGGGGGAACTGCTGGCATGGGAATCTGCTGCGAAGCAGGGTAGGGAGGCGATGACATCGCATCCGCCTGTCTCGAGGTAGGGGCGCCACTGCGTGGCGTCCGTGGGCGGACAGAGGTCTTATGGGCCGATAGGTTGCCCGGCTCGTCGATGCTGTCTCTGCGAACGGACGCGACGCAGTCGCGCCCCTACCTGGATACATGAACTCAAAGGGAGACCGGAAACCGGATGAAAGCTAGGGATGCTCACTACTTCAGGTGACGGGTGACGGCCACCGGGGCATCGGCCTCTCAGGAGTCGGCTTTTCAGCCATCGGCCATCGGCTTCAGGATCCCGCGGCTGAAAGCCGAAATGAGTTCCCAACCGCTAACCGCTTACCGCTAACACCTATCGTGGGTAGGGGCGCCACTGCGTGGCGTCCGTGGGCGGACAGAGGTCTTATGGGCCGATAGGTTGCCCGGCTCGTCGATGCTGTCTCTGCGAACGGACGCGACGCAGTCGCGCCCCTACCTCGTGATGCCCCCCTTGTCCCCTTGTCACCGTGCCCACGTGCCCCCTCGCTTCGGCTGTGTTCCCAACCGCTAACCGCTTACCGCTTACACCTAGGCCTGCCTACTTGGCTTTACCTTTGCCTGCTTTCTTGGCGGCTGGGGCGCCGGCTTCGCCTTTATTGGGCGTTGGCATCGGGGCGCCGGTTTCCTTGCGCCAGGCGTTCAGGCGTTCGAGCAGTTCCTTGGCCTTGTCGGGATTGGTCGTCGCGAGGTTCTTGGTCTCACCGAGATCGTCCTTGAGATTGTACAACTCGAGGTGTCCGTCTTCGAGATACTCCATCAGCTTCCAGTCTCCCATCTGGATCAGGCTCACCGGCGTCGTGCGCCATTTTCCGGCGCCGGAGCCGAGGTAGCCCGGGAAGTGTTGGAAGATCGCCTCGCGCTTCAGCGTCGACGACTTGCCGAGCATGAGCGGCAGGAGGCTTTCGCCGTCGAGGACCTGGCGCGGCTTGGCGGCGCCGGAGATTTCGAGGAGCGTCGGGAAGAGATCGACGTGCGCCGTGGGCGTGCCGAGTGCGGAGCCGGCGGCGACCTTGCCGGGCCAACGGACGATGAACGGCACGCGGACGCCGCCTTCATAGAGGCTGCCTTTGCCGCTACGGAGCGGGGTGTTGTCGGTGATGCCCCCGCCGTCCTCGTCGTCTGCGGCCTTGGCCTTCTTGCCCTTGGCTTCCAGCCCGGGCTCGCGGATTAGGCCGTCGGGTCGGTCGTAGCCGCCGACGCCACCGTTATCACTCGCGAAGATGATCACCGTATTATCCGCGAGCTTGAGCTCCTCGAGCTTGGCCATCACGCGGCCGACGCTTTCGTCGACGCTCGCGAGCATCGCGGCGTAGGTCGGGCTATTATGTCCGCCGACACCGGGCTTGCCCTTGAACTTCGCAACCAGTTCCGACTTGGCCTGGAACGGCGAGTGCACGCCGAAGTGCGGCAGGTAGAGTAGGAATGGCTTGGCTTGGTTACGCTGGATGAAGTCGACGGCCTTGTCGGTCAGGAAGTCGGCGAGGTATTGGCCCTTTGGGTAGGGCGTCTTCGGCGTCGTCTCGAAGTCGAAGTGTTGGCCTGAGGATTCAATCGCCTCGTCAAAGCCGCGCTTCGCTGGGTGATATTCAGGTGCATTGCCGAGGTGCCACTTGCCGAACATCGCGGTGGCGTAGCCGGCGGCCTTGAGCTGATTGGCGAACGTATCGCGCTCGAGGGAGAGATTCGTGATGTTGTCGACCGGGCGGAGCGGGCGCGTCTGCCAGTTGAAGCGGCCGATCGAGCCGACGGTGTAGGTGCCAGTCCGGGCGCCGTATTGGCCGGAGAGCAGGGCGGAACGGGTTGGGGTGCAGTTTTGGCAATGGTGGTGGTTGGTCAGGCGCATGCCCTGCGCGGCGAGCCGATCGATATTCGGCGTCTCGTAATACTTGCTCCCGAAGGCGCCGAGGTCGGAGAAGTAACCCCGACCCTGCGGCTAAGTTGCCGCGTGCCGACCTAGCTGCATGCGCTTCGGGTGGCGGGTGGCAGCCCCAGGTGGCAGGTGGCGGGAATGACAAACTCGAAGGGAGACCGGAAACCGGATGAAAGCTGGGGGAGGGCCTCAGGTAGGGCGGTGATTGCTATCGCCGCCGTTCGAGAACGTAGGTGGGGAGTCGTCGGGTCTTAGCCATCCGCGAGGACGTTCTATGTCCCTCTGCGAACGGACGTGATGGCAATCTTCATGGGCAGGGGCAGCACTGCGTGCTGCCCTAGATTGCGGCCGCCGAATGGTGGCCGAAGGTAGGGGCAGGACTACGTCATGCCCTAACTGAGAAAAGGGCGCGGCGTAGCCACGCCTCAAAATCCGTACCGGATTCCGACAGCGCCAGCTGGGCGACGGTGAAGCCAGTGAGCGATTTGTCGAAACGCTTCGATACTTCGCGCCAGAGCGCCGCAACCTGAGGTCCGGAAGCGCCTTTGAGCGTGATCTTGGTCTCGACGAGCTCCGGTTCCACGACCGCGAGCACCTGCTTCAAAGTGATATCTTCGGCGTCTTTTGCCAGACGGTAGCCGCCGGTCTTGCCGCGCTTCGAGACGACGAGGCCGCCTTCGCGGAGTTCGTTGAGCAACTGCACGAGGTAATTGGCCGGGATGTCCTCGAGCTTGGCGAGTTCCTCGATCCGAGTCACGGCCGTGCCGCGGTGGCGGCGGGCGAGCTGGGAGAGGACGCGGAGGGAGTACTCGAGTTTGAGGGAGGCTTTCATGCGCTGTGTTTAGGGCCCTGCGGAGGGGCTTTCGGTTCCGACCCTACGAGAATGAAGGTGCGGTCGGCAACCTCATCTGGCAGGATGGGGGCCTTCGGACGGGCGAAATAGGAAGTACCCAAGAAGCAGATACCGCGGTTCTGCACCACCTGGATGGCGCGGTCATCCCAGAGCTCGATCATCCCGAAGTCCTTCTTGTCGGTGACCTCGAGTTCCGGGAGCCCGTTGGCTTTGAGCCAAGCCTGCGTGGCGACGAGGCCTTCGGGGTCGCCGGCGCGGGCCGTCATGATCTTCACGCGGAGGCCTTTTGCGAGCCACAGGCTAACGCGGCGCATCATCAACGGCACCGGCGGACCGATATGGCTCATGCCCTGCCAGGAGGTCGCTTCGGCCAACGTGCCATCGAGGTCGACGCCGATCCAGCCCTGCTGGTTGGCCGGACGGGTGGACGGGGCGCGTTCTGACGGGACAGGCTCATCCGGCGCCTGGCTGAAGTCAGGTGCGGGCGTCTTCGGAGCGAAGAGGGAACGAAGCCACGCGAGCATGGCGTGACGGTAGGGATTGGGAGGGAAGGGGCAAGAGTGGAGGCGGCCGCGCGCGACTACGTCGCGCGGGGGGTCTGCTGGCATGGTGAACTGCTGCGAAGCAATAGGTAGGGGCAGCGTCGCGTGCTGGCCTAGTGCAAAAGTGCAAATCGGCCTACGGCCTGTGCAAAGGTGCAAACGTTAGGTGTTGGCGGTTAGCGGTTGGCGGCTGGGAACACATCACAGGCTAAGTCGCCGATACAGGTGGCGGGTGGCAGCCTCGAGTGGCTGGCGGCGGGAGATGCGTGGGTAGGGTCGGGACCGCGTCACGACATAGTTACCTCTGGTGCGTTTGTGCGCCCTCGCTCAATCGCGGCTGACCAAGAGTGGCCAGCCTCACCTTATGCAGAGGCAATCCCTTTACCCTTCATTCCTCGCGCGCGCCTACGCCCCGCGCCGATGAGCCGTATCAGTTTTAACAATACTCACTTCTGCCGAGGGTGTGATACAATCAGCTCCATGAAAAAGCTGGCAAGATTCCTGGCCGAAATGGTGGTTCACCACCTCTTCCCAGCCGTCGTCTTCACCATAGTATTTTTTAAGGCCCTGCAGGTTATGATGCCCAACCCCGGCGACGGCCTTGGGCAGGCTTTAACGGCCTTCATTTATTTTATTCCCAGCCTCCTGGTTTGGATACTGGTCTGGAACGCCGTCAGGATGCTCTTCAAGACGGACAGTGAGCCCGCTGATTCGCCTGATGAGCCACCCTTGCTCGATTCGTCTGAGCCGATAAAGTTAGGTGCTGAGGCCGAGGCGAGTGCCAAGGGTACGCCGATCGAGGATGTCGCGGCGGCTAAGCCGGGTCACTCCGCAGGGGTTTGGATGGCATGGTTTTGGGGGTTGGTGGCGGTGGGGTGGTTTAGTTTTTGGGGGTGGTTGGTTAGTCATTAAGCGTCCCACCTTCAAGGCAGGCACTGTCGTGACGCGGTCCCGACTTAAACGATGGGCCCTATCAGATTTATCGATGCACGCTAAGTCGGTCCACCTGTTATGATTTCAGCCTATGTCCACGCCTTCAATCTTTTCGTTTCATGGACGCATTCAACGCGTCGACTATTTGCTCACCACGGCGGTCGTCATCGATTTACTTTTAGTTATCAATCGATCCTCGGATGCGGCCAAGATACCGAGTCTATTAATGCTGCCGCTTGCGATCCTCAGTGCGATTGTCTTGGGCTGGCTCGGGCTAGCTGCGGCCGTCAAGCGCTGTCACGATCTTGGGCAAAGCGGCTTCTACGCATTGATTCCGCTCTACGGACTTTGGTTGATCTTCCCAGACGGTACTCCTGGTGAGAATGAGTACGGGCCGAATCAAAAAGAAGGCCGGCATGCGGTTCGCGATGCGTCTGGCTTCCCCTTGGCCATGGCCATCCTGATTTTGTCGCTAGGCTTCTGGCTGAAGCTGGCGGTGAGCGAATAGGAAGAGTAACGTGCGCGCGGGCCGTCGCGCCCCATCCCAAGGACAGTTATGTCGTGACGCGGTCCCAACCGCTACTACCTTTCACGCGCGGTTCGCTCGCGAAGAACAGGGTGCTCGGGGCGGGGGTCGAACCCGCACACCTTGCGGCGCCAGAACCTAAATCTGGTGTGTCTGCCATTCCACCACCCGAGCAAAACCTGTGACGTGAGGTTTGCGCGTCGGGCGGCGGAGGCAAGCGCTTAGGCGAGGCGACCGAGGGGCGAGCCGACCTTGGCGTAGACTTCCACGGCGGTTTCGCCGGCGTGGATGAGGTCGTCCTCGAGCTTGATGCGGCCCGGCTCGAAGATGGTGGCGACGAACGATCCGCCGAAACGGAAGTAGCCCTTCTCGTCACCCTTGGCGACGGCCTGGCCGGGCTGATAGGTCTCGATGATGGTGCCGACATTGGTGGCACCGACGGAGACCATGGTGACGAGGCCGAACGGTCCGGCGTCGATGGTCACGCGCTGGCGCTTGTTCTGCCAGAGGTACGAAGCGCGACGACGGAGGGCGATCGGGTTGACGGAGTAGAGCTGGCCCTGAGCGAGCACGGGTTCGCCCGGTACGCCGGCGACCGGGAAGTGGAAGCGGTGGTAGTCGACAGGGCAGAGGCGCGAGCAGACGACGGTGCCGCGCGCGTAGCGTTCACCGAGTTCACGATCCGCGACGAGCGCGGCCATGTCGAAGGTCTGTCCCTTGGCGAAGATACCGTTCACGCGCGAGGCGTCGGGGAAGCCGAGGTGACGACCATCCGCCGGCAGCACGGCCATCTCGGGGCGTGGGTCGACGGGCCGGGCGGAAGCCTGGAGCTTGCGGTAGAAGAAGTCGTTGAAGGTCCGATACGAGTTCAGGTCGGAGTCCGCGAACTCGGCCGGATCCAGGCCGAAGGCCTTCACGAAGGGCGCAACGCGACGCGCGCTGCTCGGGCGATCCATGGCCCAGCCATACAACTTGGAGAAAAGGGCCCGTTTGACCACCGTGTGCAGGGTCAGCTTGCCGAGCGGGTTGCCGTAGATGCGACGCAGCCACTTCTCGCCATAGACCTGTTCGGTCTCCATGCGGCCGGTGTGGCGGTTGAGCAGGGTGATGGGGGCATCGGCTTCCATGCGGGCAGATTTGCTAAAAATGGGCTTCAAGGGAACCATATATCTGTCAAAACACTCCTTACCCCCATGTCGCGCCTGGCCCTCGTCCCTCTTCTTTTCGCAGCGCTCGTTATGGCCCAACAGGGTCCGGTCAAGAAAACCCCCGAGACTATCAAGGCCGAGATCGAGACCGACGTTATCCGCGCACGCCTCGACCTCGCTTCTTCGCAACGTCGTCTCGCCGCGCTAACGCAGACCCTCGAACTCCGTAAGCTCGAAGCCGAAGCCGCCGTCCGCGCCGCCCGCGCCGATGCCGCCGCTGCTCCGGTCGACGCCGAGCAGGCGAAGCTCAAGCTCGAAGCCGCTCTTGCCGCCGCCAAGGCCGCCGTCGCTTCCGCCGACAAGGATCGCGCCCGCGCCGAACTCGAAGTGCAGGCTCGCCTCGCCACCGCCGAAGTCTCTGTCGAATACGCGAAGGTCTCCTCCGTCGCCACCATCGCCCGTCTCCAAGCCAAGGCCGCCGATATCGCGAGTGGTGCGAAGGTCTCTTATCCGAAGGATCCGCTCGTCGACGGCGTGCTGCATATCTCCGACCGCCGCATCCCGTTCAATGGCCGCGTCGACGACAAACTCGCCGACTTCGTCTGCGGCCGCATCGCCTTCTACAACGCCATCGATAGCGAAGCTCCGATCTTCATCGTCATCGATCGCTCGCCCGGCGGCTCCGTGATGTCGGGCTACATGATGCTGCAGGCCATGGAGACCTCGAAGGCCCCGGTCTACGTCGTCGTGAAGGGTTACGCCGCCTCGATGGCCGCGATCATCACCACCCTCGCCAAGCGCTCGTTCGTCTACCCGAACACCATCGTGCTGCACCACCAGGCCTCGGTGGGCCTCGCCGGCAATGTCACCCAGCTCAAGGAACAGCTCAAGTGGAGCAAGGTCTGGTGCGAACGCATCTTCGTGAAGGTCGCCGCGCGCATCGGCACGACCGTCGATGACTTCGTCGCCCAGATGTATAAGGGCACCTCGACCGGCGACTGGAAGGTCCTCGGCGACGAGGCCGGCCGCCGCAAGTGGGTGACCGACGTCGTGGACCGCATGGCCGAAGACTCTCTGTTCAACGCTACCGCCGTGCCGCCTGTGCAGGCCGAGCCCAACCCTGACGGCTTCAACGCCGGCAAGGCCCAGGACGGACGCATCCGCCAGCAGCTCCCGCTCCTCGGTCCGTGCGACCTCTGGTGGATGTACGACCCCACCGTCGAATTCGTCCTCCGCTAATTTAAAACCAAAACACCCTCATGCATCTCCGCACCTCCCTCCGCGTCCTCGCGCTCGCCGTCCTCACGGTTGCGCCCGTGTTCGCCCAGCAGACCAAGGCCAAGCGCGCCGCCGCTCCGGCTGCCGACGCGCCGGCCGCGGCCGCCGCCGCCGCGCCGACCACCCTCGCCCCTGGCGCTCCCGCCCAGCGCGACGAGCTCACACCTGAGCAGAAGACCGCGATGAAGGAAGCCGACCGCATGCGCGGCGAGAAGGCCCGCATCGACGCCGAGCTCGCCCTCGCCGAAGCCAAGCGCTCCGAAGAACTCGCCCCGCTCCAGGCCGAGGTTGCTAAACTTACCGCCGAGCGGGCGCTCCGCCTCGCCAAGGCTTCCGCCGAAGCCGCTGCCCTCGAAGACGAGCGCGCCAAGCTCGAGCGCCAGGCTGGCCTCGAAGCCGCCCGTTCCAGCGCCCGCCTGACCGAGCGCTCCAACAAGATCCGCGAGCTCGAAGCCGAAGCCAAGCAGCTCCAGCTCGAGGCCGCCAATACCGTCGCCCGCCTCTCCAATGAGATCCAGCGCTTCCAGAAGGAAGACGAGGCCCGCAAGATCGCCAGCAAGGCCAAGCCGAAGTATCTCAAGGATCCGCTCGTCGACGGCGTCCTCTACATCAGCGATCGCCGCATCTCCTTCAACGGCGCCGTGACCGAGCAGCTCGCCGACTACGTCTGCACGCGCATCGCCTTCTATAACAACCAGTCGTCCGAGTTCCCGATCTTCATCGTCGTCGACAACTCCCCGGGCGGTTCTGTCGCCGCCGGCTACCAGATCCAGAAGGCCATGGCCGCCTCCAAGGCGCCGGTACACGTCGTCGTCAAGGGCTTCGCCGCCTCGATGACCGCCGTGATCTGCACGCTCGCCGAGCGCTCCTACTGCTACCCGAACACCATCATCCTGCACCACCAGGCCTCGAACGTCGTCCGCGGCAACATGACCGTGCTCAAGGAGCAGATTGATTTCACCAACCAGTGGTTCGACCGTCTCGCCACCCCCGTCGCCAAGAAGATGGGCATTTCGCTCCAGGAATTCGTGAAGCAGATGTATGCCAACGATTCCACCGGCGACTGGCAGGCCTTTGGCGATAAGGCCAAGGAGCTCAAGTGGGTCGACAACGTCATCGAACGTATCGAAGAGACCGCCGTGCTGGACCTCCTCCCCGTGCCCGTCGCGCCGCCCGCCATGATGCCGATGCCGCTTCCGCCCACCCGCACCGAGATCTCGGGCGTGACCTCGCGCGTCGACGACAAAGGCCGCCCGTACTTCGAACTCCCCGCTCTCGCCAATCCCTTCGACGCCTGGTGGCTATACGATCCGCAGGGATTGTATCGCGCGCGGTGAGTGGGTAGGGTCGGGACCGCGTCACGACATAGGGAAAAGGCCGCCTGATGGGCGGCCTTTTTTGTTTAGGGATGTTCTAAGGTAGGGCTGGCCATCCTTGGCCGGCCGCGGGCGAGCAGGGCTGCTCGGCCCAACCCAAGACAGAGACAATAACTCAAAGGGAAACCGGAGACAGGAAAGGTTAGCTGCGGTATCTCATAACTGCAGGTGTCGGGTGACGGCCATCGGGGCATCGGCCATTCGGGAGTCAGCTGTCCAGCCATCGGCAGCCGGCTCCAGGTTCCCGCAGCTGATGTCCGAGCAGCCGATACCTGAGTCGCCGACTTCCGTGGCCGTCACCTGTCACCTGAAACGGATACAACTATGTCGTGACGCGGTCCCGACCCTACCCAAGGCATCCGCCACCTGAAACTTGCATCCACTTTTGCACTTTTGCACCTAGGACAGCACGTGGTGCTGTCCCTACCCCCCGAGCCTATCCGACTTGCACCGTCTGAAATAGGCGGCTTGATGGTCGGATACCCCCTTATGCGCAACTCGTCGCTCCTCGCCCTTCTGGCTTCGCTTGTCTTCGTGACGGCGGCCGAAGACGGCGCCCAAGTCTATAACACCCTCTGCGTGGCCTGCCACGGCCCCGACGGCAAAGGACTCAACGGCCTGCCGCCCCTGGTCGGCAGCGATTGGCCCAAAGGCCCGGCCGCGCGCTCGATCAAGATCGTGCTCAGTGGGTTGGAAGGTCCGGTCGAAGTCGCCGGTAAGACCTACAACATCGTCATGCCCCCGCAGGGTGCCGTGCTCAGCGACGAGAAGATCGCCGCCGCCCTGACGTATGTCCGCAAAGCCTTTGCGGGCGGTGCCGGTGCCGTCACCCCCGACGAGGTTAAAGTCGTGCGCGCCGCGACCGCCCAGCGCGTCACGCCCTGGACCGCCGAAGAACTGCTCAAGGCCCATCCGTTCCCTCCGGCCAAGACCGTGCTCAAGAATCTCGTCGGTACGATGTACAAGGGCGAGTGGAAGGTCATGCCTGACTTCTCTACGCTCAAGCCTGCGCTGATCGAAGACTTCAACGTTGGCGTGATCGACGTGGCCCAGTCTGGCCAGAAGGACGCTTTCGCGATGGTCTGGACGGGACAGTTCGACGCCCCGGAAGATGGTAAGTATACCTTCCTCTTCGACTGCGATGATTTCGGCGCCCTCTATGTCGGCGGCGAGCGTATCGCTGAAGTGAAAGGCATCGGACCCGTCGGCGGTCGCGCCAAAGAAGTGCCGGTCATCCTTAAGAAGGGTCCGACCCCGCTGCGCGTGGAATACGTCGAGTTCGCCGGCCAGGAAGTCGTGATCCTCGGCTACAAAGGTCCGAAGGATAAGGACTACAAGTGGCTCTCCAAGGCCAAGGGCGGCAAGGCTGGCAAGCCCGCCAAGGAGAAGGTCTTCATCCCGATCCAGCCCAAGGACGGCGTCGCCGCAATCTACCGTAACTTCATCGACCGCATTACCCCGCGCGCCATCGGCATCGGTTTCCCCAACGGCCTGAACATCGCCTACAGCGCCGATAACCTCGCCGCCGAGCTCTTCTGGAACGGCAAGTTCATGGACGGCGGCCACCACTGGACCGACCGTGGCGCCGGCAACGAGCCGCCCGCCGGCACCAACGTCATCAAGCTCTCCGATGGCCAGGGTGTCCTGCTCGAAGGCGTCGCCGGTGACGTCGTCCGCTACGTCCGCGAGAAGGACGATAAGGAATGGAAGTTCTCCGCCGTTAACGTCGCGGCCGAATTCAAGGGCTACGACCTCGATAAGGCCGGCAATCCGACCTTCCGCGCTGCGGGTGAAGGCTTCGCGCTCAGCGATGCCTGGTCGCCCGAAGAAGTCTCCGGTAAGGCCACGCTCACCCGTACGCTTAAGGTGACCGGCACCAAGGCCGTCACCATCGTGCTGGCCCGCGACCTTGCGGTCAGCGGTCCGAGCGACGGTGTCGCCGAAATCGCCGGTGGCCTGCTGGTGCGCGCCGTCAGCGGCCCGGCCCCGAAGGCCAACGCCAACGAGAAGACCCTCACGCTCACCCTCAAGCCCGGCGAGACCGCCGTGCTGGGCTACTCCTTCCGCTAACCCACCTCACAGGAAATCACTTTTATGAAGAAGCTCTCCCTTATCCTCGCCCTCGCCGGACTCACCGTCGGCGTGTCCGCCGCTCCGGCCAAGGCCGCCAAAGCCCCTAAGGCCGGCAAGCTCGCGACGGTTGACTCCATCCGTGTCGCCGAGACCCGCCAGAACGATTTCTACGAACGCGTCGAGATCCCCACGCCTGCGGGCGAGGTGACCGAAGTGTCGTCGATTGCGCTGCTTCCGGGCAAGAAGGTCGCCATCGGCACCCGCCGCGGCGACATCTGGGTCGCCGAAGGCGCCTACGATGCCGACCTCTCTAAGGTCAAGTGGACCAAGTTCGCTTCTAATCAGCATGAGCCCCTCGGCATGTTTTGGAAGGAAGGCTCGATGTATGCGATGCAGCGTCCGGAGTTCACGCGCCTGACCGACCGCGATGGCGATGGCCGCGCGGACAGTTTCGACACCGTCAGCTCCAAGTGGGGCGTGAGCGGTGACTACCATGAATACGCCTTCGGCTCTGAACCGGACAAGAACGGCGACGTCTGGATGGTCCTTTGCCTCACCGGCTCGTTCCACGCCCACGCTCCTTGGCGCGGCTGGTGCGCGCGCATCACGCCTGACGGTAAGTTCGTCCCGACCACTTCGGGCATCCGTTCGCCAGGTGGCATCGGTGCCAACGCCCAGGGTGACATGTTCTACACCGACAATCAGGGCGTCTGGAACGGCTCGTCTTCGCTCAAGTGGCTCCGCCCTGGCTCGTTCCAAGGTAACCCCACCGGCAACAAGTCCGCCGCCCTCGCGAACTTCCCCGCTCCGCCCGAGCCCACCAGCGGTTCGCGCATTCTGACTGAGCGCCTGAAGTTCCCCGAGTTCGTGCCTCCCGCGGTGATCCTGCCGCACGGCAAGGTCGGCAATTCTCCGTCCGG
>JAPLTV010000067.1 GCA_026397955.1 Verrucomicrobiota bacterium | reverse complement strand
TTGCTCCGAATCAATCGGCAAGGTCAGCCGGGAGAACACTGCCGTCGAGGCCCGCCTGCAGACGGACTGCCGCGCCCTACTGACCTTGGTGCAGCGCTGAACCTTAGCCGCATCAACGTCAAAGAGTCCGGCCGTCTCCCCGAGGGAAGACGGCCGGTTTTGAATGGTGGAGCCTATCGGGCTTGAACCGACGACCTCTTGCATGCCATGCAAGCGCTCTACCAACTGAGCTAAGGCCCCGTTAAATGGGAAGTTAAACAAAGGTGACGGCACGGGCACGGTCAACGCTTTTTTCCCGCCCTTCCTAGTCTCTGGTTGCCAATGGGCGGTGGCTGCTTTGCCTTCCCCTCGTGGAAGAGTCCGAAAACCAGCCAGAACCCGCCGAACAGGGCGCCGAAGCCCAAGCCAACAGCCAAGGCGGACGCGGCCAGGGAGGTATCCGTATCGAGAAAGATTTCATCGAATCCCTCCCGGTCGGCGAATGGACCGGCCCGATCGAGCTGATCGAATCCGAAAGGGACGCCGAAAAGGCCATCGCCGCCCTCGCCCGCGACCGCGTCCTGGGTTTCGACACCGAGACCAAGCCGTCCCACACCCGCGGCGAATACAACCTGCCCTCGATCCTGCAGCTGGCCGGCGAGCACCACATCTTCGTCTTCCGCCTCGACCACTGCGGCGGCATCCCCCTCGCCTTCCCGGTGCTCTGCAACGAGCGCCAGGCCAAGGTCGGCGTCGCCGTCCGCGACGACGTCAAGAACCTCCGCGCCCGCGCGCCGTTCGATGACCGCGCCTTCATCGATATCGCCGACCACACGAAGAAGACCGGCCTGGTGAACACGGGCCTGCAGGCCCTCGCCGCCCACTTCCTGCAGCTGCAGATGAAGAAGTCGAAGAAGGTACAGACTTCCAACTGGGCGAAGCCGCTCGATGAACGTCAGATCCAATACGCCGCCAACGATGCTTGGTTCAGCCGCGAGCTGTTCCTGAAGCTCGAAAAGGACGGCCTGATCCCGCGGTTCGAATGAACCCGGAAGCCACCCGCGCAGCCGAGGCGTTGGGATTGGCCGCCACCCGCCGGCATATCTTCCTCTGCGTGAAATCGACGGAGCAGGCCTGCTGCGGCGGCGAGCTCGCGGCGCGATCCTGGGAACACCTGAAGACGCGCCTGAAGCAGCTGGGCCTGTCGGAGAAAGGCGGTATCCAGCGCACGAAGGCGGACTGCCTGCGCGTCTGCGTCGCCGGCCCGGTCGCCGTGGTCTACCCGGAAGGGGTCTGGTATGGCCAATGCACGCCCGAGAACCTCGACCGGATCATCGCCGAGCACCTCGTCGGCGGGAAGATCGTCGCGGACCTCCGCATCGCGGGGCCTACTTCGGCTTAGTCTCTTTTTTCTTCGGAATCTCGACCTTCTGAGTCAGCGCCCGGAGCTTGGGGTAAAGTTCAGCGTAAGGCACATCTTGGACGGCCGAGCCTGACTTCACGGCCATCGACGCCGCGACACCGGCAGACTCGCCCAGGATCATCCAGACGGGCTCCATGCGGATGGAGGTCATGGCGATATGGCTGGCGGAAACGCAGACAGGGACGAGCAGGTTCGTGCATTGGGCCTTCTTGGGGACGATCGAACGGTAGGGGACCCGGTAGATGCCGCGGTGCTCGTCTTCGAGATAAAGCATGGAATAATATCCCCCCATGAGCGCGACCTTACCTTCGAGGGCGACGGTCGCATAGGGCCATTCGTCGACACCATAGGAAGCGAGGCCGACTGAATCAGCTGGGTTGGTCCGCCCTTCCATATCCTTCTGGGTGACGACGTAATCCGAGACCATGCGCCGGGCCTCGCGGACGTAGAGCTGGTGCGGGTAGCCCTTGGTGTCGTCGAACGCGCCTTTCTCCAGCCCGGCGCTCAGCGCGATTTCCTTCTGCTTGGCGGGAACGCTGGGGTCAGTGCGCAAGAAATGCGTCATGCCGCGGACGAAGTCCTGCTGCTCCTTCCAGATC
>JAPLTV010000044.1 GCA_026397955.1 Verrucomicrobiota bacterium | reverse complement strand
TTCGTGCCCCGCGAAGTCGGCCAACTCGAACTCGCAGCCGGCGACAACACCTTGACGATTCGCCCGCTCAAGAAGGCGAAGTCCGCGATCATGGACCTGCGGCGCGTCATCCTCGAACGCATGGACCGACCTGGCCCGATGCGTAGCGCGTTCATCAACGCGCCGGCGATCAAGGCGATTAGCCTCACTGCGTTCCTGCCCTACCCCGAGACGGAATAATCCGTCAGAGCGTCGCGAGCAAAGCGCGCAGCTCTTCCTCGGGTTCCTCGTGGCCTTGCGCCACGGCGAGCGCGAGCGCATCCACGAAGACCGCCTTGGCCGCCGGCTTATCGCCGATGGCCTGCAGGCTCTTACCGAGCAGGATCCGCGGCATCATCCAATCATCCTTGGAAGCCGCGGCGAGGCGCAGATGCTCGATGGCGCTAGCGGCATCGCCCTCCGTCAAGAGCGCCTGGCCGAGGGAGAAACGGAACAGCGGGTTCGCCGGATCGGCCGCGACGTGACGGCGGAAGAGTTCGGAACGGGACATGCTCAGGCCTTCGGCTTGGCCGATGACTGGCGGAAGATGACCATCGAGAGACCCGGCAGACGGACCTCGATGGAGTAAGGACGACCTTGGCAGGGGATGTTCTCGGCTTCGACGCCGCCGAGATTGCCGAGACCGTGGCCCGCATAGTGTTTCGAGTCCGTATTCAGGGCCTCTTCCCAGCGTCCCGGGAAAGGCACGCCGAGACGATAGGTGCGTTCGACCGGCGTGAAGTTACCCGCGACCGTCCAAGCGCAATCGCGTCCGCGGCGCTCGAAGGCCAGCACGCTTTGGGCGCCGTCGTCGGCAACGAGCCAGTTGAAGCTTTCGGGACGCAGTTCGTTCTCGGTGAGGGAGGTGTCGGCGACGTAAAGCTTGTTGAGGTCAGCGACCAAGCGCTGGACACCGAGATGAATCGGGTAATCGAGGAGATGCCAGTCGAGGGAGGCGTCGTATTTCCACTCGGCGAACTGCCCGAATTCACAGCCCATGAAGAGGGTCTTCTTGCCCGGCCAAGACCACTGCAAGGCCAGCAGGCAGCGGAGATTCGCGGCCTTCGTGGCATCGTCACCGCCCCCCATCTTACCAATGAGCGAGCCTTTACCGTGCACGACCTCGTCATGCGAGAACGACTGCACGAAGGCCTCGGTCCACTGGTACAGCATGCCGAACGTGAGCTTGTCGTGGTTGAACTTACGGAAAAGCGGATCCTGGCGGAAGTAGTCGAGCGTGTCGTGCATCCAGCCCATGTTCCACTTGAAGTCGAAGCCCAGGCCGCCTTCGGGGACGGACTTCGTCACGCCCGGGAAGGAAGTGGATTCCTCGGCGATCATCGCGACACCGGGCTGGTAGAGGTGCACGAGCGAGTTCACCTGCTTGAGGAACTCGATCGCCTCGATGTTCTCGCGGCCGCCGTAGCGATTCGGGACCCATTCGCCCGACTTACGGGAGTAGTCTAGGTAGAGCATCGAAGCCACCGCGTCGACGCGGAGGCCGTCGACATGGAAACGCTCGAGCCAGGAAAGCGCGGAGCACACCAGGAAACCACGGACCTCGTGGCGGCCATAGTTGAAGATCAACGTGCCCCAGTCCTGGTGTTCGCCCAGGCGCGGGTCTGCATGCTCGTAGAGATGCGTTCCGTCGAAGCGGGCCAAGGCGAAAAAGTCGCGCGGGAAGTGGGCCGGCACCCAATCGACGATCACGCCGATGTTCGCCCGATGGAGGGCGTCGACCATCGTCATGAAGTCGAGCGGCGAACCGAAGCGATGGGTCGGCGCATAGAAGCCCGTGACCTGATAGCCCCAGGAGCCGTCGAAAGGGTGCTCAGACGGCGGCATCAGCTCCACATGCGTGAAGCCCATCTTCACGCAATAGGCGGCGAGCTGTTCGCCGAGTTCGCGGTAACCGAGGACGCGGCCGCCCTCTTCCGGGACGCGGCGCCAGGAGGCCAGATGGACCTCGTAGACCGACATCGGACGGGAGCGCAGGTCGCGACTGCGGCGCGCTTCCATCCAGGCTGCGTCGTTCCAGATGAACTTCGAAAGGTCGCAGACGATAGCGGCGTGGTTCGGGGAAGGCTCGAAATGTAGGCCGTACGGGTCCGTCTTCAGGAACGGCGTCGCGTCGTGCGGGCCGACGATCTCGTATTTGTAGCGGGCGCCGGTATGGACACCAGGGATGAAGAGCTCCCAGATACCGGAAGCACCCAGATTGCGCATCGGATGCGCATGGCCGTTCCAAAGGTTGTGATCGCCCACGACCGACACGCGGCGGGCCGAAGGAGCCCAGACAGCGAACGAGACGCCCAGCACGCCGTCGAGGGTGCGGACGTGCGAGCCGAGCTTATAATGGGCGCGATGGTCGTCGCCCTTGCCGAGGAGGAAAAGGTCGTCTTCCGAGATTGTCGGGAGGAAGCGATAAGGGTCATCCACGATGCGGCTGACACCGTCGGGATACGACACGCGGAAACGATAGCGGAAAAGGGCGGTGCCGGGCAGCTCGACCTCGAAGACACCGCTGGCATGCAGTAGCTTCATCGGTACGGGCTTGTTCGGGCCTTCCGGGACCAGTTCGCAGGCGCTGGCCCAAGGGAAGAGCGAGCGGGCGACCAGACCGCCTCCGACCAGCGGATGGAGACCCAGGAAGCGGTGCGGAGAGGTCTCCTTGGCGTCCACCAGGGCGGTCAACTCTGCTGGGCTGAGGCGCATCCCAGAAGACTCTTCGCAGGGCGGTAGGTCGGCAAGCGCTCATTGCCCGAAAATACTTGAGGGAAACCCCGGAGCGACAACGCTTACCGGATGCCTGGCCGTCGTTTCTGGATCCTTGCCGCAAGCCTCTCCCTGACCGTGGCGGCCATGGCGGCCGAGCCCGCCCAAGTCGTCGCCAAACTCGCCGAGGTGATGCCCAACATCGTCGCCGACACCTTCGCCCCGGAAGAAGGCGGCAAGATCGTCGTCGCCACCAACGCCCACCTCGAAAGCAAGGACGCGACCATCGACGCCAAGAAGATCCGCTTCGACTACCGCACGGGCACCATCGTCGCCGAAGGCAACGTCGTGTATGCGACCAAGAACCTGCGCATCATCGGCGACAAGATCGAAGCCGACCCGCGCAACGACACCATCGTGGCGACCAACGTCCGCTTCGGCCGGGCTCCCCTCTATTTCACCGCCGACACGCTGAAGATCGTCAAGGGCGACAAGACCATGCGCGGACTACGCATGTGGAACAGCGAACCGGAGCAGCTCGGCATGCACCTGAAAATCGCTGAGGCGGCCTATACGGAAGCCGACGACCGCCTCACGCTCCGCAGCGTCACCCCGCACGTGGCCGGCATCCCGTTCTTCAACCTCCCGTATTACGCGCAGGACGGCTATCGCGACATCCCTTACGACCTTTACCTGAACACCGGCAGCGAAGAACGCCAGGGGCGTTACCTGCGCTCCACGTTCCTGATGCGCCAGTCCCCTTCCCTCTGGGTCGGCGGCCTGCTCGATATCTACGGTAAGTCGGGCATCCTCGTCGGGCCGGCCTTCCGCTACGACAACTCGAAGCAGCCTGAGGGCGGCATCGTCTGGAAGGGCAAGCTCGAGAGCGGCTACATCAGCGACCGCGGAGGCCTGCTCGCCGACGTCTACGGTCGCACCCCGGATCGCCAGCGCGCATTCCTCTTCGGCGAAGTGAACGGACGCAGCGTCGACGGCGTCGAGTTCGCTGGCAATATCTTCGGCCAGTCGGACCCCGGGTTCATGCGCGACTTCCGCCCGAACCTGATCCGCGAGACCGGCAATCCGCAGGCGAACTTCGA
>JAPLTV010000025.1 GCA_026397955.1 Verrucomicrobiota bacterium | reverse complement strand
CGGCCAGCTTCCCGTTGATCATAACGGACCCCGAGGCGACCAGCCGCTCCGCCTCACGACGGGAGCAGACCCCCGCCGTGGCGAGGAACTTGTGAATACGCATGGGTCCTTCGGAGGGCACGCCACTGGATTGAGGCATTTTTCCCCACAGGGCGAGACAATCAATCGACTGGGGAAATGAAGGACTTTTCTCGCCCTCGGCGGGCTGACCGTCTTAGTCATCCCTCATGCGCCTCATCGACGGAAACGCCATCGCTCAACAGGTCCTCGCTGAAGTCAAGGAACGCGTGGCCAAGCTCGCCCCGGTCGTCCCCCACGTGGCCTTCGTGCGCGTCGGTGACGATCCCGCCTCAGTCTCCTATGTGACCAAGAAGCAGAAGACCGCGGCTGAGGTCGGCATGAAGGCCTCAATCCAACTCTTCCCTGAGACGGTCTCCAAAGAAGAACTCTTCGCCCACCTCGACGCCCTCAACGCCGACGCATCGGTGCACGGCATCCTGATCCAGGCCCCGCTGCCCAAACACCTCCCCGAGACTGAAGTCTTCAACCGTGTCTCGCCTGACAAGGATGTCGACGGATTTGGCACGCAGAGCATCGGCCGACTCGTCCAGGAGCTCCCCGGCGCTTTCGCCGCCTGCACGCCTGCCGGCGTCGTCGAACTCCTCCGTCGCTCCGGCATCGAAACCGCTGGCAAGCATGCCGTGGTCGTCGGCCGCTCGCTCATCGTCGGCAAGCCCGCCGCCGCCCTGCTCCTCGCCAAGGGTTGCGACTGCACCGTCACCATCGCCCACTCCCGCACCAAGGACCTGCCCGCCATCGTCCGCCTGGCCGACATCGTCGTCGCCGCGATCGGCAAGCCCCGCTTCATCACCGCCGACATGGTCAAGCCCGGCGCGGTCGTCATCGACGTCGGCATCAACCGCGTCCCGGACGCCACCAAGAAGGCCGGCTATCGCATCGTCGGCGACGTCGACTTCGATGCTGTGTCGCCTCTCTGCGAAGCCATCACGCCCGTCCCCGGTGGCGTGGGCCCAATGACCGTGGCGATGCTCATGAAGAACACGCTCGACGCCTGCGAGCGCGCCCAAGCTCGTGGCTAACCCTCCCCCGATCCCGCCTCCCCCCGCGGGATACTGGTGGCGCACCTTCGCCTGCCTGGCGGACATCCTTCCCCTGATGTTCCTCGGCTGGGCCCTCGCCGGAATGCTCGCCGATGCGGACGAACTCGCCGCGCGGCAGAAGGCCGACGCCTGGACACACCGTTTCACGGAACAATACGTCAAGGCCATCAAGTCAGGTAGCCCGAGTGACATGAAGGCCTTGAGTACCATGACTACCCAGCTCCTCGACGAGAAGAGCCCCGATGGCGAAGCCTTCCTCACCTGGTACTCCTTTCAAGGCAACGTGAGCTTCGTGACCATGCTGCTCGCGCTCGCCCTGCAGGAATGGCTGCTCGCCGGCCGTACGCTCGGCAAACGCATCTTTAACCTGCGCACGATCAGCCTACCGGATGCTGAGCCCCCTGGCTTCCTCGCCGCGCTCCTGCGCTCCGCCTGGAAGGCCGCGTTCTTCACGCTGCCCAATCCGCTCTTCATGCTGGTCGGCATCATCAACTTCCACGTGCCGCTCTTCCGTCGCGACAAGCGCTCCTGGCACGACCTCTGGACGCGCACGCAGGTCGTGGACAACAAGCTCAGCTGAACCCGCCATGCGCCTCGCCCTGCTTCTCCTGATCTCGGCGATGTCGCTTAGCGGCGCGGACCTCGTGCTCCCTCCGCTGACCGACCAAGGCCCGCAATCGGGTAAGCGGGCCACCGTCATCGCCCCAGAATATGCCGGCACCCAGGTGCGTCACCTGATCGCCTTGCCTGACGATTGGACGCCCGACTGGAAGGCTCGCGGCAAGAGCTGGCCAGTCATCGCCGAATACACGGGCAACTACTTCCCCACTTCGGGTTCGACCGGTGAGGTCGAAGGCGCCGGCCTCGGCTTCGGCGTCACGCGCGGTAAGGCCATCTGGGTCGTCCTGCCCTACGTCGCCAAGGACCATCAGAAGAATGAGATTACCTGGTGGGGCGATATCGACGCCACCGTCGGCTACGCGAAGACCAACCTCCCCCGGATCTGCGCCGAGTTCGGCGGCGACTCGAAGAAGGTCGTCCTCTGCGGCTTCTCGCGTGGCGCCATCGGCGTCTCCTTCCTCGGCCTGCACGACGACGAAGTCGCCAAACTCTGGTGCGGTCTCTGGGCCCACGACCATTTTGACGGCATGCTGGAATGGAAGGGGCATGCCTGGGGCTCGCCGCTAGCGCGCTACCGCGAGGAAGCGTCCGTCCGCCTGCGCCGCCTCGCCGGACGCCCGCTGCTCGTGAGCCAGGCTGGCGCCCAGACCCGTCGGTTCATCGACACGCTCGCGCCAAGCGGCGTCGCTTATCTCACAGTCGACATGGCGGCCTACTTCGGGACCTTCCCCAACGAGCTCGCGAAGCATCCCCACAACGACCGCTGGCCACTGCGCGACGGCGACGCAACGAGCGCGGCACGCGCGTGGTTCGAACGCGTGACGGCGACGGACAAGCCCGCGAAGTAAGCGGGCACAAAAAAGGCCCCGGGGTGAGCCGGGGCCTTATCTAGTCGTTCAACCGAGGCTTAGCGACGGTCCGGACGGTCGCCACGGGGGCGGTCCATCGGCTTCGGGGCCGGAGCGTATTCGCGACCTTCCTTCTCGGCGATGGCGGCACGGCGCGAGAGACGCACGCGGCCCTTGTCGTCGATGCCAACGCACTTGACGATGATCTCGTCACCGAGCTTGCAGATGTCCTCGACGCGCTCGACGCGGTGGTCGGCGAGTTCGGAGACGTGCACGAGGCCTTCCTGGCCGGGGAGGCATTCGACGAAAGCGCCGAATTCCTTCACCGAGCGGATGATGCCCTTGTACGTCTTGTTGATCTCGATCTGGGCCGAGAGGAGGTTGACCTCGTTGACCGCGCGGGCGAGGGACTCGCCGTCGGTTGCGAAGATCGTGACCCAACCGGAGTCGTCCTGATCGATGTCGAGCTGGCAACCGGTGTATTCCGTGATGCGCTTGATGTTCTTGCCGCCCGGGCCGATGAGCGCGCCGATCTTATCGGACGGAATCTTGATGCGGTGGGTGCGAGGGGCGCAGGGCTTCAGCTCGGCGCGGGTGGCCGGCATGGTCTTGGCCATGATGTCCAGGATCGCGTCGCGGGAGACCTTGTTCTGGGCGATGGCTTCCTTGGCGATGCTCATCGGGAGACCGTGGATCTTGAGGTCCAACTGGAAGGCGGTGATGCCTTCGCGGGTGCCGCAGATCTTGAAGTCCATGTCGCCGTAGTGGTCTTCGGCGCCGATGATGTCGGTGAGCACGCGGTGCTTCACGATCTTACCGGCGGCGTCTTCGGTCACGAGACCGCAGGAGATGCCGGCGACCGGGGCCTTGATGGGCACGCCAGCGTCGAGGAGAGCGAGGGTGCCGCCACAGACGGAAGCCATCGAGGTGGAGCCGTTGGATTCCATGATCTCGGAGTCGAGACGGATGGAGTACGGGAAGTCCTGCTCGGAAGGCAGCACGGAGAGCAGCGAGCGCTCGGCGAGGTTGCCGTGGCCGGTTTCGCGGCGGGAGGTCATGCCGAAACGGCCGGTCTCACCCACCGAGAAGGGCGGGAAGTTGTAGTGCAGGAGGAACGAGCGCTTGCTCGGGCCGCCGGTGATGGCGTCGACTTCCTGAGCATCCTTGGAGGTACCGAGGGTCGCGAGGACGAGACCCTGGGTTTCACCACGCTGGAAGAGCGAGGAACCATGGACGCGGGGAAGCACGTCGACTTCACAGGAGATGGCCCGGAGATCCAGCGGCTTGCGGCCGTCGGCGCGTTCGCCGCTCTGGATGATGGCGTTGCGGTAGACCTTCTCCTGGAGCTTCTCGAAAGCCATCTTGATCTGGCGGGAGTCGAAGACGTCGCCGAGCTCAGCCTTACAGGCAGCCTTGGACTTCTCGATCACGGCCTTCACGGCGTCGCCACGTTCCTTCTTGGAAGCGAGGAAGATTGCCTTCTTGAGCTGGTCGCCTTCGGCGGCCACGCGTTCGCAGATGGCGAGGGCCTTCGGTTCGCAGACGACGAGCGGGAAGACGCGCTTGGTCTTGGAGTACATCGCGGCGAGCTTGCGCTGGGCGGCGATGATCGGCTGGATGGCCTTCTGAGCGTACTCGAGGGCGGCGATGAAATCGGCTTCAGGCAGCTGGTCAGCCGAACCTTCGATCATCATCATGTCGGTCTCGTTGCCGACGTAGATGAGGTCCAGGTCGGACTCGTACTGCTGTTCGTGGGTCGGGTTGACGACGAACTGGCCGGCGACGCGACCGAGACGGATACCGGCAATCGGTCCGTTCCAAGGAATGTCGGAACAAAGGAGAGCGGCGGAAGCGCCGTTCACCATGAGCACGTCGGAGTCGTTGATCTGGTCAGCCGAGAGGAGGAGGCCAATCACCTGGACTTCGTTGAGAAAGCCTTCAGGGAAGAGCGGACGGAGAGGACGGTCGCAGAGGCGCGAGGTCAGGATTTCCTTGTCGGAAGGCTTGCCTTCGCGACGGAAGTAACCGCCCGGGAAACGGCCGGCCGCCGCGAACTTCTCGCGGTAGTCGACGGTCAGGGGGAAGAAGTCCTGGTCGGGAGAGCGCAGGTCTTCGGCGGCGGTGGCCGACACGAAGAGCGTGGTCTCGCCCTTGCTGATGGTGACCGCGCCGTTGGCGAGGCGGGCGATGGAGCCCGTGTTGATCGTGATACCGAGTTCTTCGATGGTCACGGAGTGTTTCTGTTTCATGTGTGTGTTTGCTTGGTGCGTTGTGTCGGGCGGAATTGCCCGACGGGTTTTTGTTGTTGGTGGGTGAAAAGCGGACGTCCCAGCCTAGGCTGGGACGCTCGGTGAACAGAAGCGCCCGGAGGCTCCGTTCACTTGCGAAGGTTAAGCTTGGCTAGGAGCGCGTTGTAGCGATCCAGGTCAGACGACTTCAGGTACGCGAGGAGCTTGCGACGACGATTCGTCAGCATGATCAGGCCGCGACGGGAGTGGAAATCCTTGCGGTGGGTGCGCAGGTGCTCGGTCAGGTGGGTGACGCGGGCGGAGATGAGAGCGACCTGGACTTCAGGGGAGCCGGTATCCTTGGCATCCTGCTGGTGCTTCTTGATGACTTCAGACTTATTGACGGACATGGTGGTGGTTAGTTTTGGGTTGATGATGGCCGACCTGGGAGAGATTCCCGAAAGCCCCGCCGTTTAGCCGGGCTCTCCGTCTGGAATAGGCTTTCGCCTACCGACCAGCGTGAGAAGGGCTCCGCCCCTCTCCCTAACGAAGTTGACCCATGAAAATGACGAACCGCTAGGGGGTAAGCAAGAAGGAACTGCCCCTCCCCACCCCGTCTTAGACAGGAAATATAAGCCTGTTTCCCGTCAGTTAGGCAGGTCTAGCCAGTAGACATCTTCCTGATTCCTCCGGATTGCCGGAAAATGCCAGCCGCGGGGCTCCGGGATGATTTCGTGAAGGTCGAAGACCTGGACCGACTTCGGCAGCGGCTCGAAGAAAAGCGTGAACTGATGGGGGCGACCGAAGGGTACGGGCATCCAATGCGGGTAGAGGGAGATGTTCTCGAAGCCGATCATCGAGCTGGTGTGGGTGGAGTCACGGTCCAGCAGGAAAGTACTCTGCCAAATCCGGAGCGAGTGGGAGTAATGCGGAGCGCAGCGGACGTGCACGACCACGGGATCCAACGGACGGACTTCTGCTTCGATCTCGACCTCGGGAAGGACGACTCGTGCAGGCGATGGGGGAGCTGGGCTCATCTATGCTTCCAAGATACCCCACGACGCACGGACGGCAAGGCGTGGGCGATTAGTCCGTTGACTCCCCCGCCCTGCCAGAGCGTCATAGCGGGCATGGAATCAGGCTCTGAAGACCAACCCCGCCTCACTGGCGCCGAACGCGGCAAGCTGCGCAGCCTCGCCCAAACGCTCGATCCGAAGGTGTTCGTCGGCAAGGCCGGCGTGAACGCTGGCATCGCCAACCTCCTCGCCGAAGCCTTCCGCAACGCCGACTTGGTCAAAGTCCGCTTCACCGCCGAACGCGAAGAGATGGACAAGCAGGCCCAGGAACTGGCCAAGGTCACCGAAAGCGAAGTGATCGGTAGCGTCGGCCGCACGGCGACGTTCTTCAAGCTCGGCTCGGACGCCGAATAACCGATGGACGCCTCGCTGTTTCAGTCACGGCACGAGGCATTCATCCAGCAGGCGGAATCTGCGCTGCGCAGCCTGACGCCAGTCGCCACGGCCCACCCCGCGCGACTCCACGAGGCCATGCGCTACTCGCTCGAAGCGGGCGGCAAGCGTCTGCGACCAGTCCTCTGCCTCGCCTCGGCCGCAGCCTTCGCGCCTCAGGCCGATGCCTCCCATGCCGCGACGGCACTGGAGTGCATCCACACCTATTCACTGATCCATGACGACTTACCGTGCATGGATGACTCCGACCTTCGCCGCGGGCGCCCCTCCTGTCACAAGTCCTTCGACGAGGCCACCGCCCTGCTCGCCGGCGACGCGCTGCAGCCCTTGGCCTTCGAACTCCTCGCCACCGGCTACGCTTGCAATCCCTCCCTCGCCACCGCCCTCGTGCGCGAACTCGCCATCACGGCTGGCTCTACGCTCCTCGTCGGCGGACAGACCGAAGATATGGGCGGGCTCGCCGCCGGCGCGACTGACGACCGCCTCGAATTCATCTTGCTCGGCAAGACGGCCGCGATGCTCAGCGCCTCCTTCGCGATGGGCGCGATGATCGGCGGAGCCTCCGCGGCCGACGTCGAACATTTCCGCCGGGCCGGCCGCGCTTCGGGTATCGCCTTCCAGCTCGTCGACGACCTCCTCGACCTCACCGCCGATGCCGCCCAGCTCGGCAAGCCCGTCGGGGCCGACGTGCAGAATGGCAAGTTCACCTTCGCCGGCCTGCACGGAGTAGAGGCGACGAAGCAGCGCATTGAGGCGCTGACGATCGAGACAGTCGGCCACCTCCGAGCGACCAATGGCGACACTGCCTTCCTCGTCGAATTGGTGGGACGGATGTCCGCCCGCCGAACCTAATCAGTCGTCGAGACGACGGCCGCCGGAAGGCAGCTGATCAGGCAAGAAGGCGTAGTAGGTACCAATCCAAAGGCGCCAGGCGAAACCATGGACGAGCGGCGGCACGAGGAAGATCGCGGCAATCGCGAGCCGGATGGCCCCGTCGGAGCCAATCCAGCCAAGACGCTGCGCAGTCAGCACCAACGGTAGCACGCCGAAAGCCGTGAGCCCATAGTTCCAGACGATTGCGCCGAGGAAGAACCCCTCCTTGCGGCGAAGCGTCATGCCGCAGCCGCCGCAGGTGGCCGGCGTATCCCAGAGACGGGCCAGCCAGCCCGTCCGGTCGGAGGCGCTACGAATCTTCGCCCCACAATCTGGGCAGCGGCCGCAGGCCGACTTCCAGAAGATATATGCGCGAAACTTCATCCCTTCAGGCTATCCGCGACATCCTTGTAAGCAAGCCAAGCAAAAGGCCGGCCACCTTGCGGTAGCCGGCCTTGTTAAGCCGATCTCAGCGGAACTTACTCGGCGGCCGTCTCACCCACCTGAAAGCGGGTGAAGCGAACGATCGAGACTTCCTCGCCGACCTTGGTCTTAGCGGCAGCGATGAGATCCTGGATCTTCTGATCGGGATCGCGGAAGTAAGCCTGTTCGAGGAGGCAGGACTCGGCGAAGAACTTGTCCACGCGGCCGGAGATGATCTTCTCCATGTTGGAGAGCTGGCCCTTCTTGCGACCTTCGGCGGCGATGACCTGCTTCTCGCCCACGGCGATACGCTTCTCGAGTTCGGCGATGGCCTCGGCGTCGTTCGCAGCCTTCTGCTCGACGAGCTGGCCCTTGTAGTCCTCGACGATGCGCTTGGCTTCGTCGATGGCCTTGTCGGCTTCGGACTTGGTGAACTCGGTGGCGATTTCGCGCTCCTTGGCGACGACGTCAGGGGAGACGTCTTCGCGGCGAACGAAACGGGCGTTATTAGCGACGACCTGCATCGCGAGCTGGCGGGCCAGTTCTGCGACTTCAGGGTTAGCGGCGGCGGCCTGGGTCTTGAGGCCCAGTTCGAGGAGGACGGCGATCTTGGCGCCAGTGTGAACGTACGCAGAGACACGACCCACGCCGGTGGCTTCGAACTTCAGGACGCGGGAGACCTTGAGGTTCTCGCCGATCTTGAGCACCTGATCGTTCAGGTAGTCGTTCACCTTGCGGGACTTGTCGGCGTGGTAAGGCTGATCGAGGAAACCATCGACGCCGTTGCCGGCAGCTTGGCCCACGAGTTCCTTAGCGAGAGCGATAAAGTTCTCGTTCTTGGCGACGAAGTCAGTTTCGCAGTTCAGTTCGAGGAGTGTCGAGGTGCGACCGTCGGCGGAGACCTGAACGGCGAGGATACCCTCGCTGGCCTTACGGTCCGCCTTCTTGTTGCGCGTGGCGACTCCCTTGATGCGGAGGATTTCGACGGCCTTCTCGTTGTCGCCGTTGGCTTCAACGAGGGCCTTCTTGCAGTCCATCAGACCGGCGCCGGTACGCTGGCGCAGATCGTTGACCGTCTGAGCGGTGATAGCGGACATAGTCGGATTACTTGGGCTTACGAGGGCTGGGGCGCTTCGCCGGAGCGGCACCTTCGACGGCGTCGGAACCTTCGTTGGCCTTGAGCAGCTCTTCGGAAATCTGGACTTCGGGCTGGACGGACTCGCCGGTGTTCTGGCGGGCGACCGGGGTCACGGTCTTGCGGTCCTGGGTCACGGCCTTGCGGCGGGCGAGACCGTTCTGCACGGCCTGAGTGAGGACTTCAACCACGAGGCGGATGGACTTCGCGGCGTCATCGTTGCCCGGGACAGGGAACTTGAGGAGGGTCGGGTCGGAGTTCGAATCGCACAGGCCGATCACGGGGATACCGAGACGGACGGCTTCATTGACGGCGATTTCTTCGAGCTTGGTGTCGATGACGATCATCGCGGCCGGGAGTTCGCGGTACTCAAGGAGGCCCTCGAAGTTACGATTCATACGCGACATCTCGCGCTTAACGGCGGCGGCTTCCTTCTTGTGCATCTTGGCGAGGGAACCGTCCTGCTCCATACGGAGATAGGTGCGGTACTTGTCGAGGGAGCGCTTGATGGTCGCGAAGTTAGTGAGCGTACCGCCGAGCCAGCGGTTCACGGCGAAGGGCATGCCGGTCGACTTAGCGGCCTGGCGCACGACTTCCTGAGCCTGCGGCTTGGTGGCGACGAAGAGCACTTCCTTGCCCTTGGCGGCGGTGTCCTCGATGAAGGCGGCGGCGGCGACGAGGCACGCGTGCGTCTTCTCAAGGTCGATGATCGAAACACCGTTGCGGTGATCGAAGATAAACGGACGGCTGCGGGGATTCCAGCGACGGGTCTGGTGTCCGAAGTGGACGCCGGCATCGAGGAGGTCTTTGACTGTGATGTTCATGTTTTTTGGCTCCGTATCCCGTTTCCTGCAGAAGGAGGGGACATTGGATCAGGTAGGACTGACTGGTTTTTTGGTTTTATGTCCGAAGCGATCTGCGGTCACTTCAAACGGTGGAAAGTGGGTTCAAACACCCCTGCCCGCCCGGTGCAAGCGGGAAAATCAGCCCAAAGGGGCTCCTTTGGAACTGACAGACCACCCCGCCCTCCGCACGGTCGGCTCAACGCGATGTCTTGGGCCTACCGGATACTCTTCCCGCTGCTGCTAATCCCGGCCCTCCCGTACTATTTCTGGCGGATGCTCCGACGCGGGGGTTACGGCACGGGTTTTAGCCAAAGACTGGGCTTTTTCCCGAAAATAGGCCCTAAGACCCCCGGAAAGCGCCGGTATTGGATCCAGGCGGTCTCGGTGGGTGAAATCGAGGCCATCGACCCCCTCCTCCGCCAGCTTAAGGCCACCGGTACGGCCGAGATCATCCTGACGACCACCACCAGCACGGGCTACCGGCTGGCCAAGGATCGCTACGCCGACGTCGCCGACCGCATTGGCATCTTCCCGGCCGACCTCTGGCCCTGCAGCGCCCTTGCCTGGAGCCGCATCCGTCCGGACGCTATCATCCTTGTCGAAGGCGAACTCTGGCCTGAGCACCTCGCCCAGGCCCGCGCCCACGGCGTCCCAGCCTATTTAATCAACGGACGTATCTCGGACAAGTCCTTCGCCCGCCACCAGCGTTTCTCTCGGCTCTCCGCTTACGTACTCGGTCATTTCCAGAAAATCGCCGCCGGCAGCGAGGAAGACGTGCGCCGTTTCCGAGCACTCGGTTTCGCCGCGACGCTCACGGGCAACATCAAGTTCGACGTCGCCAGCGATGCGCCGATGTCCGCCGCCGAACGTTCGCAACTGCGCGCCGAGCTCGGCTTCGGCACCGACCCGCGCACGGTCGTGCTCCTCGGCTCCTCCACCTGGAAAGGCGAAGAGACGTTGCTGATCCGTTCCGTGCGCGAACTTAGAGCCACCGGCGCAGACGTGCGACTACTGCTCGTCCCGCGCCACTCCGAACGCCGCGCCGAAGTCGCCGCCGAAGCCAGCGCCAGCGGCCTCGCCTGGCACCAGCGCTCGACCGGCGGTACCGTCGCGCCGGCCGATACGATCATCCATCTCGCCGATACCACCGGCGAACTGCGCCGCCTCACGCGTGCGGCGGACCTCGCCTTCTGCGGCAAGAGCCTCGCCCCACATGAAGGCGGCCAGACCCCCGTCGAATGCGCCGCCGCGGGCGTCGCCATCGTCTACGGACCGCGCATGTCCAACTTCCGGGATATCTGCCGCGGGCTCGAACAGGCCAAGGCCGCGCACAAGGCCCAGGACGCCCACGAGCTCGTCGCCCTACTCTCTCGACTCACCCAGGCCGCCGCCGAACGTAGCGAGATGGGCCGCAAGGGAGCCGCCTGGCATCAGGGTAACCGTGGCGCGACTGAGCGCACGCTGGCCTGGCTCCAAGACGATCAGTCGGCCCGATAAGCCTCTCGCAAACGACGTGCTTCCTCGCGCAGTTCGCCGCCGAGGATGATCTCGCGCGCCCGCTTGGCACCGGCCGTCGGATCCGTCGCCTTACCGGCGACCCACAACGACGTACCCGCGCTAAGACAGAGCGTATCCATGAGGCCATCGGAAACTCCGCCGACAAGTAGGTCGCTGAACATCGCGATGTTCTCTTCGGGCGTGCCACCGCGCAGGTCCGCCACGGTGCAGGTCTTGAAACCAAAGTCACCGGGCAACCAGACGGCATCGACAGAGGCGAGTTCGCCGCAGCCGCGCACGCGCACTTCGCCCGCCGTAGTAATCTCATCCATGCCGCCGCCCGCGCGCGAATGCGTGACGAGGCCGCGCTTCACGCCAAGTTCGCCGAGTGTAGCTGCGAGCGGCTCGACCCAGCGCTCGTCGTAGACCCCGACGACCATGTGCGCCGGCTGGGCGGGGTTAATCAGGGGACCGAGGACGTTGAAGACGGTCTTCGTGCCGCTTTCGGCGATCTTCTTGCGCACGCCAAGGATGGCCTTGAAGGCCGGGTGAAACGCCGGCGCGTAGAGGTAGCAGAAATTCGCCTGTGTCAGACCGTTGAGCAGCTGCGCATCCGAGGCTTCGAGCACGACACCCAAGCCAGCGAGAAAGTCCGCGCTGCCCGACTTCGAGGTGATTGAACGGTTGCCGTGCTTGAGCACTGGCACGCCAGCGGCGGCCACGATGAGCGCGCTCGCCGAAGAGATATTAAAGCTGCCTGAGCGGTCACCACCGGTACCCACGATGTCGATGCCTTTGGCGGGCCAATCGCCGAAATCGACGCGACGCGCGAGTGCGCGATAGGTCTTGGCGAAGCCGGTGACTTCGGCGGCGGTCTCGCCTTTGTGAGCGAGGGCGAGCAGGAAAGCTTCCTTGGACGCATCCGCAACCTGCGTATCGGCCATCGCCGCGGCAGCCGACGCCGCCTCATCCGGAGCGAGGTCGCGTCCGGCCGACATCGCGGCGGTCAGGGCAGTTAGGTCCGTAGCCATGCCGGATTAGCCACGGTCAAGGCGTTCGGGACAAGGGCATTTTCGCCACAAGGGGTTTGCAACAGGGGAAAAGCACCTAATGATGGACCCTATGGACGATGGCGACCACCCCCAGGGCGACTTCGACGGATCCGGCAACGCCTCTTGGGGCGAAGCCGACTGGGCCGGCTACCTCCAACGCAACGACCTCGAGGTCGGACGCTTCCTTTCCTACTACACCGAGGTCAAGGACCTGCCTGATCGTCTCGACGTCAGCGCCCGCCGCATGGGCTGGGAAAACGCCGACTGGGCTCCTGGCGACAGCCCCGAGGAAGTGAACGATTCCGACGAAGAAGGCCCCGACCTACCCTACTGCATCCACCAGCACCCGGTCTACGTGGTAGCCCGGGCTCTCTGCCTGCAGCTCACGCATTCCTTCCATCGCCTCTGCGTCGTCGCTGGCCCGCAAATCACCGCGGTCGATTCGGCCAACGTCATGCTCTCGTTCTGGGATGCGCAGCACCAGATGATCATGGCGATCAATGCCACCGACACCGGCGACCTGCCGCTCGCGCTCGTGCACATGAAACGCGCCCTAGCCGCGATCAACTATTCAATCGGCCTCACCGCCGGCATCCCCAGCGGCGCCCGCTTGTCGGCCGCCGAAGCGGCGCAGGATATCGAGTCGACGCTGTTCGACCTTCGCGAAGTCTGCCTCCGCGTGATGGCCGACTGCCGCTGGGACGGAAAGAAGAAGTAAGGCCTCAGGCCTCGCCCTTTTTGTCCTTGGCCATGAACTGGATGAGACGGTCGCTGAATTCCTTGGCGGAGTCGTGACCCATCACGCGCAAGGCCTGCACCATCGCGGCGACTTCGACCAGGCGGGCCATATCGCGTCCCGGACGGACCGGAATCGTCATGTGCGGCACCTTGCGGCCGAGGATCTCAAAGGTCTCGACCTCTAGGCCGGAGCGCTCTTCGTCCATGCCTGGCTGCCAGAGCACAAAGGTGACCACGAGGTCGACGCGCTTCTCGCGGCGGACAGAACGGATACCAAAGATCGAGGCGACGTTGATGATGCCGATACCGCGGCACTCCATGTAGCCACGGTTGAGCTCCTTGGAAGTGCCCTGCAGTTCGCGGTCGCCGATAAGCGTCACGATCACGTAATCGTCGGCGACGAGGGAGTGGCCGCGCTCGATGAGGGCCAGAGCGCAT
This sequence comes from Verrucomicrobiota bacterium, assembly GCA_026397955.1. Lineage (GTDB taxonomy): Bacteria > Verrucomicrobiota > Verrucomicrobiia > Opitutales > UBA953 > UBA953. Next base: position 14,699 of record JAPLTV010000025.1, on the reverse strand, counting down.
TCGCTCTTGCCGACGCCGGAAGCGCCGCGAAGCAGCACGCCGACGCCCTTGATGTCGACCAAGGTGGCGTGAAGATTAGTGCGCGGGGCGAACTTCTCCTCAAGGAGCACGGTGGCCTCGGCCGAGAAGTCCTTGGACTTGAGCTGCGTACGGATCAGCGGGACATGATGACGGTCCGCGATCCGCAGGAGCAGGTCATCGACAGGCAACCCGCGCGAGACGACCACGGCGGGGATCTTCTTGAAAAAGACGTCGTTCAGCAGCTTCTCGCGGAGCGGCGCGGTCTGATCAGAAAGGTAGGCCATCTCACCGGCGCCGAAAAGCTGCAGTCGCTTGTTGGCGAACTCCTTGAAGTAGCCCGTGACCGCCAAGGCGGGACGGTTCAGCGACTTCTCGGCGATCATATTATCGAGGCCCTGCTCGCCGGCGAGCAGCTCCATCTGGAGCATGTCCTTGAAGGATTCGAAGAACTCGCGGACGGAGACGGATTCCGGGCGGGTATCGGGGGCGGGGTCGGACATGGCGTCAGAGTTTGAAGCTTTCGCCCAGGTAGTGGCGACGGCTCTCAGGATTATTGACGATTTCGGAGGGAGTGCCAGACACAAGCACGCGTCCTTGGTGGATCAGATAAGCCCGGTCCACGATTGAAAGGGTTTCCCGGACGTTATGGTCCGTGATCAGGATGCCGATACCGCGGGCCTTGAGCTTGCGGATGATCGACTGGACCTCGGCGACCGAGATCGGATCCACCCCGCTGAAGGGTTCATCCATGAGGAGGAAGCGCGGGTTTGTCGCCAACGCGCGGGCGATCTCCAGCCGGCGGCGTTCGCCGCCGGAAAGCGTAAAGGCGGGCTGGCGCGCCAACTTCTCCAGGCCGAGCTCGGTGAGCTGCTGCGCGGTACGGTCGCGGCGTTCGCGCTCGTTGAGGTCGAGCGTCTCGACGACGGCCATCACATTTTCCCAGACGGTGAGTTTGCGGAAGATTGAAGCCTCCTGCGGAAGGTAGCCGACGCCATTGCGGGCGCGCTGCCACATGGGCATGGCAGTGACATTGCGCCCGTCAAGGAAGACGCGACCGTGGGTGGCCGGAATGAGCCCGACGACCATGTAGAAGGTGGTCGTCTTGCCGGCGCCGTTAGGGCCGAGTAGACCGACGATCTCGCCGGCATGGAGAGAGAGGCTGACGTCCTGGACGGCGACCTTGGCGTCGTAATGCTTGGCTAGGGCCTGTGCCCGGATGACGCCCTTCTCAGTCGTTTCGGCCATGCTTACAGGAGGGAGCGGTCAACGTCCGTTGTCGAGGTTTTTGACCTCCGGCAAGGTGAAGTCGCGACCGAGAAAGATCTTGGGCCGGACCACCTGTCCGGGGTTGGCGTCGTCCGGCGCGGAATCCATCCGCCAGGCGTGCGTGCGCATGTCATAGGTGACTTCCTTGGCCGGCACACCTTCGTTGCCGAGTTTGTCGACGATGCGGGCGTCGCCGATCAGTCGAGCGCTACCCTTCTCCGGCTGCATCTCCAGCGTACGTCCTTTGGCGGTCGTGCCGCCCGCGACGACGACGACGTTACCACGGCCGACGACCTGACGGGCCACGAGATGACCGGCCTTGTCCGGAGACGCCATACCTTCGAGCAGGTCACAGGTGGCGTCGGTGCCGTCGGAATCCATCGCCACGGAACCACGGAGGAAGAACTTGGTGAGCTCGGGAGTCGTGAGCACCTCATGGGCGTCGGCGACGAACTCCACAACCTTGCCGCCGGTCGAAGTCAGGAAGAGATGCGGCCGGGTCGCACCCGAGCCGCCGGACAGGGTCAGTAGGCGGGGTCGACCGGCCAGCGCGTCCTTGGTCAGCACTTCCTCGATCTGGACGGCCGGCGTAAGATCGACGCGCTCAGCGGCGCAGCGCAGGCCAGGCTGCACGTAACGGACATGCCCGGACAGGATCGCCTTGTTGAGTTCGTATTCCGAAGCCTTCTTCGGCTTGGGCGTCGCAAACGCCACCATCTGATCCGACTCGGTGGTGATCGTGCCCGCGACATAACGGACCGCGCCCATCATCTCGGCCTGCATGGCGCCATCTTCGGTGACGACCACGATTTGATTGGCCTCGGCCAGTCCGGGCGCCACGCCGAGTTCGCCCGCCGGCAGACGGATCGCGGCGCGGATGCCCGGACCGGAACGGATCTCGATGCGATCCTTGAGCGCATCGGTGCGGATAGAGAAACCAGCCGCCTCGAGGCCGCGGGCTTCGCGGATGCGCGGGAGCTCCTCAAGGTCGAGGGTCCGCTTCGCGCGATCCCAGCGGGCCTTACCCGACTCGAACTGATTACCCTCCAGGCGGCCCTTCACGCCACCTTCGGCCACAAGCAGGCTCGTGCCATCGCGACCTTCGGTGGCGACCAGCCGGCGGGCCGTGAGATTGGATAGAGTGGAGAGGAACGAGGCGTTATCCTGGACCTCGACCTGCGAATTGCCCGTGGCGACGTCGCGACGTATCGTCACAAGTTCCCCCGCGAGCTCGGCCGGCTCCTGCTGCTTCCGCCGGAGATGTAGATTCACCTGCTTACCATCGCCGGCGAAGAGCTGCGTCAAGCCGAGCTTGGGCTGATGGCGAAGGCGCTGCGCGGAGGCCTTCAACTCAGGTTCCTCGAGTTCGACATGACCGATGAGCTCGGCGGAATCGTCCTTGGGATCGAAGGTCGCGCTCTCGCCGCGCAAAGTCTGCCTATCGAGGACGCGGACGACGCGGCCGGACGCAACGATGGAACGGCAGGTGGCGTCGCCGCCAGGCCCGTCACTGACGAGGCATTCGAGTCGCTCGCAGGTGGTGCGCTCGCCAAAACGTTCGGCGACCACGCCGCCCTGGAAGACCATCAACGTACCGCCTTCGACCGGAGAAGCATCCATGCGGGGTGCGCGGAGTCGCAGGCGCTTGGACAGAGGTTTCGCGAGGTCGAGTTCGGCCACGACGTCGGCGAGGATTGCGAAGCTGTCGCCCTTAGGCGTCGAACGCCAACTCCAGCCCTTGCCAGTCAGCTTGAACGCCGGCGAGGAAGACTGGACGACGCCATTGCCCTGCGCGGCGCGACGAGCCGGGACCATTGTGCCGTTCGGGCTCGTGAAGACGGCCCAAGGCTTACCGGCGCGGAGCGACTGCACTTTAATGACTTCCATATCCCAGACACCGGCCTCGGCGGCGGGACGCATGACGACGGCGGTCGCTTCCCAGATCTTCTCCGCCTTCTCATCCTCCGAGAAACCCGAAAATGATCCGCCGAGCACATTACGGAAAGAGACGTCTTTCTGCTGCGCCATGGCTCCCACGGCCAGGAAGAGGCAGAGAAGGAAGGCTCGCATGGCCTTATGTCATCCAGCGGCGAGGGCTAATCAAGCGATTATGCCTTCGGTGCCCGCGGAAACGGCCGGTCGGAGACGAAGGCGGGCATTTCGGCAGAAGCCAGGACCTCGCCGACCGCGAGCGGATATCCCGCCAGGAATTCGCCGGCCGGAAGCATCTTGCCTCCCGGACGTTGCAGATGCGTCACGTTGAGAACGCCTTGACCACAAGCGATTCTTATGCCGGCACGATCGGCGGCGATAATGGCACCGGGCGCGATGGCAGCCGCCGCGTCCTCAGCCGTCGCGGCGCCGACCTTGATTAAAGCGGTGCGATGGTCGAACGTCGAACCCGGCCAACCCTCGACGGAAAGGATGCGCTGGCGCAGGATGGCCGCCGGCTGACGGAAATCCAACGGGGCATCGGCGCGCGTCAGGCGTCGGGCATAGGTGACCTTGGCCTCGTCCTGTGGAAGCGCGGCGGAGGTCGCGGCGAGCACGGACGGCAATGCGGCGGACGCCAGCTCTCCGGCGATGACGCCGAGGCGGGCACGCAGGGCCGCCCTGCCCTCGCCGGGCTGGATCTTGGTCCGCGCGGCGGCATGGATAGGGCCGGCATCGAGTTTGCGTACGACCTGCTGCATCGAGACACCGGTCTCGGCTAGGCCGAGCGCCAAAGCGCCTTCGACGGGGGTGGCGCCGCGCAGTTCGGGCAGCAGTGAGCCGTGAAAATTGACGAAGCCGAGGCGCGGGGCCGCGAGGAAATCTTCCTTCAGCAACTGGCCGTAGGCCATCACCACACCGAGATCGGCCTGCAAAGAGACGAGATGAGCCGCGTCAGCGGCTTCGAGCTTCTCTGGCTGCAGAAGCGTCAGGCCTTCGGCGCGTGCCCAGGCGGCGACGGGATTGGGCCGCACCTCCTGACCGCGTCCAGCGGGACGGTCAGGCTGCGAATACACGGCCACCACTTCGGTGTCGGGCAAGGCGCGGGCCGCGGCGAAAGCCGGGAGTGCGATCTCATCCGAACCGAGCAGGACCAGTCTCCGCGGCATGCGTTACTTGCGGGCCTGGCGCGCGGCGCGGCCTTTGAGCGAGCGCGGCTTATCCCAGCGGGTGAAGGATTTCTTGCGGACCGGCGCGTTCTTGCTGCGCGGATTCTTGGACTTTCCGAGACGCGGGCCAGAAGGACCAATGGCCTTCTTCGGGGCGGCCGCGAGGACGGCCTTGCCGGGCACCTTGGCAATCGGCTTGCGGGCGGCGCCTTCGATTTCAGGCATCGGGGAACCCGCGGCGGCACCAGGACCACCGGTGCGACGACCGGTCTGCTTGGGCTTACCGACGATATCCAGGTAGAGCGGCACGCCCGAGAGGTCGAAACTCTCGTGGACACCCTTGACGAGGAAGCGCTGATAGGCGTCCTCGAGGCGTTCCTCGGAATTGCAGAAGAGGCGGAAACGGATCGGACGCTTGGAGACCTGCGTCACGTAGTAGCACTTGAAGCGCTTGCCGGAGACCATGCGCGGAGGGCGCTTGATCATCAGATCCTGCACGACGCGGTTGAGGCGGCCGGTCGAGATGGCAGTACCAGCGCGAATGAAGACGCCTTCGGCGGCATCGAGCATGTCCTCGGCGCGGAGACCGGTCTGGGCGGAGACGAACAGGATTGGCGGCTCAGGCAGGAAGAAGAGTTCGCGGCGGATGGCCGAGCGGAACTTCGCGCGGAATTCTTCTTCGTCCTCGAAACCGTCGATGTTCTTGTCGCGGAAGGCCTTCTTCGCGAGGTCCCACTTATTGACGACGAGGACGAGGCCGCAACCGAGGAGCGCAAGCTCGCCGGCGAGCTGCTTATCGATACGGGTCACGCCCTGACCAGCGTCGAGCACGAGGAAGACTACGTCGGTCTCGGCGAGGATCTCGTCGGAACGGACCTGCGAGTAGAAATCAAGGGTGTCGCGCTTGTTGGCGGTGCGACGACCGGCGGTGTCGACGAGCGAGAACTTAGCCTGCGAGCCGTCGGCTTTAGTGCGGGAAAGGCCTGCGCGAACAGGGTCGCGCGTCGTGCCGGCGACTTCGCTGACGATCAGGCGAGAGGCGCCGAGGAGGCGATTGCCGAGCGAGCTCTTGCCGACGTTAGGGCGACCGGCGAGGGCGAGACGAATCGGACGCGGGCCTTCTTCGCGCGGGGTCGTGGGCTCAGGTCCGAGGAGCTTGATGATCAGCGCCTGCAACTGCGGGATACCGCGGCCGTGTTCGGCGGAAATGAGGAGAGGCTCGCCGAAACCGAGGGCAAAGAACTCGGACATCAGACCATCGCGTTCTTCAGTGTCGGCCTTGTTGGCGACGACGATGACCTTCTTACCGGCCTGACGCAGCATGGTGGCGACTTCGAGGTCTAGGGCGGTACAGCCTTCGGAAGCGTCGACGACGAGAAGCACGAGGGCGGCAGCGGCGAGGGCGAAATCGACCTGCTCTTCCACGGCGTCAGCGATGAGCTTAGGCGTCAGCTCGGCGCGATACAGGCCGATGCCTCCGGTATCCATCAAAGTATAGCGACCATCGAAGATATCGGAAGTGATGAGGTCGCGCGTGACCCCGGGCTGGTCGTGCACGATCGAGATGCGGCGGCCCACCAGACGGTTGAAGAGACGGCTCTTACCGACGTTGGGCCTTCCCACGATGGCAACCGCGCGCGAAATTTCTGTGTTCCGTTCCATGGGCCGACAGTCAGGGCTACCTGCCCGCCTAGCAAGCAAGGATGCGTCAGCGACGCGGGATGGTGTCCAAGAAGCGGGCGATTCGCTCGCCAGCCTCGTGGATCTTCTCGTAGCTGGTCGAGAAGGACGCACGGCAGAAACCAGCGCCGGCCTCACCGAAGGCGGTACCCGGGACCATGGCCACTTTCTGCTGTTCGAGGAGCTTCTGGGCGAAGGTCATGGAATCCATACCGGTCGAGGTGATATCCGGGAAGGCGTAGAACGCTCCCCGCGGGAGGTGGCACGGCAGGCCGAGCTCGTTGAAACGGCGGACGATGAAGTCGCGGCGCTCGCGATACTTGTCGCGCATGTGGAGCATCGAGTCGCGGCCGTTGCGCAGGGCTTCGACGGCGGCCTCCTGGCTCATGATGGGCGCGCACATGATGCCATACTGGTGCACCTTGAGCATGCCGTCGATGACGGCGGCGGGACCGCAGGCGTAGCCAATGCGGAAGCCAGTCATCGCAAAAGCCTTTGAGAAACCGTGGAGGAAGACCGTGCGCTCGCGCATCCCGGGCAGCGAGGCGATGGAGACGTGGTCGCCTTCGAACGTGAGTTCGGAGTAGATCTCGTCCGAAGCAACCAGGAGGTCCTTCTCGATGGCGAACTTGGCGATGGCCTCGAGCTTGGATCGGTCGGCGGTGCCGCCGGTCGGGTTCGTCGGGAAATTCAGGATGAGCAGCTTGCAGCCCGGCTGCCAGGCGGCGCGGAGGGCGGCTGGATCGAGCGCGAACTGGTCGGCAGCCACGGTGCGAATCGGGATGGCTTCGGCGTGGCAGAGCGTGACGCTCGGCGCGTAGCTCACGTAGCAGGGCTCGTGGTAGAGCACCTTGTCGCCGGGATTCAGGGTCGAGCGGAGCAGGATATCAAGGGCTTCGGAGACGCCAATGGTGCCGAGAATCTCGGTCTCAGGATCATACTCCGGGCCGTAGTTCTTGGCGACGTAGCGGGAGATCTCCTCGCGGAACTGCTGGGTGCCGCGGTTATCCGTGTAGGAGGTGCGGCCCTTCTCAAGCGAAGCGATCGCGGCTTCACGGATATGATAAGGCGTGACGAAGTCGGGCTCGCCGATGCCCAGGGACACAGCGTCCTTCATCTTGGACACGATGGCGAAGAAGTCACGGATGCCCGATTTGGGCAAGGTCGCGACATGTCGCGCCACGAAACGGCCTGAAGAATCCATAGTCAGGCTGGGTTCAGGGGCTGACCGAGGGCTGGTCGCGGCGGGAACCTTCGGCGTTCACGATGAAACCGTCCTTCTTGTAGGCGCGGAGGAAGAAGTGGGTGGAGGTACCCTGGACGCCGTCGATACGGGCGAGACGTTCGTGAACGAAGCCGGCCACCTTATAGAGGTTGTCGGCCGTGACGACGACGAGAAGGTCGTAGCCGCCGGACATCAGGTAGCAGCTCTCCACCTGTTCGAAACTGGAGATACGTTCGGCGATACCGTCGAAGCCGCCGACGCCTTCGGTGCGGATCTTGATTTCGATGACCGCGCGGACGCGGTGCTCGGACTCGTAGCTAGGGTTCAGTACCGGGCGCATGCCCAACAGGACGCCCTGCTGGCGCAAGGCGGCGAGCTCACGGTCCACGGCTTCGGCGCCGAGACCGAGAATTTTGCCGATTTGGGCGGTGTCGAGGGCTTCCCCGTCGAGGATGAGCTTGAGTACGGAGTTCATGGCGAAAAATCAGGACTGCTTGACCGAGCGGCGGGCACGGACAGCGGCGGCGAGACCGTCGAGGACCGGGATGGTCTCCTGGAAAGAGATGCACGCGTCGGTGATGCTGCAGCCGTAGGTGGAGGCGTCTTTGCCCTTCCAATCCTGGCGGCCTTCGACGAGGTGGCTTTCGATCATCACGCCGGCGATCACGTGCGAACCTGCGGCGACCTGGGCGGCGATGTCCGCAGCGACGAGCGGCTGGCGGCGATGGTCCTTCGAGCTGTTGCCGTGCGAGCAATCGATGACGAGACGAGAAGTGAGGCCGGCCTTCTGGATCCGGGCCGCAGCGTCGGTGACAAACTCGGCTCCGTAGTTGGGGCCGGTGCGGGAACCGCCGCGCAGGATGATGTGCGCGTCGGGATTACCAGAGGTCTGGAAGATAGCGACGACGCCTTCCTTGGTGACGGACGGGAACCAGTGGGACGCGCGAGCGGAGAGGCAGGCGTCGACGGCGACCTGAATCGAACCGTCGGTGCCATTCTTGAAGCCGACCGGCATGGAAAGACCCGAAGCGAGCTCGCGATGGATCTGGCTCTCGGTCGTGCGAGCGCCGATCGCTCCGTAGGAGACGAGGTCAGCGACGTACTGGGGCGTGATCGGGTCGAGGAATTCGGTGGCGGACGGCAGGCCCATCTCGGAAATCTGCGCGAGCAGGCCGCGGGCGAGGCGGAGGCCTTCATTGATCCGGAAGGAGCCGTCGACCTGCGGGTCGTTGATGAGGCCCTTCCAGCCGACGGTGGTGCGAGGCTTCTCGAAATAGACGCGCATGACGACCAGGAGGTCGGCGGCGTGCTTCTGGGCTTCCTTCTGAAGGAGGGCGGCGTACTCCAAGGCGGCCTTGGTATCGTGGACCGAACAGGGGCCGACGATGACCATCAGGCGGTCGTCTTGGCCGGAAATGACCTTGGCGGCGTCCTTACGGGCGGTCGTCACGACCTCCGTGGCCTTCTCGGACGCAGGGAGATCCTGGAGCACGAGGGCGGGAGTCAGCAGGGGGTGCTGGCTGCGAATGCGAAGATCGTCCGTATTGTGATACATCAGGTGAAGGGCCTTTCCCTTTGGGAAAAGGGGGTAAATGAAGGGGTCGGGAGGCCCGGTGTCAATGACGCGTCCCTTATTGACGCGAGGGGGTTTCAGTATCAAAACTGTCTCAAATCGGCATGCCCAAGCCTCTTGCCAGTGAATCGCCGGAGCAATCCGGAGCCTTCCGGGCCTTCATCGCCCAGCAAGGCCTGCGCGCGACCCGCCAGCGGATGGCCGTCTTCGAGGGCGCCCGGACCATCCAGGGTCACTACACCGCCGAGGACCTGCTCAAGAAAGCCCGCTCGCTCGACCGCAGCGTTTCCCGTGCGACGATCTACCGCGCCATTCCCCTGCTGATCGGCAGCAGCGTGATCCGCGAGGTCGATGTCGGCCGCGACCACAAGTACTACCTCGCTGAAGCCGGCAGCGCGACTTTCCGCGCGCAGCTCATCTGCGAAAGCTGCGAGACGATTGTCGAAGTCGAAGCCCCGTTCATGGAATGGTACGGCAAGGCCGTCGCCGCCAAGCACGGCATGCGGCCCATCTCCCAGAAACTCCAGGTCACCGCGCTCTGCGAACGTTGCCAGAAGCGCAAGGCCGCCCGCCCATGATCCCCTATCCCTCCGCTTCCGTCTTCCCTCCCCTGCCCGTCGGCGGCACGCCGCTGTCCGACCTGCAGAAAGAAGTCATCGCCCTCAAAAAGGCCAAGGACGCCATCATCCTCGCGCACAACTACCAGTGCGAGGACATCCAGAACGTCGCCGATTTCGTCGGCGACTCGCTCGGCCTCGCCTACAAGGCCGCCGAAGCGAAGCAGTCGACAATCGTTTTCTGCGGTGTGCACTTCATGGCCGAGACGGCCAAGATTGTGAATCCGACGCGTCGCGTGCTCCTGCCCGACATGAACGCCGGCTGCTCGCTGGCCGACTCCTGTCCCGCCTCGAAGCTCGCCGCCGCGAAAGCCGCCGACCCTTCTCTTTACGTCGTCGCGTACATCAACTGCAGCGCGGCGGTGAAGGCGATCAGCGACGTCATCGTGACGAGCGGCAACGCTTCGAAGATCGTCAACCGCGTGCCCGCTGATCGAAACATCCTCTTCGTCCCCGACCAGAACCTTGGCCGCTGGGTCTCCGGCAAGACCGGCCGCTCGATGCAGCTCTGGCCGGGCAACTGCTACGCCCACGTGCAGTTCACGCCGGGCGCCCTGCTCCGTACCAAGGCCGCATACCCTGGCGCGCCTATCGTGGCCCATCCTGAATGCACCGAAGCCGTGCGCGAGATGGCCGACATGGTCTGCTCGACCGAAATGATGGTCGGCTGGTGCAAACAACAGACGGCCGAAACCATTATCATTACTACGGAATCAGGAATGATTCACCGCCTGCGTAAAGAAGTGCCTGGAAAGACGTTCGTATCCGCTCCGACGGATCGCTGTTCCTGTAACGATTGTAAGTTCATGAAGATGAATACCCTAGCAAAAGTGCGTGATTGCCTACGCGATGGCTCGCCGGAGATCCTGATGGAAGAGAGCATCCGCGTCGCCGCCGAGATTCCGCTCCGCCGGATGCTCGAGTGGAGCAAATAGGAGCGAAACGACGTTTCGTATAATCGAATAGGGCAAAAAAACTTTTACCAAAGTTTGACAATTCAGAATATAATAAAAGGTTGAGAGCATTCAAATCCCTTCAAAATTATCCGTTTAAGACACGGGGAATAATAAGCGCACCAAAACCTCTATGAAAATCGACCTCGACCCCTCCTCCTTCACTTCGAAGGACGCCTACGTCCGCGCCGCCCTCTCCAAGGCCCGCGACCTCGCCGTGCAGACCTGGGAAGACGAACACAGCGAACGTCAGTCGCTGATCGAACGCGAAGTCGCCAGCCTCTCGAAGCCTGAGTTGGCCAAGCGCCTGATCAAGTTGCTCTCCCGCCCGAACCGTGCCCGCGCCCAGATTTCGGACAGCATGCGCGCCAAGGCCCATAATATGCGCAAGAAAGGCGCCCCGGTCCGCGAGATCGCCGCTGAGCTCGGTATCTCAATCCCGTCGGTCTACAATATCACCAAGGACTAATCTTGCCCGCCGTTCCCGCCTCGCCGAAGGTATCGGCGATGCAGGAATGGAATCGTGGCGATCCGTCGAAAGCCCCCGCCCGCGCGCCCTTGGCTCGCGGCGGGAAGCTGGACGCGCCTCATCTGATCGCAGCCTACCGGGCCGGGATTTTTCCTTGGTATTCCGCCGGAGAACCGGTGAAGTGGTGGTGTCCGGACCCGCGTTTTGTGATGCGGCCGGCCGACTTTCGGCTGACGGACAGCCTGAAGAAGACCATGCGCAAGAAGGGCTGGTCGATCACGTTCGACCAGCAGTTCGAGACGGTGATGCGCCGCTGTTCCGAAGTCCCCCGCCCCGGCCAGAACGGCACCTGGATTAACGAAGACATGATCTCCGCCTATGGAGAACTTCATCGCCTCGGCATCGCCCATAGCGTCGAGGTCAGCTGGGAAGGCGAGCTCGTCGGTGGGCTCTACGGCGTCGCCCTCGGCAGCCTCTTTCACGGCGAATCGATGTTCCATCTGAGAGCCGACGCTTCGAAAGTCGGCTTCGCGACGCTCGTCGCCCGCCTGCAGGCCTGCGGCTACTTCCTCATCGACTGCCAGGTGCCCACGCCCCACCTCGGCAGCCTCGGCGCCTTCCTCATCGACCGGGAAGAATTCCTCGAAGTAGTGAAAAGGTTCCGCGACCAGCCGCCGACCGGCGACGCGTTCGCGCTTATTCCGGCTTCGGACGCGACTTGAGCAGCGCGCGGGCTTCTCGTTCGTAGACGCGCTCGACGATCACGCAGAGCTGCTGCAGCGAACGCCCGTCGGTATACACGGCGATGCCAGCCTTCATGTAGGCCTGCTCGCGCTTCTTCATGAGGTCGCGGATCTTGGCCTCAGGGTCGTCGCCCTTGAGGAGCGGTCGACGCGAATTGCCCGCAGTACGACGCAGGATGGTGTCGACCGAAGCGAAGAGCGTGACGACGATACCTTTCGAGCGGACGAGCTCGCCCATGCCCGGCGGAACAACGAGACCGCCACCACAAGCGATGACCGCGCCGTTCTCCGGCAGCAGGCTTTCGACGACCTGGCGCTCGAGGGCGCGGAAATGCTCCTCGCCGTGCTCGGCGAAGATGTCGGCGATCGAGACGCCGGCCAGCTTCTCGACCAGTTCGTCGGTGTCGTAGAAACGGCGGCGCCAGCGCTTGGCCAGCTGGCGTCCGAGCGCGGACTTCCCCGTACCCATGAATCCGGCGAGGATCAGGTTCGGAGAGTCTTCCTTGTTCGCGACGGGCGCCATGGAGACATAGCAATCCCCCACCCGCCTCTCGGCAAGCGACAAGCGTCAGGGAGATTACTTGGCCGGGAGGGCGTCGAGCGCAGCCTTCGCCTTAGGCGCGAGGCGTTCGGAAAGCCCCTGCGAGGCTTCGGTCAACGCGGCGCGGTCAGCTTCAGAGAATAAACGTGGCACGGAGGCCCAAGCGGCTTCGGTCAGTTCGTTGGCCGGGCCCTTGAGTAACGGTAGCATCGCTGCCTTGATCGCGAGGCGGCGACTCTTACCATAGCCGTTGATCCGGGCGGCGGCGATGCGGGCCCAAGCTCCCTTGGCCGCGAGCGACATACCTGACGGGTCGACAGGCAGGAGCTTCATGGCGATGGAGGACGGAAGGCGAAGGATCTCATCTTCAACCTCCTGGACCTGCGAACGCTGCGTTAATTTCGCCACACGCTCCCAAAGGATCGGAGCGGCGACGGTCGGGCTGATACGACGCAGCAGACGGTTCGCCCGCTGGGCGGTGGCGAATTCCTCATTCTTCGTGAGCGCGACGAGTTCGTCGACGGTCAGCGGGTATTCCTTGGAGGAACGGCGCTGATCGAGCAGGCGCTCCAGCTGGGCGAGTTTAGTTTCCGGCGTAGTGCCATCCGGCGCGTCATACTCCTGCGGCTGCTTCTGATTCAAAGGCAGGAACGGCTTGTAAGCGGGATCGAGCAACAGGATCTGACCGAACGCGGCCAAGACTTCAGGATTCTCGGAAGCCTTGGCGGCGGCGCGGACCCGATCGAACCAGGCCTTGGCCTCAGGCGAAGCCTTGGCGAACGAACGGGAGTGATCGAAGATCGCCTGCTGGGCGGCAAGGCGCTTCTCGGCGACGGCAAGGTCGGCGAAGGTGGCGTCGGACGGCGCCTCGGCAGCCGAACCAACAAGGCAGGCGGCGCAGGCGAGGAAGAGCGAAAAATGCTTCATAGTCGTAAGGATCAGGGTGCTCAGATGGACCAGTTGCCGCGCATGGCCGGAGAATGGAGATGGTTGGCCTGGTCGTCGTCGATGAAGCCACTGGCGTCGGACTTGAACTTGAGCTTACGGCCGAGACGGACGCACACGGCCGCGAGGTTGACGAGCGTCGAGCTGCGGAAGGCTTCGCCAACGCCGTAGCCGAACGGGCGTTTCTCGCGCGCGCACGCGTCGAAATCGTCTTCTTGATATTCCGGAAGCGGGAACTCGGCAGCCTTGACGAGCAGCTCGGGGCGACTGCAACGCATGCCGGCGAAGAGCTTGCCGTTCGGGCCTTCGAGGAAGGGGTTCTCGGGATTACGCTCGGCGAGTTCGGATTCGAGGATGATGCGAGTGCCGTCCTTGTAGGTCATCGTGACGGTCTTCCAGACACCGCAGGCCATGGCGTCCTGCGCGGGCGCATCGCATTCGACGGTGACGGGCGATTCGTTATCCTTACCGAGGAAGTACTGCACCGGATCGAGGAAGTGCTGGCCCATGTCGCCGAGACCGCCTTGGTCGAAGTTCCAATAACCGCGGAAGGAACCGTGGCAGCGGTGCGGGTGGTAAGGGATCAGCTGCGAAGGGCCGCAGTACATGTCCCAGTTCAGGTGCGCCGGCACCGGCTCCGGCTTGAGGTCAGGCTTGCCGGTCCAGAGGTTCACCTTCCAGGCGATGCCGCCGACGGGCGCGAGGCGCACGGTGAGCGGGCCACCCAGGACGCCGCTGGCGACGACACGCTTGATCTCGCGGGCCGGTCCGACGCCGTAGTAGTTCGTCCGGTTAAGGCGGAACCAGGTGTTCACACGGAAAGGCACGCCGGTCTGCTGCACCACGCGACTCAGGGCAATGCCTTCGCCGATCGTGCGCGTCATGGGCTTCTCGCACCAGACGGCCTTGCCGCGGCGGGCGGCCATGGCCGCGATGACGCCATGCCAGTGAGGCGGCGTGCACACGTGGACGACATCGGCGTCCGACAACGCGATTACCTCACGAAAATCTTCGGCCATCATCGGCGTGCCGCCGCCGGCCAGTTTGATGCGATCAAACTTCTTCTGCATGTGCTGGGAGTCGACGTCGCAGATGCCGATGATGCGGTTCTTACCGGTCATGCGCGGCTCGGAGTGCATCGCGGAGATGCCGCCGCAACCGACGATGACGTGGTTCAGGGTCTCGCTCGGCGGGACGAAGCCGCGGCCAAGCACGTGACGCGGGATGATCGTGAAGCCCAGGGCGGCGACAGCAGCCTTACGCAGGAAGGAACGACGGGGTAATCGCATGAGGGGTGTTATGAAGAGAAAAGACCTCGTTCAATCATGATAGTTCCCCCACGAGGACGAATACCGTTATATGGCACTAATCCGCCGTTAAAAGACCCCATCGCTTTGCTTTCCAAGAAAAGCCTGCCACGATGAAAGCATGTCGAATTCGTCCATGCCTTCCGCCCTGTCTCGTGACGGGTCGGCATGCCTGGAGACGGCCATCCGGCAGACGTTGACGGTGCCCTTCTACGCCACGACGGAATGGCAGGCCGCGTTCGCCCTCGCCTCTTCGCG
>JAPLTV010000101.1 GCA_026397955.1 Verrucomicrobiota bacterium | reverse complement strand
CCGGCCCAGAAAGCGGGTTCGCAAATGGCGGCGCAACCGGCCATCGTCATCGCCTGGTAATCATCCGTGGTGCGGCTCACCATGTGGCCGTGGGGTTCGATATAGCGCATGGTCGTAGCTTACTTGATGCCTGGCCAGACGCCCGTGGCGGCCTTGGTGTCGGACTTTTCGATCGGGGCGGCAGAGGGGTCGGACCAGAGCGAGAGAATCTTCGCGACCCGTCCGTCGCCTTTTTCCAGCAGGAGCGGCAAGGCCTGGCGAAGCCCGCGAATGCGGTGGTCATCGCCACCGGAAGCTCGCTCGAGACGGTCCAGGAAGGCCGCGAGGTCGAGCAGCTTGTAGCGCGCGTCCATGAAATGGAGCTCGGCGACTTGCTCGCGGGAGCGTGGGGGCGTGCCAGAGAGGGGGTGCGGGGAAGACATGGGGGTGGGACGCCTCGGGCGTCTCTGATTGAGACACCAAAATGCTGTGCAGGTCCCCTTGGGTCAATGGGTCAAGCCACCCTACCCTTTGGCGGGCTTACTTCCCTTCCTTCTCGTATTCCGCGGCGGTCCAAGGGGTCTTGCGGTCGGCATACTTGGCCTTGATCGCCTTCACTTCTTCTTCGGTGACGGCGGCACCCGAGTTGCCCCAAGCATTATTCACATAGGTCACGACATCGGCGATATCCTTATCGGTCACACCCGCGACCGGAGGCATCATGCTGTTGTAATTCATGCCCTTGACGGTGACGGGGCCCTGCATGCCGTTCGTGATATTGCGGACGGCGATGGACGCGCTCTTGGCGATCCACTCCGAGCCAGCGAGCGGCGGGAAGACCGGAGGAATGCCCATGCCGGTCGGCTGGTGGCAGGCGATGCAGGTACGAGAATAAACGGCGAGGCCGCGCTTCATCGTCTCGGCGTCAGGCGTCTTGGGCTTGGCGTCTTCGGCAAAGACGGCCGTGGCGAGGAAGGAGAAAGCAAGGAGCTTGAAGGATGAGGACATGGTGAATTGGTAGACCTTCAAAGAGGCTGGTTTCCCGAGAATCTCAAAGTGAAAATAATCCCCAAGCCCTTTTGCCCCATAACATAAGGCCCAGCCGGGGCAGGCATTAGCAAAACCGCCCGAAGCCCTATCGGTTTAAAACGACATGCGACCCTCTGGCCAGAGAGGGCGTAATAATACCATTATTACCCTTAAAACAGGGTCGTATTTGAGATTTTTAACTCCAACCTAAATGGTATGAGAACGACACCAGCCCATCAAGATTGGCTGCGACGAGTGCAAATCTCGAGCCTGCGCAGCGTCTTTGATCATCTTCCCGGAGTGATGTTCTTCGCGAAGGATCTCGAGGGGCGGTTCACGATGGCGAACGAACCCTTCGCCCAACGTTGCGGCTTTGCCGACGAAGCCAGCCTCTTGGGCAAAACTGATAAAGATATCTTCCCTGCCGAACTGGCCGCAGCGTTTCGTAAAAAAGACCTTCAAGTCAGCCAATCCGGGCAACCCGCTCCGCGCATCATCGAACTTTTCCCGAATGAGAAAGGCGAACACGTCTGGTATGAGACTTCAAAGCTACCCCTTTTAGACCTAGACGGTAACCCCTGCGGCGTGTGTGGAACGGTTCGCAGTTATGAAGGGACCCGGGCGCTCTTGGAGCCATTTTTTCAGGTCGAGGCGGCGGCTGAATTTATCAAAGCCAACCTTTCCGAACCCCTCAACGTCGAGAAACTTTCCAAGCTGACCGGCCTCTCGGTGCGTCAATTTGAGCGTAAATTCCATAAAGCCTATCAGATGAGCCCGAGGGCCTACCTCGTACGGATGCGGGTAGCCGCGGCGACGGATCTTTTGCGCACCTCTGACCTTAGACCCTCGGAAATCGCACACCAGACGGGCTTTTATGATGCCAGCGACTTCTCTCGACAGTTCCGTCGGGCCATGAAGGGGAGCCCGACCCAATACCGCCGAAGCTACCTGGGCAAGGCGGCCGACTGAGAGGAGGGTGTCGGGAAAATCATAGACCACACTGCCTACTCGACAGGCGGGGGCGGATGCCTTTTATTCGTCATCTACCCCTACACTCCTATACATGAGCACAGAAACTACTGCACCCAATGCGAAGCGCCTACTCTGGGCCGGCTTCATGGCTATCCTTGCGGCCGGCGTCGGCTTCGCCCTTCGTGGCGGCATCTTCGGCGCCTGGGCCTCTGAATACGGCTTTACCGCGACCCAGCTGGGTGCGATCGGTGGCGCTGGTTTCTCCGGCTTCTGCTTCGGTATCATCATCGGCGGCGTCTTGGTCGACAAGTTCGGCTACGGCAAGCTGATCGCTCTCGCCTTCTTGGGTCACATCATCTCGGCCTTCGTCACCTTCGGCGCCTCCTCGCCTTCGAATGCGTATGACTTCCTCTACTGGGGCATGTTCATCTTCGCCTACGCGAACGGCACCCTCGAAGCCGTGGCCAATCCGCTCGTCGCCACGACCTTCCCCGAAAAGCGCACGCACTATCTCAACATCCTGCACGCCTCTTGGCCCCTCGGCATGGTCGTCGGCGCCGTCGCCTCGTATTTCCTCGGTTCGGTGATGCACCTGGGCTGGAAGGGTCAACTCTCCTTCTACCTCGTCCCGACTATCGCTTACGCGGTCATGTTCTGGGGCCAGACCTTCCCTAAATCGGAAGCCGCCCTCAAAGGTGCGAACTTCAGCGAAATGTTCAAGGACGTCGGCATCCTCGGTGCGGCCGTTGCCTGCTACCTTGTCGCCCTCTTCTTCGGCGGCGCCACGACCGGCTTTGCCATCGGCGGCGTGCTCTTGATCGCGGTCGGTATCATCACGCGCTTCTCGCTCGGTTCACTTCTCCTCTTCGTACTCTTCGTGACCCATGCCCTCGTCGGCGCCGTCGAACTCGGCACGGACTCCTGGATCGAAGCCATTACCGGTAATCTCTTCACCGCCGACCAAGGCAAGACGCTCTTCATCTGGACGTCAGCCATCATGTTCGGCCTGCGGTTCTGCGCTGACTTCATCGAGAAGAAGGTCGGGTCCCCGATTGCCCTCCTCGTCACCGCTTCCGTGCTCGCCTTCGTCGGCCTGCGCCTCGCTTCTGGCATGGACAGCTTCGCCGTCGCCCTGATCGCCCTCGGCATCTACGCCCTCGGCAAGACGTTCTTCTGGCCCACCATGCTCGCCGTCGTTGGCGACCGCTTCCCTCGCTCTGGCGCCGTCGCGATGTCCATCATGGGCGGCATCGGCATGCTCTCCGCCGGCCTGATCGGTGGCCCTGGCCTCGGTTACGCCAAGGATCGCTATACTTCCGAATCCCTGAACAAAGACGCCCCAGCCGTCTACGCCTCCGCCAAGGCTTCCGGCGAGTCGAAGTTCCTCTTCCTCGCTCCTGTTACTGCGGTTGCGGGTGATAAGCTCGAAGCCGCCAAGAAGGCCGGAGCTACGGGTACCGCCGACCAGAAGGCAATTGTCGCCGCCAACCAGGCCGGTGACCGCGCCACGCTGAAGGCTGACTCTTTCATCCCTCTCGCGATGGCCGCGATCTACCTGCTGCTGCTCTTCTACTTCAAGAGCCTCGGCGGTTATCGCGCCCTAAAGATCGAAGAGCAGGCTTACGCTATGAAGCTGAAGGCCGCACTGCGAAGTGCGGCCTTCTTCGTTTGGTAGATTTGCGAAGCGGCAGGTCGTCTTTATCAAAGAAAATCTGCTTCCTTATCCATCCGCTTTTCCGCTTCATACCTCTACCCCATGAGCACGAAAAAAATCCGCATCGCCCTCGCCGGCCTCGGCTTTGGTGCCGAATTCATCCCGATCTACCTTGCCCACCCGAACGCGGAAATCGTGGCCTTATGCCAACGCAACCCGGCCAAGCTCAAGGAAATCGGCGACCGCTATAAAATTTCGAAGCGCTACACGGACTTCGATGCGATGCTCCAGGACCCCGACATCGACGCGGTCCACATCAACACGCCGATCCCCGATCACGGTCGCCAATCCATCGCCGCCCTCAAGGCCGGCAAGCACGTGGCCTGTACGGTCCCGATGGCGACCTCGATCGCCGAATGCGAAGAGATCGTGAAGCTGGTGAAGGCGACAGGCCTAAGCTACATGATGATGGAGACGGTGGTCTACGCCCGCGAGTTCCTCTACGTGAAGGAGCTCTACGACAACGGCGAGCTGGGCCGCCTGCAGTTCCTCCAAGCCTCGCACCAGCAAGATATGGAAGGCTGGCCCGGCTACTGGCCCGGCCTCCCGCCGATGTATTACGCCACGCACTGCGTCGGCCAGATGCTCGCCCTCACCCGCGCCGACGCGGAATACGTCTCGTGCTTCGGCTCCGGCCGCATCGCTGAGGACATGATCCCGATCTACAACTCGCCCTTCGCGGTCGAGACGGCCCACATCAAGTTCCACAAGTCCGACGTCTCGGCACGCATCATCCGCTCGCTCTTCGACACGGCCCGCCAGTATCGCGAATCAATCGACGTCTACGGCTCGAAGCAGTCCTTCGAGTGGCCGCTCATCGAAGGCGAAGAGCCCGTCCTCCACACGGCGAAGAAGGCCGAGCCGGAGATCCCGCAGAAGGTCAAGGTGCCCGACTTCGCCCACCGCCTCCCGAAGGAGATCCAGCACTTCACGACCAAGGGCGTCTACGGCGAAGGCGAAGATCACCTATCCTTCACGCAGGGCGGCGGCCACGGCGGCTCCCACCCGCACCTCGCCAACGAGTTCATCCAGGCGCTGCTCGCCAAGCGCGAGCCGTTCCCGAACGCGCGCCAGTCCGCCAACTGGACCTGCACCGGCATCCTCGCCCACGAATCCGCGATGGCCGGCGGCGAAATCCGCAAACTCCCCGCGTTCACGTTGCCCGGTTGAGCTTCGCTCAACCGCGGGGATCCGCTGGCAGGGTGAACTGCTGCGAAGCAGTAGGTAGGGACAGCACCACGTGCTGTCCTTTTTTGTGCCTCTATATCGAGGTAGGGGCAGCACCGTGTGCTGCCCTAGTTGTATCGTACGGTCGTTCCCATCCGCTAACCGCCAACCGCTATCACATTCAATGGGTAGGGTCGGGACCGCGTCACGACATAGCCTGTCGCCGAGTGACATCCGTACCTTACTCAGCTCAACGGCGGGCTCGGAGAGCCCCGCCCTACCTCCGTCTCTGCTTCGCAGCTTGTCACCATGCCTGCATGCCCCCTCGCGGCCTGAAGGCCGCGCTCTTTTCCCGTGCCTCCTGCCAACCAGCCCTTTATTAAATCCCTACCCCCACCCCTGCCCCTACCCCTACCTTCCCCTTTCCCCCGCTTATGTCGCTCCGCCTCATCATCGCACTCCTGGTGTGCTTCATCACGTCCCCGCTCCGCGCCGAAACGCTCTGGATCTGGGGCGCGAAGAACAACGTCGCCAAACAGGAAGTCTGGTTCCGCTCCTCGTTCGAACTCAAGGAAGTCCCGAGCAAGGCTCAGCTCCAGTCGACCGCCGATAATCACTGCGTGGTCTGGCTCAACGGCAAGCAGCTCGGCGGCTCCGATGATTGGGCGACCGCATTCTCCGCCGAAGTCGGCGGCGACCTCAAGGCCGGCGTGAACACCATCGCGGTGCTCGCCCGTAATGACGGCGGCATCGCCGCGATGTCCTTCCGCCTCTCCGCCGGCAAGACGGTGCTCGCCGAATCCGGCGCCAACTGGAAGACGTCCCTCGCTAATCCCGGCAAGGGCTGGGAAGCCGCCGCGTTCGATGACGCGAAGTGGACCGCAGCTTCAGTCGTGAAGAAGATGGGCGAGTCGCCCTGGGGCAATCCGTTCGACGGCGCCAAGGCCGCCGCGAAAAACGGCAAGCGCACGCCGACGACCTCCGTCGCCCCGGCCAACGAACTCATCCTCCTCCCGGGCTTCAAGGCCGAGCTGCTCCACACCGTCCCGAAGCCGGAACAGGGTTCCTGGGTCTCCCTCGCGGTCGCTCCCGATGGCGACCTCGTCGCCGGCGACCAAGGCGGCGTGCTCTGGCACATTTCGCTCAAGAATCCGGCAAAGCTCGTCGTGACTAAGATCGACACGAAAGCTATCGGCTGCCACGGCCTGCTCTTCGCCCACGGCGCCCTCTACGCGTGCACGAGCGAAAAGGGTAAGGGCGACATCTGGCGCCTACGCGACACGAAGGGCGACGGCTCCTACGCCGAACAGACGATGCTGCGCTCTCTCAAGGGCTCGGGCGAACACGGCCCACACCAGCTCGTCCTCGACCGCGATGGCTCGATCCTGGTCTTCGGCGGCAACCACACGAAACTGCCCGACGACGAGAAGGCCGGCGCGGCCGCCAAGCATTACGACGAAGACGACCTGCTGAAGAAGTTCGAGGACGCCAACGGCCACGCCTCCGGCATCAAGGCCGTGGGGGGCTGGATTGCTCGCATGGACAAGGACGGCAAGGATTGGATTCGCGTGACGACCTGCTTCCGCAACCCATATGACGGCGCGGTCGCTCCGGACGGTGATATCTTCGCTTATGACTCCGACATGGAGTGGGACATGGGCGCGCCTTGGTATCGCCCCACCCGCATCAACCTCTGCACCCCCGGCGGCGAACTCGGCTGGCGCTCCGGCGCTGGCAACAACGCCCAGGCGCTCGTCGACTCCCAGCCCGCGCTCGTCGACATCGGCCCGGGCAGCCCGACGGGTTGCACGATGGGCACCGGCGCGAAATTCCCGATCGCCTACCAGCGCGCGTTCTTCGCCTGCGATTGGACCTACGCCACGCTGTACGCGATCATCCTCGAGCCCGAAGGCGGCGCCTGGAAGGCCCGCAAGGAAGTCTTCGCGGCCGGCAAGCCGTTCTCCGTCACCGACGCGGTCATCCGCCCGCAGGACGGCCACATGTATGTGACCATCGGTGGTCGCGGCGGCCAGTCCGCGCTCTATCGCATCACCTACCAGGGCACGGAATCCACCGCGCCGGCCGCTTGGTTCACGGCCACGCCGGAACAGAAGCTCCGCCGCGAACTCGAAGCCCTCCGTGATGTGGCTCCTTCCGCCGCCGCCCTCGACAAGGCCTGGCCGCTCATGGGCCACCCTGACCGCTGGGTGCGCTTCGCCGCCCGCATCGCCGTCGAACACCAGCCCGTCGCCAGCTGGCGCGCCCGCGTGAAGGCCGACGCCAACGTGGACCTCGCCGTCAACGCCGCCGCCGCCCTCGCGCGTTGTGGTGAAGCGTCCGACCTCGCCGCGATCGTCGCGGCCGCCGATAGCGCCACGAAGTCGAAGGACCTCCGCCAGCAGCAGGATCGCCTGCGCGTCTTCCAGATCGCCTTCTCGCGTCGCGGCAAGCCCGACGCCGCCACGGCCACCCGCCTCGGCAAGGAAGCCGCCGATCGCCTGCCCTCCGGCGACAACGCCCTCGACCGCCAGCTCGCGACGATCGCCATCTACCTCGAAGAACCCACCGCTCCGGCCCGCGTGCTCAAGGCGATGAAGTTCGCCCAGCCCGGCCCCGCGGTGGTCGCCGACCCCGAAGTCCTTGCCCGCCACCCGGGTTACGCCAAGGCCGCCGCTTCCGCGATGGCCGTGACGCCTTCCTCCACGCGCATCGGCCTCGCGGTCTATCTCTGCCGCGCCACCGTCGGCTGGACCCCGGAACTGCGTAAGGAGTTCTTCGGCTTCCTCGATGTGCTCTCGCAGGCCGAAGGCGGCCACTCGCTGAAGGGCTTCGTCCGCAATATCCGCAAGGAATCTCTCGCCGCCGCGCCCGAAGCCGAACGCGCCGCGCTCGAGGAGATCGCGCCCGCCACGGCCCGCAAGGCCGCCGCGCCGATCCCGACCGCCGAAGGACCCGGCCGTCTTTGGACGCACGCCGAAGCCCTCAAGGCCTGGGACGAAGCGAAGACGAAGAAGACCCTCGATTTCGCCAACGGCCAGAAGATGTTCGCCGCCGCGCTCTGCTCGCAATGCCACCGCCTCGGCGACAACGGCGGCGCGCAGGGACCGGACCTTTCCGGCCTCGGTGCCCGCAGCGCGCCGGCCGACGTCCTGATGAGCATCGTCCAGCCCAGCGCCATCGTCTCCGATCAATATTCAAACTCAGTCATCGGTCGCGTCGATGGCGGCAAGACCATCGGGCGCATCCTCAACGAGGAAGGCGACAAGCTGCAGCTCGCGGTCAATCCGTTCGACTTCTCGGTCCAGCTCGCGGTCAACCGCTCCGATATCCTGAGCATCGATCGCGACGCCACCAGCCCGATGCCCGTTGGGTTGCTCAACTCGCTCAACGCCCAGGAAGTCGCCGACCTCCTCGCCTACCTCGTCTCCGGCGCCAACGCCAAGGACCCGATGTTCGCGAAGTGAGCTCTCTCAATAGGTAGGGACGCGTCGGCGACGCGTCCGCTCGCAGCGCGAACTGCTGCGAAACCAAAGATCAGGGCGGCTTCGGCCGCCCTTTTTGTTTGGGTAGGGACGGCTCTCCGAGCCGTCCGTTCGCGGTCAGAGGCACGTAGTCGATCGGCTCAACGGCGGGCTCGGAGAGCCCCGCCCTACCCAAGACCCCAGCCAATCATCCGGTTTCCGGTTTCCCTTTGAGCGTCCGCCTCGCTGGCCCGACCCCACTTAGCCAATGGAAAACGCCCGTTACCCCGCCGCTTGGCGGCCCCTCGTTGTTTAATTCTTGCCCGCCCGCCATCCAGGGGCTTCCTCAACAGTCCTGGATAGGAGGGGTGGCAGAGTGGTCGATTGCGTCTGATTCGAAATCAGATGAACCGCAAGGTTCCGGGGGTTCGAATCCCTTCCCCTCCGCCAGGATTTACTTTGAAAATAAGGCATTCCCAAAGAATGCCTCTTTTCGGGATGTTGGCAATCCGACCTGTTGGGTCCACTGAAAGTGCACCCATTGTGCGCCATAGTTAAAAGGATAACCATCTCCCTTGTGATCGGCATACTTGGTTACCCGTATGCAATAGCCTATGCCCAGTCGCATTCAGAACACTAAGGCCACATTCGTCAGCCGGGTTAATTGCATACCTTTACAAGAAGCGTCAGTAGCCATTCAATGGAGTTATGATTCGAGTCGCCCGCAATGGAGTAGAAATCGGAAGGCACACCCCAGAGACACTCTGGCAACTTATTCAGGCAAAAGCATTACTTCCAGGTGATGACTACCTGGAGGAAGGCACTGTGACCTGGAAGAAGGTCAGCGAGTTTCAGAAGCCGGGTTGTGCGAAGGCGCCGACCACAAACACTAATTTAGCCGCACAGTCCTCGCCGAAGGCTTGGGCTTTATACGTGCTCGATATTCCCGGTGCCAGGACTGGGCTACAAATATCCGTCCTGGCCCTCATATGTCGGATTGCATTTGAATCTTATGTTGCTGCCTCAATCAACGCTGAGGCGCGAACGATGACAGGGATGATGGCTCGAAGAATGACAGAGGACGCAAAGATATATCTCCCAATAGACTATCTTCTATACGTGAGATACGGACAAGCGATCGCCACGGCACTCCTAGTGACCGCCATCCTCCTGATACCCCTGTTGCACCTGATTCAGGCCCACGGAAAACCAGGGTCAAAGCGTGCATACGAATATTGGACTAAGTTTTTTGACTGACCCCCGGTAAGGAATCTTTTTTGCAGATTTTTCGTCCTGCTGGGTCGTTAGACCAAGCGTCGTGCCTCAACTTGTTTAGTTAAATCCCAAAGCAGGTCTTACCTTTACTGGTTCCTACGTAAGGCGTGAAGGCTGTGCGAGGCACAGCATCAGTAAACAAGTAGCATTCTAAGGGGCGGGCAAACACCCCGATTGAATCGGGGCATACCTCTCCTTAAATCTGGCAGGCCAGTATCCGGCATAAACTCTAGCGGTTAACCAGGACCACGAAGCATAGACTGGATTGAAATAACTCCAGCCCTCGCAGGCGCGAAGCGCCTTTCGCTTTGAAGGACTGGTTAGCCCAAATTATCGACGCTGTATTAATCGATAAGTGTTGGGGATTATTAAGGGGGGAATGCAAAATCTGTCAAGCCATAAAGTGCGTTTTAACCAATAAAATCAATGGTTCGCAAGGGGTTGGGTAAATCGGAATGCCGATCACAAATGCTCGCGTCCGGCTGCTCGCCCGGGCTTAGCCTACTAAGTTAAGCCTGAGAAGGGGCGGCTCCATCTGAGGCTGAGGAAGAACCAGCATCTTCTTTCTTCTCGGCCTTCTGCTTTTGATTACGGGCAACTCCTCGTGCGAGTTTCTTCGAAGCCTGGAGGGCGTTATCGCCCTCTAGCACCTCTCTGCGCATAACCTCATCAGAAAGGACACTCGAGATTACCTCGATGTCTACCAGGCCAGCATCAGGGAATGCCTTCCTAAGTTCACGACGCACGGCCTCCAACACTGGCTCCGAAAGAATGGCCGCTCCAATGGTGTAACGCGACAGCATCTGAGATTGTCCGTAAAGGTCTTGGATGGCCGACTTCTGCCACCCCTCCTTGCAGAGAACAAAGAGGCGCTCCAACTCCTCCTCCTTCTTGTGGTTTATCGACAGGAAATCCACCTCGGCGATCAGTTCCTGGTTAATCGGCTTGGTGAAAGACACCTTGTAAATGCGCCAAATGTGCCCGTTGGTGAGAATCACCCAATCGACTCCTTTATTCGCGGCATAATCTACAGCCTGCTTAAGATGCTTATCGTTAAGGGTAAGGCCGATGGCCTTACACTCGATGAGGAAAAGCAGTTTGTCGTCTACCTTTACCGCAAGGTCTACATACGTTCCCCGTATGGCGTGCTCAGAGGTCACCTCAGAATATTTGTCGTAACCAAAGAGTTCCGTGAGGCAGTCGGTGATGATGGTCACAGTATCCGACTCTCCGGCATCTCGGGCCTTGGCGGCCTGGATGATCGGTTGAAAGCGCTTTATGCCATCAGCAAGTCGAGTTATAACCTTCTTGGGTACGGAAGCCATTAGACCTGCTAAGTTGGCTTTTTTGCTGACGTTGCCAAGTCGGCTTTTACCCCACCTTGGGTCTCTAAAAGCACGCTAAACCAATTCCTGGCTACTGATGCAGTGGTTAACTCCCGATAATCCCGCATAAGGACAATTGGACTATTGCCCATCTCGAAGGCAGTGGCCGCTGCATCTTTAGTCATTGCGAGGCGATAGGAGAGCGCTGATGCCCGAAGGGCATTCCTCCCCCAGGCTAAATCAGGCAAAGACCTCCTGAGAGCGCTGACGGCTTTCTGAAGTGCATCTACGCTACCTCTCCCCGGCTGATAGACGTGGCCCTCTCCCTGGCTTGCGCTCCGGATATAAGAAGCCAGTCCATCCGGGATCGGAGTAAGGCGACGCCTTGAGGTCTTGGCCGTATCAGCACCAATGCGAATAAAGTTTCCGTTCTCCGTCCAAAGTACGTCCGGCCACCGGAGACGAGCGGCCTCGGCCACCCGTAATCCGCATAGAGCCTGGATGGCGAGAACGGGCCGCAGGTTATCAGGAGCAGTATCTAGGATGACGCGGAGTTCATCCGGAGAAAGCAAACGTGGAACCTTGGTTAACACCTTCCTTGTTCCGACACGAACGAGAGGGCTTGCACCCACCCAGCCTCGCTTGAGACAAAATGAGAAGAATAGCGCAACGTACCTTCGGTATGAATTATGACTGACCGCACACAATGGCCTCCCGTTCTTCTTCCTGTAGCGATCTAGCCACCCTTGGATATCGCCACCGCTAAGTTCAGCGACCTGCCTTAGGGCGAAGTCTCGCCCAAAGATAGACATAACACTCGAGATACTTCGGATGTGCCTCTGCGAAAGGCCATCGGCCTTGGCACGCATCATTAGCGCCTCAGTTGCGTGGGCTACGGACACAGATTTATCCAAGCGCTTATAATGATCAGAATACCAAGCCACGGCTTCCGTAAGAGTCTTTCCGATGGGAGCGAGCATCTGCAGGCAGGACAACACTTCTCGTTTTACGGTATCGGTAAGCCCTTGGGCCTGGACACCAAGCGTGGCCATCTCGCTCCGCTTGGAGGTGCAGAAGGCCTCAGCATCGGCCTTATTCCTGAAATACTTGCGAAAGCGCCCCCTGGCGCCATCAGAAGGAAGAAAGACCGCCCAAGCCCTGTCGGGTCTTATTCTGATTAACCGCGTCGACTGCCGAAGCGGAACCAGTGTACGCTTGGTTAACCTCATCGGAGGCAATTGGCCTTCCCCAGAGGCCTGTAAGTGCTCCAAAACTGCTCCGGACCCCGATTAGAATGCAGATATTGACTCGGAGTGGTCGATTGCGTCTGATTCGAAATCAGATGAACCGCAAGGTTCCGGGGGTTCGAATCCCTTCCCCTCCGCCAGGTTACTTTGATTAATCTTTATGAAGCGCCGTGAAATCAGCCCCGTGAAATTCCTTCGGTTCCTCTGCCTCCAGGCAGCCATGGTGGTCGCCGCTTCGGGCGCCTTGGTCGCCGCTGATGAAGTCCGGCAGAAGGTCGCCGAATATCAAAGCAAGGGCTACAACGTCCTCTTCATCGCCGTCGACGACATGAACGACTGGGTAGGCTGCATGGGAGGCAATCCGCAGGCCATCACCCCGCACATGGACAAGCTGGCTAAGGAAAAAGGGGTCGTCCTGAATAAGGCCTATTGTCCCTCCACGGTCTGCTGCCCGAGCCGTTCGGCCATCCTGACCGGCAAGCAGCCGGCTTCGACTGGCGTCTACGGCAATCGGCAGAACCTGAAGAACGCCGCGAAGGCGAAAGATGTCGTGACGCTGCCGGAATACTTCGCCAAGCATGGCTATTACACCCTCTCCACGGGAAAGATCTTCCATAAGCACCCGACCGCGAAAGGCATGGACGAGGGACAGTGGGCGTTCAAAGAGTTCGTGGACGCCGGCGGCAACAACGGCGGCATGCTCTGGTCAGAATCTCCCGCCCCCCTGAAGGATGCGAGCAGCGGTAATGCCACGAAAGAAAAAGGGGAGGAATTCCGCTGGGGGGCGGTCGCAGCTCCCATCGAACAGACTAAAGACTACGTCTCGAGCAAATGGGCGGCCGATCAACTCAAGCGCGACTTCGCTGGTAAGCCATTTTTCCTGGCCCTGGGTATCTCCAAGCCTCATTTGCCCTGGGAAGTCCCGCAGCAGTTTTTCGACCTCTATCCCTTGGATAAATTCAAGACCGTCGAGATCTTCCGCGACGACCTGAAAGACATCACGAACAAGGCGGGGAAGGAACTGTTCTCGCCCGATCCGCGCTTCCTGGCCGCCGACAAGGCGAACCTGCACAAACAGGCCCAGCGTGCCTACCTCGCAAACATCAGTTACGCTGACCACTGCCTCGGCGTCGTCTTCGATGCCCTGGCCAAGAGCAAATACGCCGACAATACCATCATCATGGTCTGGGGCGACCACGGCTGGCACCTCAGCGAGAAGCTCAAGTACGGCAAGACCGACCTCTGGGAAGAGTCCGACCGGGTTCCCTTCATCGTGAGCGTGCCGGGCGTGACCAAGGCGGGACTGAAGAGCGAAGCGTTGGTCAACCTGCTCGACATGTACCCGACGCTGATCGAGCTGTGCGGGCTTCCCGCCAACCCCGAGAACGAGGGGCGCAGTTTCGCCCCTGTGCTGAAGGATCCGACGCTAGCGTGGAACCACCCCACCCTGACCACTTACAACTGCGGGAACCACTCCGTCACGGACGGCCGATACCGCTTCACGTATTATGGCGCGAAAGGCGGCGCCGAGGAACTGTACGACCATTCGGTCGACCCACTCGAGCACAAGAACTTGGCCAGCCAGCCGGAATATAAGGAGATTATCGAGCGACTGCGCCTGGTGATGCCGAAGCTCAATGAACCAGACTCGCCGGTCAATAATCTGAGCCCCGAGGAGAAGAAGGAGATCGCGAAAGGGGCGCGGAAGGGGAAAAAGGCGGAGGCGAATGCCGTCAAATAAAGTAGCCGCGCCGGATGGCGGCGAAGTCTCCGCGCGCTCCAAGACGCGTTGGCCTCTTGCTTCGGCCTCCATGCGCTTCACCCCCGCCCTCTGCCTGCTCCTTCTATTCTCCGCGCTCGGACTCCGTGCCGCGGATCGCCCGAACATCCTCTTCATCCTGGGTGACAATTGGCGCTCGCCGAATGCCGGCGTCCTCGGCGACCCGCACGCCCGCACGCCGGCCTTCGATCGTGTCGCCAAGGAAGGCGTGCTCTTCACCCACACGTTCAATCCGGCACCCTCCTGTTCGCCGTGTCGCTCGAGCTTACTCACGGGCCGCGCGATCCACGAACTCGGCGAACGCGCCTCGCTCTGGAGCGGCTTCCCACAGGATACCCCGGTGGTCACGCAGCTGCTCCGCGAGGCGGGCTACGCCATCGGCTACCAAGGCAAACCTTGGGCGCCCGGCAACGCCGAGGTCTCAGGCTGGAAAGAGAATCCGGTCGGACCAAAGTTCTCCGGGCTCGACGCCTTTCTGAAAGCGCGCCGTCCGGGTCAGCCGTTCTTCTTCTGGCTGGGCAACACCGACACAGCCACGAAAGCCGGTAAGCGACCCTATCTCGATGACGCCAAGCAGGCCGGCCTTGACCCAGCGAAGCTGCCGATCCCGCCAGGGCTGCCCGATTGCGAAGAGGTCCGGCTCGACCTGCTCAACTACTACGGCGGCATCATCCGCATGGACCGCGAAGCGGCGGAGACCCTCGCGACCCTCGAAGCCTCCGGCGAACTTGAGCGTACACTGATCGTCTATTGCTCCGACAACGGCTGGCAGATGCCGCGTGGCCTCGGCAATTGCTACGACCAAGGCTCCCGCGTCCCGCTCGCAATCCGCTGGGGCCAGCAAGCCAAGGCCGGCCTGAAGGTCGATGCGTTCGTCAACCTCGGCGACCTCGCCCCGACCTTCCTCGAAGCCGCCGGCCTGACGCCGCCGAAAGAAATGACCATGCGCAGCCTGACGGGCCTGCTCCGCGGCGAACCAGCGACCGGACGTGACGCGGTCTTCATCGAACGCGAACGCCACGCCGACGTCCGTAACGGACACCTCAGCTACCCGATGCGCGCGGTACGTACCCGCGACTTCCTCTACATCCGCAACGTCCGCCCGGACCGCTGGCCCGCGGGCGATCCGGATAATCTCTTCCTGCACGGACGACCCTTCGGCGATGTCGACACCATCCCGACCAAGGACTTCCTGCTCGCGCACCAAGACGACGACCTCGGCCGCCCGTTCTTCGCCCGCATCTTCGGCAAGCGCCCGCTCGAAGAACTCTATGACCTGCGTAAGGATCCCCATCAGTTGACCAACATCGCCGCCGATCCAGCCTACGCCGCGGATCTCGCTACCCACCGGGCCCGCGTCGACGCCTGGATGCGCGAGACCCACGACCCGCGGCTTGATCCGACTTACGACGCCTGGGATAAATTCCCCTACTACGGCAAAGCACCGAAGTGAGGAGGGCGGGTCGGGACCGCGTCACGACATAGTTGCCTCTGCCTCGGGTAGGGACAGCACCACGTGCTGTCCTAGTCTGTCTCTGGGTAGGGATGACCGGCCCGGTCATCCGCGTGCGCGCGGAGACGCCCCCCCTACCTCTCCGGCACCTGCCACCCGGGGCTGCCACCCGAAACGATTGTCTCCACCATTACACTTTTGCACGCGGCCCAGCCGCATTTGCACCTTTGCACATTCGTATGTTCCCCCGCGGCCAATGGCCGCTCCTATCTCCCCACCCGTAGCTCCCGCTCGACCTGCTCGACCGCCTCCTCCATGCGCCCCATCGCGCTCCTGATCACGGCATCGACGACCTCGCTGTTCGGAATGCGACGATGAGACGCAAGGATCGCCTCGATTGAGCAGACGAGCAGCGGAGTCGGGGCGTCGACGAGGAAGAACTTCACTCCGCGGGTCTCGGCATTAAATCGCCCAACCCTCCGATGGGAGCGCCCGATATCCCCGTAGTCCAAGGCGAATGGCAGCACGACCTGCAGATTCATAATCTCGGGCGCCGCGTCGGCATCAAAAGATAAGGTGAACTCCCGGCGGTCTTTCCGGAAGACCAGCCCACCCCGATGGGGTCCGGATTGCGGCAATAGTCGCGACTCTTCCCAGGTGACCTGGTTGATCGCACGGCTGTAGAGCATCCGGAGCTCTTCGAAGGGCATCAGCATACCCTCACCATGCCCACTCGCTCAGTGCCTGCAATCCTGAGGGCGGGATGCGATGACATCGCATCCGCTGCCTCTGCCTTTCTACCGCCCCAACCGCCAACCGCTTACCGCCAATACCTGACATGGGTAGGGTCGAGCATCCCTGCTCGACCGCGGCCGACCAAGGATGGTCGGCCCTACCCACACCCCACCCATCCGGGTTCCCCTTGAGCCCTGCGGCTTGTCTGGTCCACCGAGCCTCTGGGCCTCTGTGCCTCTAATGTAATGCCCCTGGCCCTCGTACCCTCCGGCCCACGTGCCCTCGACTGCACTCCCTCTCAGCCCATTTGCGCTTTCCGCCTTCTGCTTTAGATTCCTCCCCATGCCCAAGCCCGACAAGAATGACATCGAGCGACTCAGTCGCGGGGAGTCTACCCGAGGCAAGATCGGCAATCGCGGCGTCGGGCATCGGCTGACCCAGAAGGAGCGGATCCTCTTCGAGGCGGCCAAGCGCCAAGGCTTTTTGAAGATACCGGTCGCGGGCATCCGTAAGAACGTGATCAATATCTATCGTCTCTGGTGCCAAGCCTCCGACCGCGAGTTTACCACCCGCTAGGGGGCATAATGGGGTCAGACCCCATTAATAGGGTCAGACCCCATTATGAGTCAGCCGCGTTTGGACGCGCCCTAACCCGCGGTACCGTCTGGCCCACATGAGGACGGCCTCCCAATTAGCGCCCCCTCAGGGCCTATTTAGCCCCCAGCCAGAGTCTTGATACACAACGGACACATAGGGGAATCTCGGAGACACCTTCCGTCATTTGACTCCGCCGTAACTAGGATTATATTCAGGGCTACAACACCCTAGATATGTTTAAAAAGTTCAATCTAACCGACAAGCTGCTGTTTATCGCAGTTTTCTTGGTCATCATCTTTTCGAAGCTCCTTTATTTATTGGACTACAAATTGGAGGCGATCTTCGTCGGACTTTGGGCTCCTTCCATCCTCGCCTTCGGCATTTACCTGAAAGCCATCGAGAATTCCAAAGATGAATAAGTTAGTCCCCTATTTCGCAGTCTTCATCTTCGTACTATTCGGCATCGCTTTTTTTGCCGCCATGCAGCGATTCAAGAAAATGAATGCCGACGACCGCGCCGAAGGTAATAAAAAGCCGGGGGCCTAAGCCCTCTGGCTACTAGTCTGCGTAGACGTACGCGCCGCAGAACAGAATGAATTATGGGGGCGATATAATGGGGTCAGACCCTATTATGAATGCCTGGCCAACCGGTCAACGGGTCAACTTATCATCGGCCGGACATCTCTGACCGACGCATGGGCATGGCGTCGATCAAAGCGAAGAGTGTCGGGACATCGACCGGCACGCCGCGGTCGAGTTTCACGCCGCCATCCTTGCCCACCAGGCGAACACGGAAGACTTTCGCCGTCTGGGTCACGATCTCCACGTGCCTGTCCTGTAGGCCCGCTGATGCCGCCGCCAACGCCGCGCTTTGGCGCAGGTAATCGGCCGACTCCCTCGACGGCGTATCGATGACCAAGACGCGGTGCCGCCACTGATGTGCCGACAAATCGGGGAGACCCCTCTCTATTGACGTCAAGCCGCCTGCGCAGCCCTCGGCGAGAAAGGCGGCCAGCCCGGCGCAACTTAACGTCATGATGGCTTTCATCTTTCCCATCATACGCATCCGTGAGTCGTTGCAAACCGTCCGCTGATTACGTCTTGGTTCAGGCCGCAGGCGGCCGAATCCAACCCATCAAGCGCACTCTTTCGACCAAGACCATGTGCGGGACGGTCAACGCCGCCAGGCCGACGAAGACAATCTGCAGCACGCGCGCGTCGAGCGGGGTGTCCTTTAAGAAAACCCAAGCCGCCGCCGAAGCTAGCGCCACGCCAATCATAGGCAACAAGGCTACCAGACCGAGGAAGCGCCAGGAGTCTCGGCCAGAATAGCGGAACGCCCGGAGGATATGGCGCGCACCGTGCATGCCGCAGAAGAACAAGGTGAAGGCGAGCAAGGGTGGCGCCACAAACGAGAGAACGCCGACCGCAGC
This sequence comes from Verrucomicrobiota bacterium, assembly GCA_026397955.1. Lineage (GTDB taxonomy): Bacteria > Verrucomicrobiota > Verrucomicrobiia > Opitutales > UBA953 > UBA953. The sequence continues at coordinate 750 of JAPLTV010000101.1, read as the reverse complement.
GAATTCGAACGCGGTCAGGCGATCACGTCCGATACGCTCGCCGATCGCCACGAGAAGCCCCAGCGCCCAAGGCCAGACGAGCCAACCCAGGACGGGCATGATGGCGCCGGCCGCCTCCGGGCCAACGAGCTGGCCGAATAAGCCGCTCATCTCGACCTGATGTCGCCAGACCGGCAAAACCAGCACGGCACCCCCATAGAGGATGCGCGCTACCCAGGGCGTACCCTCGGCGGAATCGCCGGAAAAATGCGCGACGGAGATGAGCAGGAAGCCGACCAAGAAGCCTGTGGGCGCCCACACCCAAGCGGCGACCACCAGGCCCGCGAGCGCCAGATAGCCGACCGTGAAGCGCGTCCAATCCCACGCCGTCTTTAGGCCGTAGAGCCGCTGCGCGAAAACAGTATCCATCGCCCCATGCGGGACACCGAGGACGAGGATCAAAGCGGCGAGTACAATGAGTTCCAGTTGCGGCGGAAAGCGTCCCAGCGCGCCTGAGGCGGCCGCCGCCAAACAAGCGACGCACCCAAAGATCAGGCCTTGGCGACGTTCGGCGTTCATGGGTGCACCACGCTAGGGGCGGGTCGAAAAAGTTCACGGAGAAACGGCCCGGGCGGTAAGGCGGCGATAATGGCGAGGTCGTCGAGCAAGGTCCCCTGGTCGCTCATGAAACGAGCGAGCCTCGCCGGCGCGACCTTGCGGAACATGGCGAGGAAGAGGGTCGGCGCTAACTCCGGCTGCCGCCGGAGTACC
>JAPLTV010000109.1 GCA_026397955.1 Verrucomicrobiota bacterium | reverse complement strand
CAAGCCGACCAAGGCCGAGCTCGAAGCGATCGGCGCGAAGTATATCGCGACGGTCGAGCCCACCGCCAAGGCCACGCTGGATCAGCTCCGTGCCGCCGGCTGGAAGATCGCCATCGTCAGCGGCGGCTTCACCCAGGCCATCCTTCCCCTCGCCGCCTTCCTCGGCATCGACCGCGTCGAAGCGGTGATCCTCCGCTTCAACGCCGACGGCTCCTACGCCGGCTTCGACGAGTCCTGCCCGACCTGCCGATCCAAGGGCAAGAACGTCGTCGCCCGCCGCCTCCGCGCCGAGCATCAGGCGACGCATGTCGTCATGGTCGGCGACGGCGCCAGCGACCTCGAGGTCAAGGGTGACGCCGACAAGGTCATCGGTTTCGGCCGCTACGCCGTCCGCGCCAAGGTGAAAGCCGGCGCCGACGCGTTTATTACGTCGCTGGAGCAGTTGCCGGGGGTGGTCTGAACCCGGCGGCAGATGCAGGTGCAAAGGTGAGGTGATAATTGAGGTAGGGACGTGATTGCCATCACGTCCGTTCGCCAAGCTACGCTGGGCTTTAAAAGGACTGGCTAAGAGCCGGTTATTCCCGGCCTCGGTCTCGAACGGATGCGATGGCAATCGCATCCCTACCCAAGACAGGGCATCTCACTCAAACGGAGACCGGAAACCGGATGATTGGCTGGGGATGAAATTTCGGGTCCCAGGTCTCGGCCATCGGGTACCAGGTTCGGGTGTTCAGGTACAGGTTCGGCTACGGGGGTGGCGGCATTCGGCCATCTGTCCTCTGTCATCGATTCAGCCATCCATGCCTACCCCACCCCTTTCTCCTTCTGCATCGACACAACTATGTCGTGACGCGGTCCCGACCCTACCTTAAATTAGCCCCATGCGCTGCCTCCTTCCCCTGCTCGCCCTCGTTTCCGCTTTCGCGGCCGATGCCCCTGCCCCGCTCCGCGTCTTCATCCGCTGCGGACCGAAGACGCACGGACCTGGCGACCATGACCATCCTGCCTTCGCCCGCGACTGGCAGCCGCTGCTCACCGCGGCGCGCATGACAGTTTCGGTCGGCGACGCCGACGCCAAGGGCGTGCAGACCTTCCCGTCCGACGAACAGCTCGCGCAGACAGACGTGCTCATCATCCACCGCCAAGGCGGCGGCGACTTCAAGCCTGACGAACAGGCCCGCGTCGCGAAGTTTGCGGCCCGCGGCGGCAGCTTCGTCGTGATCCATGCTGGTTCCGTCGCCGGCAACGACGCCTCGGCCAACTTCTACAAGGACCTCATCGGTGGCTCCTGGCGCCAGAAGGTCACCAAGTGGCGCGAAGGCCCGATGGAACTCAATATCACGGATAAAACCCACGCCATCTCCACCGGTATCGCCGACTTCGCCATGAAGGATGAGATCTATTACGACATGGATATGCGACCCGACGTCCATGCGCTCGCGAGCGCGGTCACACCGAAGAAAGGCGATAAGCCCGATATCCAGACGCAGCTGTGGACCTACGAGAAGTCCGGTGCTCAGCGCGCGTTCGTCTTCATCCCCGGACACACCTACCTGAACTTCAGCCGCACCGACGTGAAGCTCCTGCTCCTGCGCGGCATCGCCTGGGCCGGCCGGCGCGCGAACGTGAGCGAATACGACGTCTGGTCGCGCGTGTCGCTCTCGCCGTCCTTCCCTTCGGATTCGCAGCCGAAGAAGTGAGGTAAGAGTTAGAGTTAGGGCCAGCGCCCTACCGACTCTTATACCCCTAGGATCTCGCGGATCTTCGCGCGACGATAGCGGAAGATGCGCTCGACCTTGGACTTCACGAACGGGTAGGCGACCTCGCCGAACGGCCAGAGCGGCAGCTTGTAGAGAACCTCGTCATCCATGCGCGTCTTGCCGCCTTCGTCGGCGAACGTGTGCGTATGGAACCAGACGGCGTAAGGACCCTTGAGCTGCTCGTCGGCGAACGCATAGGGCGGATCCCAATGGGTGATGCGCGTACGCCAGCCGAACGGAATGCCGCTCATCTTCAGATCATAATCAATCAG
>JAPLTV010000052.1 GCA_026397955.1 Verrucomicrobiota bacterium | reverse complement strand
TGCTGGTCTTGTCGTTGCTGGCGGCCATCGTCTTCGCGGCCGCCCACGCCGTCGGGCTGCCTTTCCTCATGGGGAAGGTCCTGCCTGCGGTCTTCGGCGACGAGGCCGCCCGCGCGGCCCCGTTGCTGTCGTGGCCGGAGCGGCTCGGCGGCGGGGCGATCCTTTACCTGCCGAAAGGGCACGAGATGCTGTTCGCGGTCGCCTTCCGTCCCGTGGTCATGCTGATCCGCGGACGCGGGGCGTTCTGCTCGACCGATCTGCTGAACCTCGCGGGTCTGCGCGTCATCGAGGCGGTCCGGCGCGACGTCTTCGGTCGCTTGCAGCAGATGCACCTGGGTTTCTTCGGTCGCCACTCCGTCGGCGACCTGATGGCGCGGCTGATCACGGACGCCAACTCCGTCCGGCTGGTGCTGGTCGACGTGTCCAATGACCTGATCGTCCAGCCGCTGACGCTGGTCTTCGCCTTGGGCTACGTCATCTGGGTCTGCTTCTCGCACGACAGCGGCTTCTGGTTCCTCACCTGCCTGCTCGTCGTGCCGCTGGCGGTGCTGATGGTCCGCTCGGTCGCCCTTCGCATCCAGCGACGCACCCAGCAGGGACTCATCTCTTCTTCCGACCTGAACAGCATCGCCGTCGAGAACCTGCAGTCGGCCCGCGAGATCAGGGCCTATGGCCTGCAGGAGCGCGAAGGGCTTCGTTTCGATGCGGCGAGCCGCGAAGGCCTGCGGATCCAAGGCAAGCTCGTCCGCTACGAGAAGGTCCTCTCGCCGTTGATCGAGCTGACCGCGGCGTCGGGCATCGCCGCCGCCATCGGTTTCGGCGCCGCGGGAGGCTTCACCTTGCCGGAGCTGCTGTCGCTCATCGTCGCCTTCTATTTCGCCTACGGCCCCATCAAGCGCCTCGGCAACGTCACCAGCCGCCTCAGCATGGCCGCGCCCGGACTGGCCCGGCTCGAAGAGATCCTGCGGGCCCGGAGCGAGGTCCCCGACGCCGCCGACGCCCGCCCGCTCGCCCGCGTGCGCGGCGACCTGGAGTTCGTCGGCGTGAATTTCGGTTACGGCGCCGAGCCGGTGCTGGCCGGCGTCACCCTGAGCATTCCCGCCGGCCAATCCGTCGCGCTCGTCGGTCCCAGCGGCGCGGGCAAAAGCACCTTCGTCAACCTGGTGCCGCGGTTCTTCGACCCCCAGCAGGGCGTGATCCGCATCGACGGCCAGGATCTGCGTTCCGTCCGTCAGGCCGACCTCCGCGCGAACATCGCGCTGGTCTCCCAGGAGCCGGTCCTCTTCAACGAATCGATCCTCGAGAACATCCGCCTCGGCCGGCCGGCGGCGACCGACGCCGAAGTCCGTGAGGCCGCCCGTCTCGCCGGCGCGCTCGAGTTCATCGAGGCCCAGCCCGAAGGTTTCCAGACCAAGGTCGGCGAGCGCGGCGGACGCCTTTCCGGCGGCCAGCGCCAGCGTGTCTCGATCGCCCGCGCCTTCCTCAAGGACGCCCCGGTGCTCATCCTCGACGAGGCCACGTCGGCCCTCGACACGGACACCGAGCGCAGCATCCAGCAGTCGCTCGCGCTCCTGATGAAAGGGCGCACGACGTTGATCGTCGCGCACCGCTTCAGCACCATCCGCGACGTCGGCCGCGTGCTGGTCTTCGACGGTGGTCGCATCGTGGCGGACGGCCCGCGCGAGGCGGTCTACGCTTCTTCCGAGTTGTTCCGGCGCCTCTGGGACAATCAGTCCAAGAATCTCGCCTGAGATGCGGCTGCTGGTCGTCAAGTTCACCGGACTGCGCGGCGCGTTGGCCGCGACGGCGGGTCTGCGCACGATCCGCGAGCGGCATCCGGGCGCGCAGGTCACCTTCGTCACCACTCCCGGCTCCGAGCCCGCCCTCGAAGGCTGTCCGGCGGTCGTCGAGACCATCGGCTTCGGCGCCGAAGGTTCGGTGCTGGCGCTCGTCTCCCGTCTGCGTCGGCAACGCTTCGACGTCGCCATCGCGCTGGGCGGTCATTGGCTGGCGAACCGCCTCGTGGCGCTCAGCGGCGCCGGCGTGCGCGCCTGCGGCGGACACGCGCCGTTCTTCCTTCGTCCGCTCATGCATCACCAGGTCTTCGGCGCCGCCGTCGACCCGCATGAGGCCGCCCGCGACCACGAGGTGATGTCGCGCGTCCTTGGCTTCCATGCCGAGACGCCAGCGATGTGGTTCGCGCCTTCGCGCATGCAGGAGCACGGCATGATGCTGGAAGAAGGACGCTTCGCGGTCATCCATCCCGGGGCCACGCGGCCCGAGCGCATCTTGGAAATCGATAAGTGGGCGGCCGTCGCCCGAGAGCTCATCGCCTCCCGCGCGGTCGAGCGGGTCGTCATCTCGGCTGGTCCCGGCGGCGCGGAACGCATCATGGCCGAGGCGCTGTGCGGCCTGATCGGACCCGTGGCGATGTCGACCGGCGGACGTCTCCGGTTTTCCCAGCTCGCCCGTCTCATCAAGGAGTCGCGTCTCTTCTTGGGTGCCGATTCCTCCGTCCTTCAGCTCGCCGCCGCAGTCGGCACCCCGGTGGTCGGCGTCTTCGGGCCCTCCGACTACGCTCGCGCCCGCCCATGGGGCACGGTCCACCGGGTCGTCCGTGTCGACACCACGATGTTCGAGGGCGAACTCCGCGCGGATTACCTAGCGCGGATGGACCGGGCGCTCGCCCGCATCACGGCCCAGCAGGTCGCGCACGCCGCCGAGGAGGTCATCCGTATCACGACGCCCTGAGGGCGTCGCTTGACCTGTCGGCGACATCTGCGACCTTAGCCTCGTGTCCAGCTCCACCGCCCATTACGACGCCGTCATCATCGGTGCCGGCATGTCCGGCCTCGCCGCCGCGGTCCGTCTGGGGATGTTCGGACGTAAGGTCCTGGTGCTCGAGCGCCATAACGCCGCTGGTGGTCTGAATTCCTTCTACGCCCGCGGCAAGCGGAAGTACGACGTCGGTCTGCACGCGCTGACCAACTGGGTGCCTGAGGGCACCAAAGGGGCGCCGTTGGTCAAGCTGATGCGCCAGCTCCGTATCCGCCGCGAGGAGCTCGACCTATGCCCACAGCTTGGCTCCCGCGTGACGATGTCCGGGAAGAACCTTCGCCTGAATAACGACTACGAATCCCTGCTCGCCGACGTCGCCCGCGAATTCCCGAAGTCCGTCGACAAGTTCGTTGCGCTGGATGCCTGGATCGCCGGACTCGACGAGGCCGCCCTCGAGGCCCATGGCGGCTCGGCCCGGGCGCTGCTGGACGAGCGCCTCGGCGATCCTTTGCTGCGTGATATGCTGCTACTGCCGACCTGCTTCTACGGCAGCGCGCTCGAGGATGACATCGAGGTCTCGCAGTTCGCCGTGATGTGGCGCTCGCTTTTCCGCGAAGGGTTCGCGCGGCCTTTCATTGGCGTGCGTCAGGTGATTCGGCTTCTGACCGACCGTTGCCGCGAGCACGGCGTGGAGCGCCGCATGAAGTGCGGCGTACGGAAGATCGAGGTGCGCGCCGGTCGCGCCACCGCGCTGGTCCTGGACGACGGCACCGAGGTCACCGCCGAGGCCGTGTATTCCTCCGCCGGCGCCGTTGAGACCATGCGCCTGCGTTCGGATACGGAACCTGTCGCCGGAGCCGCAGCCATCGGTCGCCTAGGCTACGCCGAGACTATCGCCACTTACGACCCAGTCGCCTTCGCCGGCTTCGGCTGGAAGGACACCATCGTCTTCTTCTGTGACGCCGAGCGTTTTAGCTATCGCTCACCGAGCGAATTAGTGGATCCGCGTTCGGGCGTAATCTGCATCCCGAATAATTATCAGTACGGGGAGGGCAGGGCACTCGATGAGGGCTGGCTGCGGGTCACCTCCCTTGCTAACCATGACGCCTGGTGTGCTTTACCGGAGGCCGAATACCAAGCTCGCAAACAGGAGTGGTGCGGCCGCCTCAATCGCGTCGCCCGGGCGCATCTCCCCGTCGTCCCCGACGCGGCCCATGACGCCGCGCTGACCTCGACGGATGTCTTTACCCCCCGGACCGTGCGTAAGTTTACCGGCCATCTCAATGGTGCCATCTACGGCTCGACCGTGAAGCGGCGCGACGGACGGACCGACCTCGAGAACCTCTTCCTGATCGGCACGGACCAAGGTTTTCTGGGGGTTACGGGGGCAATGTTGTCTGGCATTTCCATGGCCAATCTGCACGGTCTGAAGGCGTAACCCCGCCTTCATGAGCACCCCTGTCTCTCTGGATCAGCAACGCCCCCTCTGGAAGGACTTGCTCCATCCGGCCGTCATCGTCGGGGCCCTCGGCTACTTCGTCGATATCTACGACCTCACGCTGTTCATGACCGTGCGTGAGCAGAGCCTGAAGGATCTCGGTCTGGGACACCTCATCACTGGCGGCCAGTGGTATCACGACCTGATGTCCTGGCAGATGGCCGGCATGCTCCTCGGCGGTATCTTCTTCGGCATCCTCGGCGACCGCATGGGCCGTCTCACGACCCTCTTCGGTTCCATCCTGCTCTATTCCCTAGCCAATATCGCCAACGGCTTCGTCCACAGCTTCGAGGCCTATGCGACCTGGCGCTTCATCGCCGGCATCGGTCTTGCGGGCGAGCTCGGCGGCTGCATCGCGCTCGTGTCGGAATCCCTCTCCAAGGAACGACGCGGCTACGGCACCGCGCTGGTGGCCACCGTCGGCGTCTTCGGCGCCGTCGTAGCCGGCCTGATGGCCGAAGTTGTGACCTGGCGGACCAACTTCTTCATCGGTGGCGGTCTGGGCTTGGCTCTGCTAGCCATGCGGGTCGGTGTGCGTGAGTCCGGCATGTTCCATCAAGCGAAAGCTTCGGAATCGGCTGGCTCGATTTCCCGGGGCAATTTCTTCGCCCTGTTCACCAGTCGTGACCGTTTCGCTCGGTACGCCCGTTGCATCCTCATCGGCCTGCCCACGTGGTTCATGATCGGTATCCTCGTCCAGCGCGCCGGCTCGCACTTTGCCCCCGCCATGGGCGTCGATGGCGCGATCTTGTCCAGCCGCGCCGTGGCGCTGTTCTATCTTGGCCTCACGTTCGGCGACTTCGGGAGCGGCTTCGGCAGCCAGTTGATCAAGTCGCGCCGCAAGACCGTCTTCGCGTTCCTCGTCTTCAGCGCCGTCTGCGTCGGCGTCTACCTGCTCGGCACAAAGGGTTGGACTGCGACCAGTTTCTACGGGCTCATTTTCCTGCTTGGCCTCGGTATGGGCTACTGGGCGATCTTCGTCACGATTGCCGCCGAGCAGTTTGGAACGAACCTCCGGGCCACCGTAGCGACGACCGTACCCAATTTCGCACGTGGCTCCTTGGTCTTGCTGACCTTGGGCTTCACATGGCTGACGGGATCCAAGGAGCAGCCTTGGCTCAGTGCCCCGAAGGCCGCGGGGGTCCTGGCGCTCATCTGCTTCGGTGCCGCCTTCCTTGCCTTGTGGAAGATGGAAGAGACCTACGGCAAGGACCTCGATTACCAGGAGAAGAAGTAAGCCTTACTTCGCCGACGGCGCTGGCAGGTCGGAGACGCAGCGGAAACCGACGTGGTTGGTCGACGTGAGCGTGTCGAGGCCTTGGCGTGAAGTCGCGCGGTAGCGGAAGCAGTAGCCTTCATCGCAGAGCCAGGAGCCTCCGCGGATCACGTGCTGACCATAGCCAGTCTTCTCGGGGTCATAGCCGATGGCCGGACCGATGGGCGCTTCCTTCGGCGACACCTTGTAGTATCCGAGGCCATACCAGTCCTCGCACATCTCCCAGACGTTGCCGGCCATGTCGTAGAGGCCGTAGCCGTTCGGGGGGAAGGATTTCACCGGGGCGACGTAGGTGAAGCCGTCGATGCCGTTATCGCGCTCAGGAAATTTCCCCTGCCAGTGGTTGCACATGATCTTGCCGTTCGGGCGTTCCTCGTCGCCCCAAGCATAAGGTTTGTCCTTGAGGCCGCCGCGCGCGGCGAATTCCCATTCGGCTTCCGTCGGCAGGCGCTTGCCGGCCCATTTGGCGTAGGCCTGGACGTCCTTGTAGGTCAGGCAGAGCACGGGGTGGTTCATGCGCTCCTTGATCGATGAGTTCGGACCTTCGGGCTGGCGCCAGTTGGCACCAGCGGTGAAGTTCCACCAAGGCAGGTTAGCTCCGCCGCACTGGAAAGGGTTCACACCGGACACCTTCTTGAAAAGCAACGAGCCGCCCTTGAGGAATTCGGGCGGGGCGTCGGGGAACTTGCGCGGATCGAGGTCCTGCTCGGCGTCGGTCACATACTTGGTGGCGTCGACGAAGGCCTGGAACTGCGCGTTGGTGACCTCGGTGACGTCCATCCAGAAACCCTTGATGACGACCGCGTGGCCGGGAGCCTCTTCCGCGTGCTTTTCGTCGGCCTTGTCGCTGCCCATCGTGAACTCGCCGCCTTTGATCCAGACCATGCCGGCGGTCGCCGGGTTTGCGGCGGTCGCGGTCATCTGCACGGCCAGGATGCCGAAGGGCGTCACCATCATGACGGCGGCGATGATGATGATCCAGGCCTTCACGTTGCTGGAGGGTTTAGGGCTTTCGGCGGAGTCCATGGGGAGGGGACGTCATGTTGAAGGGCGGGCGGGGCAGGGCGAGCCTTTTGCGGTAGCCGGGTGGATATCGCCTCGCCCAGCAGGCCATTTTTGCCTTATCCAGAGGCAGCATGAGCTCGTCCCAAGAAGAAGTTCTCCAGATTTTCCGCGATTCGAAGGCCCTCCTAACCGGTCACTTCGTCCTTCGCTCCGGCCTCCATAGCGGTCATTTCTTCCAGTGCGCTCAAGTCTGCCAGCACATGGACAAGGTCACGCGCCTGATCGAGTTGCTCCGGCCGAAGCTCGCCGCTCATCCTTGCGACACCGTCCTCGCTCCGGCGATGGGTGGACTTGTCGTCGGCCAGGAGGTCGCGCGCCAGCTCGGCGTCCGCTTCGTCTTCGTGGAGAAGGAAAACGACAAGCTCGTGCTCCGTCGTAATTTCACGTTCCGTCCCGGCGAGCGCGTTATCGTCGCCGAAGACGTCGTCACCCGTGGTGGTCGCGCCCAGGAGTGCCTCGACATCCTTAAAGCGAACGGCGCCACCGCCGTCGCCGTTGTCTCGCTCGTTGACCGCTCGGCCGGTCAGACCAAGTTTAGCGTGCCTTTTGTGTCGTTGCTGGAACTGAACTTCCCGACCTATGCGGCGGATGCCGTGCCGGCCGAATTGGCGAAGCTTCCGGCGACCAAGCCTGGTTCCTGAGGTCGGCGGGGGCCGAGTGCTCCTCTGGTCGTTATTTGAGCCTGAAAAGACCTTATTAAGGGTTCGGGCCTGCCTTGTGCCTTGCACAGAGGCGGTCCGTTCCCTACGCCAAACCACTCACTTTCCATGGATCGCAAGAACTTCTTCCTGGGTATGGCCTGCATCGTCGGTGCCTTCGCCCTTTTCTTCCTGACCAAGCCGGAGCCCCGGCCCGCGGGAGCCCCGGTTCCCGCCGCTCAGGTTTCGACCGCTCCGGTCGCTCAGGCCGCGCTCAGCCCTGTCAAAACTTCGCTCGCTCCGTCCGCTCAGGCGGCCAAGCCCATCGCCCGCGCCGACGCCAAGAGCTTCGTCATTGAGAACGAGCACATCAAGGTGACGCTCAGCAGCCGTGGGGGCGCGATCTCGAAGATCGAGCTGAAGAAGGAATTCGCCGACGTTACCAAGGCGAGCATCGTCACCTTCAATGCGGGCAACGACGAGTCGGCGCTGGCTCTTGCGGTTAAGAATCAGACGACCGGAAAGCTGGAAGCTGTCCTCTCTGAATTCGTCGCCCAGCCTGGCTCCTCTGCAAACTCGATCACTCTGGTGGGTTCCTTGGACGGTGCTCGCGTTGAGCGCACCTTCGCCTTCGTCGCGCCCAAGGCCGGCGAGACCGCCGAAGCCTACTCCCTGCATTTCGCCACGAAGGTGGTGCCTGTCGCCGGCAAGCCGGCTCCTTCGATCTGGGTCTCGACCGGCTGCTGGCAGCCGACTCCCGGCGATTCCGCCAATCAGTTCCTCTCCGTGCTCGCCTACGACGGCGAAGACCTGACGCGCGTCGGCCTCGACGTCTTCACCGATTCCACCGGCTTCTTCGGCCTCGGCTCGCATAAGGCGCAGCTCGAGCATCCGGTCGCCTCCGTCGCCAAGCCGCTCCTCTGGGTCGGTTCCGGCAACCAGTTCTTCGCCGCCATCCTGCACCCGGCCGACGCCGCCGCCCGTGGCCCGCGTACCGAGGTCCTTGTGCTGCCCGTGCCGCTCGAGGCCGGCAAGCGCGGCCTGCAGGCCTTCGCCTCCTGGGAGACCCTCCCCGCCGCCGACCTTTCCCGCACGCTGGAGGGCGACTTCTTCGTCGGCCCCAAGGAGTATGCCCGCGTCGCCGCGCTGCCTGACGGCCAGGTCGCCGTGTTGCAGTTCTCAAAGCTCCTTGGCTTCATTTCCTTCGGCGCGATCTGTAAGCTCCTGCTCGCCATCCTCGGCGGCGTTCACTGGCTCCTCGAGTGGAGCGGCTCCTGGTCCTGGGGTTGGGCCATCGTGCTCCTGACCTGCCTCATCAAGGTCGTCACCTGGCCGCTGACCTCGATCCAGATGAAGGCCGCGAAGAAGATGCAGAAATTCGCGAAGCCGATGCAGGACATCCGCGAGAAGTACAAGGACAGCCCCGAGAAGATGCAGAAGGAGCTCATGAAGCTCTACACCGAGAACAAGATCAACCCGTTCGCTGGTTGTCTCCCGATCCTCATCCAGATGCCGATCTTCTTCGGCCTCTACACCGCTTTCCAGACCACCGTCGAACTGCGTCTCCATTCGTTCCTCTGGATTCATGACCTCTCGGCGCCGGACACTATTTTTCATATCGGCGGCTTCCCCGTGAACCTGCTCCCGGTGCTCATGGGTCTCTCAATGTGGCAGTCCATGCGCATGACCCCGAACCCCTCGGCCGACGGCTCCCAGAAGACGATCTTCCTGATGATGACGCTGCTGTTCCCCGTCATCTGCTACCCGATGCCGGCCGCGCTCACGCTGTACATGACGATCCAGAACCTGTTGACCATCCTGCAGACCTGGCTTACCAAGGAAGAACCCGACAACGTGTTCGTCGACAAGTCGGCGCCCAAGAAGGTCAAAGGCTGATTTTCCCTAACCCCACCCCATCATGTCTGGTCATAGCAAATGGCACACGACGAAGCGGCATAAGGCCGTCATTGACGCCAAGCGCGGCAAGATCTTCTCGGTGCTCGCCAAGGAAATCACCCTCGCGGCGCGTGCCGGCGGAGGCAGCCCCGAATCCAACGTGCGTCTGCGCACGCTCATGGATAAGGCCCGCGCCTCCAACATGCCGTCGGACAATATCAAGCGCGCGGTCCAGAAGGGCACCGGCGAGATCCCCGGCGTGATTTACGAAGAGATTGTCTACGAGGGCTACGCCCCGGGCGGCGTCGGCCTCATCGTCGAAGTCACCACCGACAACAAGAACCGTGCCGCGGCCGAAGTCCGTCAGGCCTTCAATGATAACGGCGGCAATATGGCCCAGACCGGCGCCGTGTCGCATAGCTTTCTGAAGAAGGGCCAGTTCCTCATTGGCGCCTCCCAGATTGGCGAGGACGCCCTCATGGAGCTCGTCCTTGAGGCCGGCGCCGACGACGTCGTGAACAATGGCGACCACTTCGAGGTGCTCTCCCCGATCTCGGCCTTCGACTCTATCTCCAAGGCCCTACAGGAGAAGTCCATCAAGCCGGAGTCGGCTGAGTTGGCCTATATCTCCAGTATTCCGGTGCCCGTCGGCGACGCCGCCGTGGCTAAGCAGGTGTTGGAGCTCATCGATGCCCTTGAGGCTCTGGACGACGTGAAAGCCGTCCACGGCAATCAGGAGATCGACGAGAAGCTGATGTCCTGAGCCGGGCGGATTTCCGCCCATGCTTTACGGCTTCACTGTCCGGCTGGTCCGGGTAGTCTGGCCTCGTGTCCGCTCCTCGTCGCCAGTCCGGTAGTACTTCTTCTGGCGTCCGGACGGCGGCCCGCGCCGTCATCCTTCGCGGCGGAGATATCCTGACGGTCCGTATCCGCACCGAAGAAGGGGAGTTTCTGGTTCTGCCGGGCGGCGGACAGAATCATGGCGAGACTTTGCGCGACACCGTACGCCGTGAAGTCCTGGAAGAGCTTGGCCTTAAGGTCGCGCCCCAGGGGCTTCTATACCTTCGCGAATACGTCGGCAAGAACCACGCCATGCACCGGATCCATGGCCACTTCCATCAGGTCGAGGCGGTCTTCCATTGCCTCTGTGAGGACCTTTCCCCGATCGGGGAGGGGACGGAGCGCGATCGTCGTCAGGTCGGCTTCGAGTGGCTGCCGCTGGCCCGTCTAGCGGATTACCCCCTTTCGCCCAAGGGCTTGGGCGAGGTCATCGCCAAGGCCCTGAAGGACGGTTCCGCCACCTATCTCGGAGACGTGCATTGAAGGCTTGCCAGAGGGCGGTCGGCTCCCTTTGTTCACTTTCCTCTTTCTTGGGGTTATAGCTCAGTTGGTTAGAGCGCCTGATTGACATTCAGGAGGTCGATGGTTCAAGTCCATCTAACCCCACCACTTCGCAGCCCCGGCCTGGAAACCCCAGTCCGGGGCTCTTGTTTGGCGGGTTTTCCGCAGGGCCGGGCGGCCGGTCAGAACACCTTTTTTCTCGCTCATCCACCCCCCTTGTCCCTAGCCCTATGGGACTTCATTTTCCATCATGAGCAGCACCCAAATCGTTGATATCAAAGCCCGCGAGATCCTCGACTCCCGCGGCAACCCCACCATCGAAGTCGATGTCATCCTCGCCTCCGGCGTCCGCGGTCGCGCGGCCGTTCCGTCCGGCGCCTCGACCGGAACCTACGAAGCCCACGAACTCCGCGACAGCGATGTGAGCGCGAAGTCCTTCGCCAAGGGTATCGACCCGAAGAAGCGCTACAACGGCAAGGGCGTCCTCAAGGCCGTCGACAACGTTAACGAGGAGATTGCCTCCCTCCTCGTCGGTCATGACGCGCAGGACCAGATCGGCATCGATACCGCGATGATCGGCCTCGATGGTACGAAGAATAAGAGCAAGCTCGGCGCCAACGCCATCCTCGGCGTCTCGATGGCCGCCGCCCACGCCTCCGCGGCCGCCCTCGGCCAGCCCCTCTACCGCTACATCGGCGGCCCGAACGCCAAGGTCCTCCCGATCCCGCTCATGAACATCATGAACGGCGGCGCACACTCCGATGCCCCTGTCGACATCCAGGAATTCATGGTGGTGCCCTCCGGTGCCAAGTCCTTCAGCGAAGCCCTCCGCATGGGCACCGAGATCTTCCACGCCCTCAAGAAGGTACTGAAGGCCCAGGGTCTCTCCACCTCCGTCGGTGACGAAGGCGGTTTCGCCCCGAAGGTCGCTTCCAACGAAGCCGCCCTCGAAGCCATCGCCGCGGCCGTCAAGGCCTCTGGTTACAAGCTCGGCAAGGAAGTCTTCCTCGCCCTCGACGTCGCCGCTTCCGAGTTCTTCGACGAGAAGACCGGTAAGTACACCTTCCACAAGTCCGACAAGTCCCAGCGCAAGTCGGCTGAGATGGTGAAGTTCTACCAGGACCTCCAGAAGCGCTACCCGATCGTCTCGATCGAAGACGGCTTCTCCGAGGCTGATTGGACCGGCTGGAAGCTCGCCACCGACGTCATGGGCGCCAATACCCAGCTCGTCGGCGACGACCTCTTCGTCACCAATACCGAGTTCCTCTCCCGCGGTATCAAGACCAAGACTGCTAACTCGATTCTCGTGAAGGTGAACCAGATCGGTTCCCTGACCGAGACCTTCGACGCCGTCTCCATGGCCCAGCGCGCCGGCTACTCCGCCATCATCTCGCACCGCTCCGGTGAGACGGAAGACGCCACGATCGCGGACATCGCCGTCGGCCTCAACGCCGGCCAGATCAAGACGGGCTCGCTCTGCCGCTCCGACCGCGTCGCCAAGTATAACCAGCTCCTCCGCATCGAGCAGGAACTCGGCAGCCGCGCCATCTACGCCGGTAACACCTGCACCTGGGGCGAATAATCCCTGGTCGTAGGCAAAGCAAAGGGCCGCCCGATGGGCGGCCCTTTTTGTTGTCCGGCTCGTCGGCGCTTACTTCGACTCGAGGCCGGCGGAGTTGACCGCGACGATCTCGTATTTCGCCAGATCCTTGGCGCCCTTGTCGACGAAGCGCATCTGCGCGAGCGGCTGGTTCGGGGTGTCGCCGTAGCTCATGCCTTGGAAGAGCGGGCGGCCGAAGGGGCTGGCGAGTTTCTCCGGCACGCGGCCGATGACCTGGCCGTTCTTCTTGATGAGGAACTGGCGGATGCCACTCTCGAAGTCGGCGTGCGCATCCCAGGTGACCTCGACGCCTTCGGCGACGGCCTTGGCGGCGACGTTGAAAGGCGCGGGCGGGGGCGTGGTGTCGTTCGTTGCGCCGGTCTTCACGTATTCAGACCACGCCTTGGCGAAGGCGGCGTTGGGCAGCCAGTTGGTCTCGGCCTTGTCGCCCGCGTGTTCGCTGGCGGGCCTGGCTTCGTTGCCAAGCAGAGGCGAGATCCAGCCTTTGGATTGATCGATCTTGCGGAGCTTATTGCCGGATTCAGGTAGGCGGAGTTCGAGGCAGGCGTCGAAGAATGCGATGGAGGCGTAGCGCTGATCGCCGGTCTGGTGGGAGGTGAGCGGGTCCGGGGCGAAGCCGATCGGCGCGCCCTTGGCTCGATAGGCTTTGAACATCGCGAGGTTGCCGGTCCAGGCGGTGTTGAAGCGCTTGTCGCCGTTTTCCTTCACGCCTGGGTTAGACATCATCGGGATCTCGTACGCCTCAGGCGGCAGGACGACTTCGGGAATCTGGCGTTCCTTGGTCTTGTCTTCGGGTAGCTGCCAATAGGAGTAGGCCGTGCCGGAGCGGAACCAGATAGCGACGATGCGCTCGGGGTATTTCGCCTGCATGATGCTGGACCAGAAGCCGCCGCCGCTATGGCCCCAGAGGCACCAAGGGGCGGTCGCGATCTCGGGGTGTCCGGTCTGCTTGGCGAGGTCGGCGAGGGCTTGCAGGTAGGTCTTGTCGGAGCCGTTGCGGGGGTCGCACCACATGCGGCAGTTGGCCTTGTCGGGCTCGCCGATCACCGGGCCGACAAGGGCACAGTTCCATTTGCGGGCGAGCGCTTGCCAGTGCAGATCGTCGGCGACGGTCACCGCGCCCTTGTTCGAGCCCAAGCCGCAGCCGTGCTGGTGCACGATGATGCCGCGGACGGTCTTCACGCCCTCTGGGAGCCAGAGGTTGTAGGTCGAGGCGAAGATGAGTTCGCCGGGCTTTTCCGAGGCCGGGTAGCTGACGGAGTATTTGGTGCCGTCGGCCAGGGCGGCCAAGGGTAGGAGGAGCAGGGCGACGAGGTTTCGCATGGGGTTGTCTTATGGACAGCCAGAATCGGCTTTGGTTCAAGCCAGCGTTGGCTTGTCGGCCGCGGGGCGGCCAATGGCTTTATCATCCTGAGCTAGACAATCGAGGCAGCATAGCCTCTTGCCCGTCCGGATTCCCGCGGTAGCATCTTCGCATGGGGCTTCTCGAGCGATTTCAAGATAAGCTAATCGCTTTGAAAGCGCAGGGTCGGATGCGACTGAAGCACCAGCTAGAAGGCGAGAAGGCGCCCGTGCTGACCGAGGCTCAGGTGGCCGCAGGGCATCCCAAGGTGTCCGTGGAGTCCGACTTCCAAGGTTTGAGTTATGGAGCACGCGTGAGCACGAAGTTCGGCTGGCTCTGGATGACCCTGGCCACGGCCTTCTTTGTGCTGATGCTCTACTCCGTCGCTCAAGGTGTCGTGCGGATCAACGGCCGATTGGTGACGACTCCGGAGTGGTGGCATTACCTCCAGATGACCGCAATTTATGTGCCCTTCCTGCTAATCGGCTTCGCCTTCACGATGGCACGCTACCGGGTCACGCTCACCGACGATCAGGTCACCGTCCGCTGGCGGATCATCCCTTTCCTCGGCTGGACGTGGAGCCTGGCGGTCGGCGACCAGGTGAGGGTGAAGCTGGCTTTCGACGGGACGGAGATCAACGGTAAGCCGGTGCCGGCCGTGGTGATGGCCTCCGGCGGCAAGGAGATCAGTTTCGGCAGCATGCTCAAAGACGACGTGAAGGAGTACCTTGCCGGCGCGATCCAGCATTACTACGGCGTCCCCGAAGAGGTGAACCCGTCCGTGCCTCCAGACCTTCCGCCGGGTCCGCCCGATCGCCAGGGCTGATGAGTGGCCGGGCCGCGCTCAGCGTCCAGACGGGTCGACGACGCGGAACTTGATGACGGTGTTGCTGGCCGGCTCGTACAGCACCCCGATGCGTCCGTCCTTGAGGAGCGCCATGCTGCTGTAGGCGAAGGGACCAGGAAAGGTCAGGCGGGAGCTGGACCACGTGCGGCCATCATCGTGCGTGAGTCGCAGCGTGCCGTTGGCTCGCTTGGGGCCGGCGGCATTAAGGAAGGCGATGGTATGGTCATTCAGACGAAGCAGGCTGCCTTGGCAGATGGGGTCGGTCAGGGTGGCGTCCTCGGCGGCCTGGGTCCAGGTCTCGCCGGCGTCTTGTGACCAAGAAATCTTGCGCAGGCTAGACCCGCGACGCCAGCTGCGAGAATTCAGGTAAAGGCCGCCGCCCGCGGACTCGGCCACCTGAACTTCGTTCAGTTGGATCGTTTCGGTCTGCGGTACTTTCTCGCCGCGCTTCCACGTGGCGCCAGCGTCGTCGCTGAAGGCGACCCAGTTGTAGAAATTCTTCTTCGCGTCCTGGGAGTTGAAGGGAATCACCAGTCGGCCGGCCTTGGGGCCAGACTTCAGCTGGATGCCGATGCCGGGGCCGGAAGCAGTCGTGATAGCTTCGGCGGGCTTGAGGGTCGCGGAAACGTCGGTCGGCTTACTCCACGTCACGCCGTCGTCGTCGGACGTCACGAAGCAGGAGCGGTTGCCCTTGGGGTCGGCCGGGCCGGCGGGCAACCCGCCGAACTCATGTCCGCCAGCCGGGAAGGTCTGGTAGAACAGGAAGATGCGGCCGGACTTTGTTTCTTGAACGAGGCAGGGGTTGTTGCAGCTATCCGCGCCTTGTTCGTAGGCGATCTTCGGCTTGGACCAAGTCGCGCCTTCGTCCTTCGAGAATGAGATCACCAAGTCGTTGCCGGCTTGGTCGGTGGCGCGGTCGCGGCCTTCGGCGACGGCGAGCAGCGTGCCTTTCTGCGTGCGAAGCAACGATGGGATGCGCACGGAGGGGTGTGACAGGTTCTGCTTGGCTTCGAAGACGATGACGTCCGTGCCGTCCGCCGCGAAGGAACGGACGCAGAGCAGGCCGAGGAGTAGGGCGAGGCGCATGATCAGAAGTTCCAGGTGAAGAAGCCGAGCGCTTCGAGTTCGCCGATCATCTTCTTGGTTTCAGCGGCGTCAGGGTTGCCGTTAGGCAGGCGGGCGGGCCCGAGTGGCACGCCGAGGTGGCTCATCAAGGCTTTGGCCGCGCCCATGTAGCCACGCTTGGCGAGGATATCGACGACCGGCTGGACCTTTGCCTGTTCGGCTTCGGCTTGGGCGGCGTCGCCTTTGCCGTGCGCGGCGATGGCGCGCAAGAGGGGGCCGGGGTTGAAGTTGTAGGTGCTGCCGACGCCGGCGGTCGCGCCGGCGCGAAGCGCGGCGAGGAAGCGTTCGTCGACGCCAAAAGGCAGATCGAAGCGGCCACCTTCCAGCACTTGGGCCCGACGCATCGCCTCGAGGTCAGGGTTAGAATACTTCACGCCGGAGAGGTTAGGGATAACGGGTGAAGCCGCCTTCAGGAAATCGTCAACCGGGAAGCCGCTGATGCCGGTCATCCCCGGGATATCGTAGTAATAGAACGGGGTGTTCGGTGCGGCTTTCGCTACCATCGCGCAGCTGGCGACGAGGTCGGCCAACGTGCGGGGCTTGAAGTAGGACGGCGCGATCATCGACACGGCCTTGGCGTGATTCTTCTCCGCGTGCGCGGCGAGCTGCGCGGCCTCGGTGAGGCAGTTCGCGCCGACGTGCACGACGACATCGATACCGTTCGCCGGGCCGACGACGGCCCAGCGGTCATTGAGGGCCGCACGTTCAGCCGCGGTGAGGGAGCTGCTTTCGCCGGTGGTCCCGCCGATGAAGACGGACCTGATGCCGTGGCTCCGGAGGAAGGCTGCCTGCTGTTCGACGACGGCGAGGTTCAGCGAGCCGTCGGCATGGAACGGAGTGTGGGTGGCCGTGCAGAGGCCAGAGAACTTGAAGGAGGACATGGTCAGGAAGAGGTATTTTCGCGCGGACGGATGCAGAGGGCGATGAAGATGGAGAGTAAGGCGATCCCGGCGAAGACGCCGAAGATGGCGTTGAGGGGCATGTGCCGGTCGCGCAGGGCGCCGAAGATCCAATCGGCGAAGCCGCCGCAGCTAATGCTCACGAAGTTCATCAGGCCGTAGCCGGTGGCTCGATGCTGCGGCCCGACCAGTTGGCAGAGGATGGGCATGCTGTTGCAGTCGAAGAACCCCCAGCCGAGTCCGAAGACGACCAGGAAGAGCACGGCTACGCCTAAGGTCGTCGCGTTGCCGACGCCGAAGAGCGCGGGCAGGAGCAGTGATGTGCCGATGACGCTGACGAAGATGCGCCCGCGGATGTTCGTGCGCATCCAGCGATCCGCCAGCCAGCCCCCGAGCACCGCTCCGGCAATCGCCGCGAGCTGCCAGTAAAGGACCGCGGAGACGCCAGCCTTCCCCTGCCCAAGGCTGAAGCGTTCCCTGAGGATGTCGGGCATCCAGTCGCGTACGATCCAGGCCGCCATCGCGGGCAGGGTGAAGAAGAGCACTAGCAGCAGGAAACTGGGATTGCCGAGCAGGGCCCGGGCGGTGGAGGCCGCGGTCGGCTGAACCTGCGGCTGATCCGATGCGGGCCGATTGCGCAGGAACAGGAAGAGCGGGATCGAGTAGGCAATGCCGAGTAGCCCGCACCACGCGAAGGCGCCGCGCCAGCCGAGGTCGGGGTTGTCCGCGGCGTAGCCGGCGAATCCTCCAATGATCACGCCGGCATAGATGCCCATCTGGTGGAGGCCGACCGCACGGGAGCGGGTCGGGCCGAGGTGATAGTCGGCGATGAGTGCCAGCGCGGCGGGGATATAGAAGGCTTCGCTGACGCCCATGATGGCGCGCGTCCAAAGGAGTTGGTCGTAGGTATGGACCTGGCCTGTCGCCCAAGTGATCGCCGACCACGTGAAGAGGCTGAAGCAGATGACATGCCGGCGGCTGACGCGGTCGGCGAGGTAGCCGCCAAGTGGGCTAAAGAAGGCGTAGACCCATTTGAAGGAACCGAGGACCAGGCCCCACTGCGCCTTGGTCTGGATGTCCGGTAGGTCGCCGAGCATGGACGACTTCATCGTCGCGAGCATCTGGCGGTCGAGGTAGTTGAGCAGCGCGACCGGAATGAGGAGCAAGACGACCAGCCAGGCCGTGCGGGAGGTCGAGGGCGTCGCGTTCATCGGTATTTGGCCGGGATTGGCCAGCGGGTGAGCTTGGGCGTGCGGACGCCGGGTCGCACTTCGCCGCTCACGGTGACGAGGTCGTCGCCGAGTCGGAGCAGGGGCGCTACGGCCACAGGGTACGGCCACTCGCCGAGGTCGGTCACCTCAAACGTCTCGAGGTCCATGACGAGGATACGACGTGCCAGCCCCGTGTGCGTCTCATAAGGTTGACCGTATTGCGTGCCGTCGTCACCCCCGACGAAGAAGAGGTGCGTCTGCGACAGCACGCCAGGGCCAGCGGCACCGGCGAGCTTGTTCGGCAGGCCGTGGAAGCGGTTACCCTCGCCGTCGGTCGATTGGTAGGCGAGGTTCTCGTGGTAGCTACGGAATGGCTTGCCGTCCTTCTCCGTCAGCGAGCAGCCACCGCCCCAGACGAGTTTGCGCAGCCCTGCGCCTACGAGAGGGATGATGCGTCCGTAGTTCGGGTCGGCATCGGTCGTGCGCCAAGGTTTATCAGGATCGTCGAGGTCGAGCGAAGTCAGCGAGGGGATGGCGGCGGTGTCGTCAGGCCGGGCGATACCTCCGATGACGATCAGGTGTCCGTTAGCCGAGGTGAAGCCGGCGTAGGCGCGCGTGCGGGTCATACTTTCCGCGAAGCGGGTGACCTTACCGTCGAGACCCACAAGCCAGACGTCCGCACGGTGGCCATCGGCCGAAGCGCCGCCGGCGATGACGAGTGCGTCGCGCTTAGGCGTCGGGCAGAAAGCCGCGCCGACGAGTCCTTCGGGGAGATCGCCGATCTTATGCCAACTCCAGACGCCGTCCTTACGCGCGAGCTTGAGGATGTCCTTGTGGTATTTCCGCTGGCCGCCTTGCCACGGCATCTTGTCTGGGAAGTTGGTGCCGCCTGCGGCTACAATGATCTCGCTGCCATCGGCTTCGCGCAGGACCGCCGCCATCATGCCGGCGCGGCCGAGCGGGTCGGGTAAATCCGGTAACGGCTCACCCTGCGCGCAGGCGAGCGCCGCCGCGAAGAGGCCGAGCAATGGGGTGAGGCGGAGCATGACGCCAGGGTGGGACTTTTGTAGTCCCCTTCCGGCGACCTGCCAGCCTCAACGACTATTCCTGACGAAGCAGCCAGCCTTCGGCAGAGCGGACGAACGGGCGGAGCTCGCCGTTGGTCAGCGCATAACCGCCGGACCACTTGGTGCAACCGGTCGAGAGGACGTTGGCGGAGCCTTCTTCGCCTTCGGTCCAGGTGTCGGTAGACTTATCGTAAGAGAGGACCGACTTCGGGTAGCCAGGGTGCTTGGACGCCTCGACCTTGCCGGCCAGTTTTCCGTCGTCGCCGCCGAGCACAAGGATCTCGTTGTCGAAGATCGGGCAGGGTGACGGCGCGCCGGCGATCGCGCGCGGCATCGCGGAGAGGCGGCGCCATTCTTTGCCGAGGGTGAAGGCGTGACAGTCGGAAAGGAATTCGCGTTCGACGCCTTTGGCGCCGGGGCTCAGCGCGACACCGCCGAAGAGGAAGAACGTGTCCTTCGTGCCGGCGGACTGGGCGAGCATACGTCCGGATCCGGCGCAGAGAGGGAGTTCCTTCCAGCCGGCGTTGAGATTGGCGAGGTCGATGGCGAAAGCGCTGGAGGATGCCGCGGTGGCGTCCGGGCGTTCGGTGCCGCCGGCGACGATGACCTTGCTGCCGACGAGCGCGCCGGTCGCGTAGGCGAGCGGGCGGGGAAGGAAGGGAAAAGGGCGGACCTTGAGTTCGCCCTCTTCGACGGCCAGCGTGTAGCAATCCGCGTAGTGGCGATGCGAGTCCGCTCCGCCGATCATCAGGAGGCCTTGACGGATCGAGACGCTCACGCCGTAGCCGCAAGGGCGGGGCAGTTTGCCGAGGGATGCCCACTTCTTGGAGCGGGTGCTGGTGAGGGAGAAGACCTCGTCATGCCAGACCTTGACGCCACCGTCCCAAGCCGGTTTGTCGGGGAAGTTGGAGCCGCCACCGCAAAGGAGCAGGTCGCCGGAGGTGCCCACAAATGCGCCGCCGAAGCCGGGGGCGTTGGGAGTTTCAGGAAGTCGGGTCCAGCGCATGGGAATAGGTACAAGGAAGACAGGCCGCACAAGGGTGTCCAGAGATTAGGGGGCCGCGGGGCTAATGTCGTCGCGCCCCGCCGCCAATCCGTGCTTTTCGCATGATTGCAGAGTCTTTTCGGGGATAAGATCCTCCGAAGCGGCACGGAGGATTTGTTTGACAGAGACGCCCCGACCTTGCCTTGATTGGACTCCTTTCGCACTGCCTGGTAGCTCAGCGGTAGAGCAGGTGACTGTTAATCACTTGGTCGTAGGTTCGATCCCTACCCAGGCAGCCAGAAAGGACTCCCCCTTAAAACGCACTAAACCCTTGATAATAAAGGGGTTATGTTGCTTTTAGTCCTACATTCACGCCCCCTGCGCGGGTCGGCCAAGTGTGCATAAATGTAAGCAAATGTAGCCAAGTGTAGGTTGAAACCTGTCCAAGACCTGTCCAAAGATTCGACGCGGGAAAGGGTCTTGGTCGAAAGGAATCTTTTAAGCCCCCCCTTTGTGTCGCGTAGTCCGCCACCACGCGCTTTCCGTTCGTGGTCATTTCATGCAAACGCGTCTTTTCTAATAGCCCCCCTTTGGGGTCTTGTTTGAAAGGAATCTTTTAAGCCCCCCCCTATGTGGAGCGTTGGCCGACACCACGCGCTTTCCGTTCGTGGTCATTTCGCAATTTCATGCTATTGACATAACTACCCCCTCCCCCCGCCGCAGGCCGCCTCTGAAGGCAAGCCAGAGGGGTCTAATGGCTCACGCAGAGTCGAGACGCGGGCGACGAGCGCGGCCGCTTGGTCTGGGCAAATTAGAAACAGGCGCTCGACCGTTTCGCGCGGGACGAAGTAGCTGCGGCCGCTGTTCAATTCGACGACGACCTGCTCCTGGCTGCCTGCCTTGTAGTCTTGGCACATGGGTTGCGATCATGCCCCCTCCCCCCGCCCCTTCAACCCCTCCCCCCTGGGGTCTGTCGCCCAGGGGAGTCCTTCACCGCTGTTCCAATGTTCCACCCTGTTCCAGAAATGTTCCAGCGCATTGGAACACGGTTTCACCCCTGTCCTTATTGGCCGAACCTCCTCTTTCTTTCCTTTGTTCCAGATAAATAGAAATAGATACAGAGAGAGGAGAGGAGGCAGCGCGACGGCGGCGCTCCTCGTCCTGGGTGTCTATGTTTCTGGAGGACGGAACACGCCCCGATTTGTTCCGCAACTCACAGCCCCTCCGCAGCTTGCCATGTTCCAGCGCCTGCGGAACAGACGACGGAACACGGCGCGCGGTCAGAAGGGGTCGAGTCCGTAGTCTTGCAGAACCTCATGCGGGATCGCGACCGCGTTCATGGGCGAGGCGGGAACTTTGAAGCGCACCTTCTCCGACTCGTCCTTATTCGCGGCGGCCAGCAGCGCCGACCGAACGCGCTTCGAGTCCTTGTTCCAGGGTGCGTCGTGCAGCAGGTTCAGAAGCCCCTGCGCCGTGTATGCCACGCAAAGGCCTTTCTCCTTGTGCATGAAAAGCCCAGCGCGCCCCAGCAGCGCGACCGCGCCCTCGTCCTTTCTCGCGATCAGCTCGCGCACCGTGGGCTTGTCGCCAGCCCCTGCGTCTAGCTGCGAACTTAACAGGCGCTCCAGCAGCTTGTCCTGCTCGACGGACTGCGTGGGATTAAAGGCGGACAGGTCGAACCCTTCGACGATCGCGACCGCCTCCTCGTTCGTTATCAGTCGGCCATGGGTCAGCATGGTAGCGCCAGCCAGCAGCGAAGCGAACTTGTCCACCGTCCTGGGTTCGTCCAGCTGACGCTCGAGGACTTCCGCAAGCTTGTCTTGGTTCAGACTGTGCGCTGGCGCGTAGCCATATGCACGCCGCGCTAACCTGGCGCAGAATCCAGGCCTGCCAAGGCAGCGCGCCTCGATCGGGAGCTGGCGCTTGTAGTCCTCCCTCGTCCGACTGTTCGGCAGCCGCACCTGGACGAACCTCTGCTTATCTCTGTCCAGGTTCAGTCCGTCGTTAATGGATGAGAAGAATCCGCAGGTTCGCGTCCGCCAGACGGTCGCATCCTTGCCCCCTGGCGTGCCTCTGCTCGTCCTTGCCCCCGCACCGTCGAAGGACTTTCTGACAAGCTCGAGGATCGCCGTCATCCGCAGTGGCCCCAGGTCGCCGTCGCTTTCGGACTCGTCGTAGACGATCATGAGCGCGTCCGCCTTCAGCTCCTGTCTGATGGAGGCCTCCGTCGCGCTCTCCGCCTTCACGCCCCAGCGCCCCAGCGCACGCAGGACACGCGTGGCCGTCTGCGTCTTGCCAGCGCCTTTCTGTCCGTCGATCCAGGCGCTCGGTCGCGTATTGACGCAGCCCAGCAGGAACGCGTTTGTGACGAGTCCAGCCAGCGCCAGACCGCCGTCCTTGCTGCCAGACTGCGATTGGATGAGCTGGACATAGGCCTGCGCCTCCTCGTCCGTGGCCGCCTCCTGCGCCATTTCCAGCGCGTCGCCAGACTGATAGACGAACCCCTCTGGGCTGCGCCATGCGCCGTCGCGCGGTTCTCCGTCCACCTCGACTCTGTTCCCCAGGTTCGCGACGAAGTGGCCGCCGTCCTGCCAGATTCCACGACCGCGAATCCTGTCCGCGATATTGCCCCCGCTGATGCGCCCCGCCTTGTTCGCTTGTTCTCGCAGCCATTCGGAAACCTCGACCGCGCTCCACTTCTGATCGTCGCCCCTGCCAAACTGCTCCTTCCAGAACGCGTCGCAGGCAAGGACGCGCAGCTTGTCCACCTTCGCCAGCTCGTCGAGCTTCACGCGCCGAAGCATCCGCAGGTCGTTCAAGTAGAACACGACCGCCTCCTCGTCGTAGCCCAGAACCTCAAACGGTCGCGCACGCTCCTCGTCCTCCGCCTTCGGTTCTTCGGCAGGGGTCGTCTGCTCATGCGTCCTCGTCCATTCGTCCCAGGAGGCAGCGCCGACTCCGATCGCGACGACGCGCTGCACCTTGTCGCCCCTGCGCGCTCCAGGTAGGCGGGTCAGTCGGGAGGGGTTCTTATTCGCCTTGTCCATGCCAGCCAGCAGGGGAAGCGCATGAATGGCCGCCACGCGCTGCTTGTAGGTTTCACGGTCGGGCGCGTCCACGCGAACCCACGCATGAAGGGACTTCCCTCCAGAATAGACCACGGCCGAAACAGGCAGCCGCGTCGCCAGGACGATCGCGAACTGCTGCTCCAGGGGAACGCTGTCGAACTCGACGAGCGCGTGCCTAAAGGCGGCCACTCCTTCGTCCTTCGCGGCCGTCTGATCGTCAAGGCCTGGGCGAACAGGGTTCTGCCCCATGTAGATTCCCGCGTCCTTGTTCCCGCGCAGCGCGTCCGCGTCGAGCGCAGCCACGACCTGCTCCCGCGTCATGAACTCTCCGAACCCTTTGGGCATCCATGCGCCTTCTTTCTTCGAGGCGACCTGGAGCTGGACTCTGATAAGCTCCCCTTGCTCGAAGGCGGCCATGATAGCGCGCGACGGAGGGATTAACTCGGTCGGCAGCGCAACAGGCGCAGGCAGCTCCACAGGTGGCGGAACGACGGAGGACTTGCGGTCGGGCATGGAGGCGAGTCTTGGCAGCGCAGCGCGTCCTTGGCTTTCGATCATGTTTCCGAATGGCTTGGAGGGGTTGCGATAGACCCAGGACAGGATGCCGCGCAGGTCGCCCAGCTCGTTCGTCGAAGCCCAGGACGGAGAACAGGCCTTGTCCCATTCGAGCAGCTCGCCCCAGGCCTCGTCCTCATGCAGCTTGAACTCGTAGGCCTTGGAGCAGAACTTGAACGCATGGAGGCGGCCGCCTGCCCCCTGTGTCGCCGTGTCCATCTTACGGACATAGCTGCGGAATCTCGCGAACTTGTCGGCGCTCATGCTTTGTTCCTCGTGTTGAATCGTTCCGCGAAGGCGACTTCCAGCCACTCCTCCTCCACTTCTGATAGGTCGAAACCAATCGTCTGAAGGTTCGCGTTCGTTTGTTCCCAGCTGGATGGGCAGTCCTCATAGGCGACGAGCGCCCAATCGATTTCAAGGCGCATGGTCGTTTCGCGCGGGACGGCGGTCGGGTCGTTCATGACACGCTCCCTTCGGTTTCCCACTTCGCGTCGTGGCGGAACTTGCCCAGCCACTCCTCGCAGGCGGCCAGGTCGAAACGAATCAGACGACCGCTGACGACGAAGGCAGGCAGGTTGCCGCGCTTGCGCCATGCGTCGATCGTTCGCGGACTTACGCCCCAACGGTTCGCCAGGTGCGTCCGACTCACGGCCGTTTGCCCAGGCAGGATTTGTGCGGGCTTCACTTGTTGCCTCCCTTCTTGTTCTCCGCCTTCGCGATCGCCGCGAGGACGGCCGCCAGGTCGTAGCGAACGATTCGGCCGACACGGTGGCAGGGGATGATTCGCGAGGTCGTCCACCTGCTCACGGTCAAGGGGTGGACTTTTAGCGCCTTCGCTAATTCGGTTTGAGAAAGCAGACGGCGGCCGTCGTGCTGGTTGGGTTCGGTAGGTGCTTTCATGTGTTGTTGGTCTACACTTGCGGAAGTTGGTAACTGTCGCGCCCAGATGCGGCGGCGACACATACGCAGAACCCCATGCGGGGTAATAACTTACGCAGAAAAACACCTGTTTTATAATATTCACGACGCGTCAAAACGACCCCTGCGCAGCTGCGGCCGATGCTGCGCCTTGCGTATTGGCCTATAAGTTTCTACTAAACTCCCACCTATGAAATACGCCCTCGCCTTCATTCTAACCTGTTGCGCCCTATGCGCCCAGGATAAGACCCCGCTTCAGTTTGGGTCGATTACGCTGTTTGATGATCACCGAAAAAATGTCTGCTCCGCCTATCTGAAAGCCTCGTCTCCAATTTATAACAAAGGAGACGCTGCCACCGACGAGGAAAAGAAGGCCTTTACAGTAGCAGCCCAGGAGCTGGTTCGACTCCAGGCCTATATCGGAAAAGTTAGGCGACTCAGCCTTAGCTCTAAAAGCAACGAGTCCACGCGTGATTTGGAGAAAGAAAAGATGAACGAAGCTTACGCGAAGATGGCCGCCGCCCAGATTAAAACCGACCTTCCCGCGACGCGCGCAGAGCTTAACGAGGCCTCGAAATACATCAACGCGCTGGGACAGATCATGCAGCTGCCTGTCGCGCTCGGCAGGAGCAAAAAGTAACCCCATTTTTATGCATAGCATGAAACACACCCTCGCCTTCCTCCTCCTCTCCTGAGCTCTCGTCGCCCAGGATAAGCCCGCCGCCGAAGCGCCTAAGCCTGTTGCCGTTGAGAAGCCAGCAGAGGCCAAGCCCAAGATTCCGCCCATCAATGTCCGCGATGAGCTGATCGAGCTGATTCATCAACTTAAGAATGAGGCGAGCGTCTTGATTACTCCACCTTCCGATCCTGATGACTTCGGAGGGACGAATGGACGAATCAGGGCGGACATTTGGCGTGAGAATCGCATTAGGCATGGTGGCGCTTTTTTACCTGTGGCAGTTTCTGAAAAGAAACTAATTGGGAGGCGACCGCCTACTCCGCCTTGCGGCGCTTCACCTTCGGTCGGAACGCGATCACCTTGGCCGCCTTCATGGGGTCGGCAGGGTCTATCTCGAACCACTCGCGGGTCATGTCGGACTCGCGGATAATGTCTTTGTAGTTGTCCTCGAAGGTGTCGGGGTCGTGTCCCATGGCCGACGCCGTGGCCGCTGCGTCCTTCGTCTTGTCGAACCAATAGGACGCGGCCGAGACGCGCAGCGCGTTCCTCTGCCACTCAATCGGCGCGGCGGACTCACGCGCCTCCGTCATGGCAACGACGAGGTTATGAATCCGCCACTCGTCCAGCATGGCAGCGCGCTCCTTCGGCGGTTTCGACTGATAGCGGGCGCGGGTTTCTGCATCCTGTTCCGCCTCCCAGATCAGACAGTCGTCCTCCTTGCGAACCTTCATGAGATACGCGAACAGGTTGGGCGGGATAGGCGACGAGCGCCTGGAGGGAATCTTCGCGATGTCCGCCTCCAGAACCACCTTCGCGTCCTTCCAATTTATGTCCGCCCAGCGCAGGCGGGCGACTTCAGCCGTTCGGCAGCCGCAAAAGGCCTGGATAGAGATCGCAGTCCGCACCGCAGGGGACGACGCGGCCAGCCACTTCCGCAGGTCGGCGGGACGCATGACGCGCTTACGACGGCCGTCCTCCTCCCGCGCCTCCACCTTGTCGGCAGGGTTCGACTCCAGCAGGTCGCTGTCCACGCAGTAGCCGAAGAACAAGGACAGGTAGCGCTTCTTCGCGTTGTAGGACACTTCGTTCAGGTCGTGCTTCTCCGCGTAGGCCTCCAGCCAGGACTTCACCGTGGCCGCCTTCATGGTCGAGATTGGCGCTTTCCCATGGGTCTTGCAGAACTGCTCCAGGGTTTGCCTGATGCGTTTAAGGTGGCCGAGGGACAGGTTCTTTCGGCGCTTGGCATCTACGCAGGCAGCCGCCGCCTCCGCGACCGTCTTGGACTTGGCCGCCAGCCCCGCGTCTTTGATGTAGTAGTCCACCGCCTTGGTCAGAGTCGCCCCTAGGTGGCGCAGCGGTTCGAGCTTCCGCCAGCAGGCCAGCGCCTCCCGCTTCAGCTCGTCGCTTAACCCCATCGCGTTGACCGCGCCCAGGTTGTTCTGCTCCGCGCGCTTGATCATGCAGAACTCCTCCGCCGTCGCCTGCTCGCGGAAGAACTTGCGGCAGAGGGTAGGGCGGCCGCCTTTCTGCTCGTAGTAATAGACTGCCCACTTGCGGTCGGGTCGCAAGGCGAGCAGCTGCTTCCCTTTCTGCTTTATGGGAACGAGGTTCTTCTTCGTCGGGCGGATTGAAGGATGAGGACTCATGGCGTGGGAATGTCAGTCAGCCCCCGCTTTCCCCCTCCGTCAATTCGTGAAACCTGTCCAAGACCTGTCCACGCTACAAAAACATTGGGCTTTTATAACGAAACAAGGGACTGTTAATCACTTGGTCGTAGGTTCGATCCCTACCCAGGCAGCCAGAAAGGACTCTTTCCTCACCCCGGCCCACCGGGGAAGGTCCGTAAACCTTCTCCTTGACCATCCAAGGGGTTGCGGGAGGATGCATCCACTATGGGCCAACAGAGCAATAAAGTCATCAAGCGTCGCCGTCGCCGCGCCTACCTCGAGCGCAAGAAGGATCGCGTCAAGGTCGCTCGCGCCGCCGCGAGCAAGAAGAAGGCCAAGAAGTGAGGCGAGCGGTGAGCCAGGCCTCTGCGTGGGCCGCGCTCGCTGCGCTGCTCCTCTCGGGTTGCGATACCCCCGTGGCGTCCTCGGATGAGGTGCCCGGCATCGCCTACGTCAACGAACGTCGCCGGAGCGAAGCCGATGTGGCCCGCGCCTCGGAGGCTTTCTACGCCAAGGAGCATCATGGTGCCGACGTGGTCTTCCGCACAGAAGAGGATTCCCGTCCGGGTTATTATTTCTTCGTGAAGCTCGACGTCGTGCCGCCGACCGACGGCCGACTCGTCCTTGAAGTGGTGCGCAAGGAAAACACGCCGCCTGAGCGTTATGATTTCGCGGTGAACCTGAAGCCGGGCTTCCCGTTTGGCGAATACGTCATCGGGCTCACCGGCAAGCAGTCTGGCGACGCCAAGTGGCGCCCGATTGCCTGGCGCGTCTCGGTGGTCGACGCCAAGGGCAAGTTCCTCGCCTCGAAGCACAGCTTCCTCTGGGGCACGCCTTCGGACCTCGCTCGCCGCTAAGTCCGATGGCCTCGGCGGAGTGGACATCTTGGCGGCCGTTGCGGCTCGCTGAGGATGTCCCCGCCGGCACGCTCGCCGAACAGATGGACGGCGGGCAGGCTTTTCGCTGGTCGCTGGAATCCGACGGCAGCTGGGTCGGCGTCTTCGGCCATACGCTCGCCGCCGTTCGCTCCGGCCCGCACGGCTTGGAGTGGCGTGGGCAGAAGGGCGCGACGCATGCGGAGTCCGCGCTGCAGCGATATCTCGACGCGGAGGGTGCCCAGGCCCGGCTCTCCGCGGCGTTACCGTGGCGCTCCGATCCCGTGCTCAGATCCGCTCGTGAGGCTTATCCGGGGCTCCGCATCCTGCGCCAAGATCCGCACGAGGCTCTCATCGGTTTTCTCTGCAGCTCCAATAAGCGTATCCTGCAGATCCGCGTCATGGTCGCGGCGTTGGCAACAAAACTCGGCACGCCCGTGGGCGGCGGTTTCCATACGCTGCCTTCCTGGGAAGCCATCGCCATCGCCGACGAGGCCGTGCTGCGCGCCTGCTCGCTAGGTTATCGCGCGGCTTATCTCCGAGGCACTGCGAAGAAACTGATCGCCCGCCCGCGCTGGGCCGAAGAGTTCGCCGCTATGACGACAGCCGACTTGCTGGACGAATTGCAGTCGCTGCCCGGCGTCGGCCCGAAGGTCGCCGCCTGCGTCGCGCTCTTCGGCTTCGGCCGGTTGGAAAGCTTCCCAGTCGATACGTGGGTCGTGCAGGCGCTCGCCGACGCCTATGGCCTGCGCGGCTGGAAGCCCGCTCAGCTGGAACAGTTCGGCAAAGCGCACTTCGGCGAGGCCGCCGGCTTGGCGCAGCAATATCTTTTCTCCGCTATCCGTAGCGGCCGATTGACGCGTGCCGAAGTCAGCGTGCCGACGAAGCCGACGCGCCCCAGACCCCGGAAATAGTTTCGCGTGTTAAGGTCGACACGGGTTCGCCTGTGGCGATGAGGCGGCCTTCCGACAGGACCACGACCGTATCGCAGCGTTGCGCGAAAGAGAGGTCATGCGTCGCAACGACGCAGGCACCGCCCGCTTGAGCGAACGCGAAGATGGACTGGGCGACGGCTTCCTGTCGGCCGAGATCAAGGGCGGCCGCGGGCTCATCGAGCATCAGCGCTCCGCCGAAAGGTTCAGTCAGCGCAGCGCACGCCATCGCGAGGTGCGCGCCTTTCTGTTCTCCTCCGGATAGCTCGGAGAGTCGGCGGTCGGCGAATTCACCCAGTTGGAGCTTCGTTAGCCAGTCCGCATAGCCGACGGGATCGCCGATGATGTCGCCGAGGTCGGAGACGCGATAGTCCCACGCGCTGACGGGTTTCTGTGCGCAGTAGGCGCGAGTTTGGGCGCAGGTCGCCGCATCGATGATCCGCGGATCATATCCGCCGACTTCTAGTTCTCCGCTGGAAGGCAGCAGTCCGGCCAAGGCGCGCAGCAGTGTCGTCTTGCCAGCGCCGTTGGGACCGACAACAGCCACGGTCTGTCCGCGGGCCGCGGAGAGAGATACGCCGTCGATGATGCGCCGACCGGCAATCTCGACGCCGAGGCCGAGCGCGTGGATCAGGGCGTCACTCATGGCGCCCCCTTGCTATCCAGATGAAGAGCGGCGCACCGAGGATGGCAGTCACCGCCGCGGCGGACAGCGGGGCCTGCGGCCAGAGGCCCCGTCCGATGGTGTCAGCGCCCAAGAGCAGAGCGGCTCCGAGAAGGGCTGAGAGCGGCAGGACGTGCGCATGGCGGGGGCCGACCAAGGCGCGGGCGAGATGAGGCGCTAGGAGGCCAATGAAGGCCACTTGGCCAACAAGGCAGGTGGCGGCCGCGGCGGCCAGCGCCGTCAGGATTACGGCCTTGCGCCGCGTGCTGCCGACATCACCGCCGAAGCCGCGGGCGGCGTCTTCGCCGAAGGACAGGAGATCCAGCGCACGTGCGAGCGGGAGGAGGAGCAGGGCAGCCGCGAGGCAGAGCAGCACCGGCAGCCAGGTCAGCTCAAGTGTGGCCATCCCTAGCCAGTCGCCGTAAGCTCCGTTGGTCAGCAGTTCGCGCGACTCTCCGCTGCGTGAGGCGATGACGAGGGTGCCGGCGGCGGTAAAGGCGTTGAGGCCGAGGCCGGTAAGCAAGAGCCGGGAGGAGGAACCGCCGCTGCCGATCAGCGTCAGTAATGCGGAGGTGCCCAGCGCGCCGCCGAACGCCGCGGCGGGGATGAACCAGGCGCGTTGCCACGCCGCTTCGGGAAAGAGTCCCAGCAGGACGGCGATGCCGAAGAGCGCGCCGCCGAAGACGCCGGTCAGTCCCGGGTCGGCGAGGGGATTGCGGAATACGCCTTGTTGCGCGGCGCCGCCGATGCCAAGGGCGAGTCCGGCGGCGAGGGCCGCGAGCACGCGGGGTGAGCGGAGAAGGACGAGGGAGCCGCCGTCACCCCAGCCGAAGCCTTGGGTGCCGACGGAAAGGGCCAGGAGGACGAGGCCAGCGAGCAGGACGCAGCCTGCCATCCATGCCTTCGTCGCCGTCATCAGCGACCGAGTTCCTTAAGCAGGTCTCCCAGCGGATTGCTCTTCTTTGGCGCCGGCGTGTTGGTCGCGGGAATCTTACCAGCGGGAGTGATCTTAGTGCCGGAAGTGCCTTGCGTCGGATTATCAGGACGGGCGTTCGCGGCCGAGCGGACGTTGTCCACGGCTTGCTGGAGTTTCTCGACGAGGTCGGTCTTCACCTGGTTCAGTGAGCCGCTCACGTTGACGCCCGGGCCATCGGTGAAGCCGTCCGTCGGCGAGGGTCCGATACCGAAGCCCAGCGCCTGGAAGTATTGGGCGTATTCGCCCGCTCCACGCATCTGGGTGCTGAAGAGCATCGGCCAGTCGGTGAAGCCCGTCTTCGGGTCGACGGTGATGCCGCCCTTGGCGGTCAGGTGCAGGACCTCGTTGCGGATATCCGCCGACTCGAGCTTGATTGTGCCCGAGGCGAGGCGCGTGGCCTTGATCGTGGCTGAGCTGTACTGGAAGTCCGCGACGGCTTTCTGCAACTTCGCGGCGGCGGTCATGGCCGCGCCAATCTTGGCGATTTTTTCGCCCTGCTGTTGGTTCTTCGAAAGAGCCCCGGCGATCATCGCGAGACCGCCCAGCGTTTCGCCGATGTCGCCGGCTTTATTCGCCGACAGCGACATGCTACTGCTCTTATCGCCGAAGGCGCGAATTCGGCCGCCTTTGGACGAGAGCTGGGTGTCGATCTGGAGCTTGCCGATGAGTTCGCCGGGCGTGCCGCAGAGGCTCGTGAGTCCCGCGGTGGCGTCCGCACGGCCTTGGAGGAATTCCTTCACGGAAGGGAAGGCCTGCGCGACGCTACCGAACTCGAACTGGTTCAGCGATACCGTGGCCGAAAGGGAATAAGGTCCGTTGCTGATCGAGGGTTGGAAAGCGAGCTGTCCTCGGCCGCTGAGATTGCCGTCGGCGAGCTTGCCGCTGAGCTGCGTTAGGCGGATGGCCTTTTCCTCGGCGTCCGCGCGGACGACGACCTTCTCGGCGCTGATGCCGTAGGCCCTAGCGGTACCGATCGTCAGCTGGAGCGAGCCGCTTTGGTTGGTCCAGAACGGCGTGCGGTCCGGCTTCGGCGGAGCGCCGTTCACGGAGATATCTTCTTCGCTCTTGGGCAGAAGGGAAAGGAAGTCGTCGACATCGACGTTGTCGATAGCCACGACGGCCTGCCAGTCGGTCTTGGCGCCAGTGGTCTTCTGCGTGAGCGTGAACTTGCCGCCGCTGAGATTGTTGGCCTGGAGCTTAAACGAACCTTCGGCGCTGAGGCCGTTGGCCGCGGGCACATACTTGCCGGCGAGGGCCGCCGTCTTGATGCGTCCTTCGCTTTGCTTGAGCCCGACTTCGCGTACCTGAAGCGTGACGTTAATCTCGCCAGTCTGGGAGCGATCGGCTGTCGCGCGATACTGTCCGCCCGTGACGATGTTAAGCGGGCCGGCGAAAGGCTGTTCGGCGAGCGCGCCGAGATCCCCCTCAAGCTTCAGGGTGGTGCCAGCGTCGCCCAGGCCGAGTTTGATGTCGCCCGAACCCAGGATGCGGCTGCGGTTCTTCAGTTCGGCCTGGTTGAAGCCGATGATCGTGGATTTCTCGCCGACCACGAGGTCGAGGCTCGCCGCCAGGTCGCAGTCCTTGACCCACAGCTTGCCGGTCCAGATGATGCTGGTACGCGTGAAAGAGAGCGGCGCGCCTTCCGTGCGCACGAAGAGCCCTTCGCGACTGAAGCCGGCGACAAGGTCGGCACGCTTAAGGTCGCCGGTCAGTTTGAGGCCGGGGACGACTGCCGAGAGGGATTCGAGCGGCAGGTCGCGTGCGGAAGCTTCCACGAGCACGCCAGTGGGCTTGGAACCGTCGAGCGCGAGCGGCTGGCGGAGCTTGAGGGAAAGGAGGTTCAGCCCTTGGCGGAAGATGCGCGCGTCCGCGGAACTGACGACGGGCGCTTTGCCGGAGGCGCGCTCTACGGTGGTCTGGGCGCTCACGCGGATGCCCTTGAGCTTATCGACCGGCAGGTCTTCCCAGTTGGGCTGGGAGGCCAGCTCGACGATGCCGACATTGACGTTGGCGACAGCGGACCAGGCACCATCGGCCCCGGGACGGAGCGTGAGCGAACCCGTGGCGATATTGCCGGCGGCGCAGCCGAGGCTGAACGGGGCGAGGGAGATCGCGCCGTCCTCGGACTTGATGGGTAGTTCGGCATCGATCTCGCGCATGAGTGCCTTGCCGCCGCGTTCGAGTGTGACGCCGCGCAGGCTATGCGTGCGGATGCTCGTGACGGCCGGCTTGCCGTCCTTGAAGGAGATTGAAGCTTCGCCCGTCCAGCGGCCGGCCGTCGCGATGATGTCGGCGGCGGCGAGGAAGGGGTTAAGCGCCATCAAGTCGGCGTCGTTGGCGGCGATGGTCATGGTCGCGTCGTTCGCGTTCTCCGGGAGCAGGCCGCCTTTCCACGTCAGCGTCTGCGGGATGGCGATTGTCACGCCGTTACCCGTGATCGCGAGGCTGTTGACCGCGAAGCCGTTGGCCGTGCTCTGGGCGTTCGCCGCGAGCTTCCACTCGGAACGGCTATTCTTCGCGAGCGACTTCGAGAACTTGCTCAGGTCCGACCAGAGCGCCTTGAGGTCGGCGCTGGCCTGCCAGCGAGAGCCTTCGAGTTCACCGTTGGCGTTGCCCGATAGGCGGACATCGGGCAGCTGCTGGCTGAGGATACCGAAGCGGGTGGGGTCGACGTCCAGCTGTGCCGTGACGGTCGTGCGGCCGGCGAGATGGTCGCCGGAGAGCTTCACTGCCGGGCGGTTGGCGGAGTCGCTGAGCGTGCCGGTAAAATGGACGCCGGGCTTGCCGGCGGTGCTGGCCGCGTCCATGACGAACCCGACGGAGCCGGCGGCGATCGGGCTGGCATCCTTGGCCGCGAGTTCGAGTCGCAGGCTGCCGACGTCGGCGATCAGGTCGTCGAGGCCGACGCCATCGGCGCCCAGAGGACGACGGAAGTCGGCCTTCAAAGTGATTTCGCCGCGAGGGTCGGTCATCTGCTTGCCGACGGCGAAGCCTGGCCAGGCGATGCCGGCGCGGAAGTCGGCCTTGCCGCGGGTGTCGAACTCATCGCCACGGACGCTGAAGCGCAGCAGCGTGCCGTCCGCGAGCTTGATACGTCCGGAGACGGCGTAGGGCCCGAGTACCACGGGCGGCAGGATTGTCTTGGGCGCGCTCGCGGCCTCGGCGGCGGTCTTTGTGGCCGGCTTGCGTTCGCTCAGGTCGACGTCGAGCGTCTTAATCTCGAGGCTGCGGAGAGCGTAGGTACCTTTGATGATCGAGATGACCTGTGCTTCGCCCTTGATGGCGGCGGCGGCAATCTTCGTACCATCGGGCAGGGTGAGGTCGATGCCCTCGGCGGAGAACTTACCGTCGAGGGAAGCTTGGACGCGGGCGATGCCACCTTTGATCTTGGCGTCGGCGAGGATGGTTTTGATGCGCGCACCCAGTGGTTCGGGACGGAGCTGGGATTCGACCCAGAAAAGGGTGGCTCCGAGGACGACGGCAAGGATGCCGACGCTCCAGAGGGTAAAGCGGAGAACGCGGGACATAGGGACGGACACGTATCTTGCCCCGTGGCTTTGACCGGGCAACAAAAAGCCCGGTGGAATTGCTTCCACCGGGCGAAATCAGCCGTTTGGACCAGTTAGACCTGCGGGGCCTGGCCGCCCGCCGTGCCGCCCTGCGAGGGTTTGGGCTTGGTGGCCTGACCGTCGGCGCGCTTGCGGCGGAGGTAGGATGCCTTCACGGCCTCGGCGCCTTCATCGACATCCATGCTGTAGCAGGCCATCGACGCCATCTTCGTCTGGCTCATGAGGCGGCCGCGGCCGTAGCGCATCTCCTTTGCGGCCATGACGGCATCCTCGTCGAGGAGTCGCTTGAGGTATTCGATCTTCTGCTTGGCCCAGTCCGAGAGGCTGGGGCGCTTCAGGAGTTCTTCGAAGGCCAGCTTAGCTTCGGTGAACTTATGGCTGCGCGTGAGCACTTCGATGAATTCGATCTTCTCCGCGACGACCGCTTCGTCGATGAGGGCGGCGACGTCGGCGTCGACTGGCAGGACGGAGAAGGCGGCGAGGTCCACTTCCGGGAGCGCGATCAGCGCCGGGCCGAATTTCACCGCTTCGCCCTCTTTCGTGATCGCCTCGAAGTTAACCGCCGCGAGCGCGTCGGCCTTGGCGAGGGCGCCGATCTTCAATTCGACCACCGCGACGAGCGACGCGTCCCAGGGGAGCGTGCCGAGCTTGCGGCTGCGGGTGGCGCCGTTCTCGAGGATTTCGCCGACCAGGCGCACCTGCACGTCGCTGCCGCCCTGCACGCTGACCTTCACCTGACGCAGGAACGAGTTAGAGATGATAGCGAACTGCTCTTCGAAGGCTTCGTCGAGGTCGTCGGCCGTCTGACCGAAGTTGGCGACACCTTCACCGGCGGAGGCCATGCCCGTCATCAGCGATTCGTTGAAGCCGTGGCCGAGGCCGACGGTGGAGGTCGTGATGCCGGCACCGGCGGCCTTGGCGACCTGGGCAAAGATTTCCTGTTCGTTGAGCAGGCCTTGATTCGCCTGGCCGTCGCTGAGGAGGATGACGCGGGCGATACGATCCTTGCGGGTGAAGGGTGCGAGCTGCTTCACGCCTTCTTCCCAGCCGCCGAAGAGGTTCGTCGAGCCGCGGGCATCGATAGCGTTGATGCGCAGAGCGAGGGCTTCGCGGTCGGTGACTGCGATCAGCGACTGCACGACTTCGATGTGATCATCGAAAGCGACGATGGTCACGCGGTCATCGTCGCGGAGTCCGCGGACGATGCGGACGGCGCTTTCGAGGGCCGCGGCGATCGGACGGCCGGACATCGAGCTCGAGCGGTCAATGACCAGGGCGAGGTCGAGGGGGGCGCGAGGGGTCTCCGTGACGTCCGCCGGTTTGGCCGGGGCGACGAGACGGACGAGGACATGCGTCGCATCAGCGGCGGCGCGGAGGAAGCCCTTCTTCAGGGGCAGGATTTCGATCTTGGGTTGGTTCATGGGAGGAATCATCGCCTCCACTATGTGCCACCCCTCTTAAAATGTCAACACCACAAGAGATACTTTCTGGTAACTAGCACACGAAAGTTACTGTCATAATTATAAGTACTTGTTCATCAATGCCTTGCTGAAATTATCCACAATCTCTTGCAGCTCGTCTTTCGTGGGTGTGATCCGACTGTCGATATTGAAGTGGGCTTCGCACCAGTGGGCTAAGCGGAGTTTGGTCCACCTTTCCGTCTTAGGTTCGTCCCCCCGGGTGGTGGGGTTGAAGGCCAGAAGTTGTTCGAAGAGATTGCGGGCGGCCGGGGTGAGGTCGTCGCGCGCCATCTCCTTTTTTATCATCATGCGAAGGGCTTCGGCGGGGCTTTCTTCGCTATCGGCGATCTGTCTGAGCTGCTGGACCGTCGAGTAGCTGGTCTTGCGGCGGAACTTGGGCGATGACAGGTCCGGCATTTCGCTGTCGCGGGCTGAGAAGACCGAGGGCGATAGTGTGCGGTCCGGTTTGTAAGAGCGGGCCGGGGAGGGTTCCGAAAGGGTATCGACGTCGCTACTGCGTGTCCGGAAGAAGAGCTTTTCTGCCTCGGTGGGCGTGGCTAATTCGTCGATTAGCTTATTGAGCTGCGAGACTTGGCGGTTGTCATGGAGGAGCGTACGGATGCGGTCGAGGTCCCAGCCGCGCTCGGCGAGGAGACGGGCCAGGAGTAGCTGTCTGACTTGAAGGGGGCCGAAGTTCGCCTTGCGGCGGTCGTCCGGGGCGCGCTCCGGCTTGGAGAGCAGGCCTTCGTAGGCGTAGAAGCGCACCAGGCGTTCGGTCGAGCGGTGGCGATCGCCGAACCCGAGGGAGGCGAGTTTATCCGAGACGAAGGCGGCTAGGTCCTCGGCGGTGCCAAGGAATTCCTCGTCGTTCAGTTGGGCGGATAGCTTGAGCATGGGCTTAGAATAGAGACATTCTGCTGTCAGCATCTCAGAAAGGGCAATAATATAGTGAAAACGCTGCTGTCAGATTACCCCTAAAAAGAAGCAGGCCGTCCGGTATCGGACGGCCTGCGAGCCGGCTCCCTCTGAGGGGGCTTACGAGTTGTGGCTGTAACCTTCTTCGCCGTGGTCCGAGATATCCAGACCGCGGGCCTCTTCTTCTTCGGTCGGGCGGAGGCCGATGAGAGCCTTCACCACGTAGGCGAGGATCGCGGTAGCGACCAGGGAGATGACCAGCGTGACGCCAATCGCCTTGAACTGTTCGATGTAGAGGGTCTTGCCTGCGATGATGTCCTTCAGGTTGGTGGCGAGGTTACCGTTGGCGTCGGTCGTGGCGCAGATGCCGGTCACGATGGCACCGAGGGTGCCGCCGACCGCGTGGACGCCGAAGGTGTCGAGCGCGTCATCGTAGCCGAGCTTGGCCTTCAGGTAGACGACCGCCAGGAAGGGCACCACACCGGCGAGGACGCCGATCAGGACCGCGGAGTTGGCGGAGACGAAGCCCGCGGCGGGCGTGATCACGACCAGGCCGGCGACAGCGCCGGAGCAGAAGCCGAGGACGCTGGCGTGCTTACGGATGATCCATTCGAGGGCAGCCCAGGTGAAGGCACCGACCGCGGCGGCGAGCGTCGTGGTAGTGAAGGCCTGAGCGGCGACGCCATCGGCGGCGAGAGCCGAGCCGGCGTTGAAGCCGTACCAGCCGACCCAGAGCATACCGGTACCGACCGCGCAGAGCACCATGCTGTGGGGCGTCATGGACTTCTTGCCGAAGCCGATGCGGGGTCCGAGGATGATGCAGAGCAGGAGCGCGGACCAACCGGAGGTCATGTGGACCACGGTACCGCCGGCGAAGTCGATTGCCTTGATGGCGGCCTTGGCGTTCCAGACACCGTTCATGTCGCCGGTGACGCCCCAGATTGCGTGGGCCATCGGGAAGTAGACGAGGAACATCCAGCCGAGCATGAAGAGCATGACTGCGGAGAACTTCATACGTTCAGCGATGGCGCCGACGATGAGGGCCGGGGTGATGATCGCGAACATCAGCTGATACATCGAGAACACGTTCTGGGAGATCCAGTAAGCGTAGTCGGTGTTCGGGGCGGAGGTCACTCCGTTGAGGAAGAAGAACTCGCTGCCGCCGAAGACGTGTCCGAGGAGCGTGCCGTCGAAGCTCTTACCGAAGACCAGGGAGTAACCCACGGCCCACCAGAGGATCGCGACCATGCCCGCCAGGCCGAAGCACTGGGCGACGACGGAGAGGATATTCTTCGCGCGGACCAGACCGCCGTAGAAGAGGAAGAGGCCGGGGAGCGTCATGAAGAGCACCAAGGCGGCGCAGACCATCATGAAGCCGTTATGGCCAGGAGCGGAGACGCCAACGGTTGGCGTGGTGAGGCCGGCCGGGATGGCACCCTTCGCATCCTTAAGCGAGGCGGTGGGATCGCCGTTGCCGATGGCAGCCTCAAGGCCGGCGATGCGCTGTTCAAGCGAGGGTGCCGGCGGGGGCGGAGGGGTTTTGGCCGCTTCAACAGCGGGGGCAGCCGCCGGAGCGGGCGCGTTCTGCGCAGACGACAGATAGGGCACTGCCGCCAGAGCGAGGATGGTGAGAGTTCGTAGCAGGGAGTTCATGGCGAGAGGTCATTCGCAACCCCCGTGCCAACCGCCACCTTTCGAGCCGAAGACTTGAATGTGCTCAAAAAACAACTGAACCCGCCCGCAGGCCTGCTCGAAAAAAAGCAGGCCTGTGGGCAGCTACCCTGAAAATGGGCTTAATTGTGGTAATAGCCTTCTTCGCCGTGGTCCGAAATGTCGAGGCCCTGAGCCTCTCCTTCTTCCGTCGCACGCAGGCCGATGGTCGCCGCGACAATCTTCGCGATGATCCAGGTCATGATTAGCGAAACCGCGATGCAAAGCAACATAGCGAGGAGCTGTCCTTTAAGGAGGCCTTTTGAAATCAGCGCGCCGCCAGCCGGATTCGCCTGCGCGTTCATGAGCAACGCGGTCGCGAGCGCACCGATCGTGCCGCCCACGCCATGCACGCCGAAGGTATCCAGGGCATCATCATAACCGAACTTCGGCTTGAGCACCGAGCAGGCCCAGTAGGAGATTGTTCCGGCGAGCAGCCCGATGAGCACGGCGGAGCTAGCGGAGACGAAGCCAGCGGCGTTGGTCACGGTAGCGAGGCCGGCGATCGCGCCGGAGCAGAGACCGAGCACGGAGATCTTGCCGCGATGCACTTTCTCCACGGCCGCCCATGCGAGCGTGGCGGTGGCGGCACCGAGCGTCGTCGTGAGGAAGGCCTGGATGGCGATGCCGTCGGCGGCCAAGGCGGAACCCGCATTGAAGCCATACCAGCCGGCCCAGAGTAGGCCCGTGCCGATGACGCAAAGCACCATACTGTGCGGGGTCATCGGGCGTTTGCCGAAG
Organism: Verrucomicrobiota bacterium; assembly: GCA_026397955.1. Taxonomy (GTDB): domain Bacteria; phylum Verrucomicrobiota; class Verrucomicrobiia; order Opitutales; family UBA953; genus UBA953. The sequence continues at coordinate 3,885 of JAPLTV010000052.1, read as the reverse complement.
CCAGCACGGGGGCCGACGAGGATGCAGAGGAGGAGGGCGGACCAACCAGAACTCATGTGCACGACGATGCCGCCGGCGAAGTCCGCGGCCTTGAAGGCGGCGTCGGCGTTGGCGATGCCGGAGAAGTCGCCGGTAGCGCCCCAGACGGCATGCGCGATAGGATAATAGACGAAGATCGTCCAAAGGAAGGAGAAGAGCATGACCGCGGAGAACTTCATGCGCTCGGCGACGGCGCCGATGATGAGGGCGGGAGTGATCGCCGCGAACATGGCTTGAAAGAGGGCGAAGGTCGCCGAAGAGATGCCGGTCGCGTAGGCCGCGTCAGGCGTGAAGCCGAGTCCGGCAAAACCAAAATGCTCGCCGCCGCCAAAGATATGCCCGACGAGGCTGCCGGCGTAGCTCTTGCCGAAGACGAGGCTGTACCCGAAGCCCCACCACATGAGGATGCCCATGGCGGTGAGGGCCAAGCATTGGGCGGCGATCGAGAGCACGTTCTTGCCGCGGACCAAGCCTCCGTAGAAAAGGAAGAGGCCCGGGATACACATCATCAGGACGAGCGCGGCACTCACCAGCACCCAGACATTGTCACCGGTGGAAGGAACTGGGGTGGCAGAAATGAGCATAATGCTTTTTATTAAGCAAAATTCGTGCCATAAAATAATCAGGTCTGGCAACTCGCTTGCCTTCGATGAATTTCGGGGTAATTTTGTTTTTAACCATGAAACGCCTGCTTAAAGTTGAGCATGCTGCCTTATTTTGTGCATTATTTTCCGCACAACTATCGGCAGCCGAACCGGCCCCGGTCAAGAACTGGGTGCTCGCCGCGGATTATCAATATCGCGGCACCGATGCCGTGAGCCATTCCGGTGGCGTGACCGGAGAGTTCGGCCGTTCTCGAACGGGTGCGGAGTTGATTTATCAGACGCCCGATCGCGCGATCGACCTCGAGTGGTATCAGTACGCCCACCGTTTCAGCGGCGCGATTGCCGGAACGGACCGTTCATATGGCGATACGACCGACGTCATGGTCACGGGTTTCCGCCAATGGGATTGGAATGAGAAGTACGGCGTCCAACTTACCTATGCCTTGGAGTTCGCGGCCGAAGAAGGCGTGAGCCTCGGTAGCTCGCATCGCTGGGGCCTAGGCGCCGCCGCCCGCTGGCGTCCCGACGCCGAGACTGACATCGCGCTCGGCGTGCTGTTGGAGGATCGCTTCGAGTCATCCCTCCTGCCCATCCCTTATATCAAGGCCACCTGGCGTCCGTGCAAATACGCCGAGGTCGAATTGCGCACCACCGGCCTACAGAACGGCATTATCGTCCGTGGCTTCCTCACCGAAGACCATGCGACCACGGTCGACCTCACGGTCGCTTACGAGACCTCGAGCTTCGTGCTCACCGACGGCAGTTACGGTTCGCGCGCGGTCGCGATTGGCGAAGTGCCGATCCGCGTCGGCGTGACGCAGTTCCTGGAGAAGTCCGGCACGTGGTTCGTGCGCGGGTCCGCCGAATGGGTGGCCTACGCTCGTCACAGCTTCAAGCATGATGGCGAGACGCAGGGCTCTTTCCAACCCGGGGCTCAGTGGGGCCTGGCTGCGCGCGTCGGCGCCCGCTTCTGATTAGGCCGCGGCCGTCTGTAGCCATTCATCGCGTCGGCTAATGGCCAGTTCGAGGTCGTGGGTGCGGAGCGAGCGGCGGACGCGGCGCTTGGTGAAGTCCGCGAGGTGCTCGGTGTAGTGTAGCCACCAAGTCCCGTTATTGTTCCAGAGGTGATGGAGGCGGTTGTCCTCGCTGACGCGGATGGACAGCTTGGGGGCGGGCGGGCGGGCGGTGGTATCGTTGGTGTTGATCATGGTGGGCGGCGGTGAAAGAGGCGCGCATCACGATCAATCCACGAGGGACTGTGTTTTAGCCTTTCGGCTCTCATCTCGGCGCCTTTCGGCTCCGATAACCACCGCGGCCTTTGAGGGGCTCGGTTGGTGCAGGTTCGGCTTTCGCCCGTCCTGCTCGTAATGCGTCTGATAATGAACTGACGTCACTATGGTCGGCGGGGCGGGGGAAAGCAAGTCCGCCCTAGATGGCAGAGTGTCATAAGAAACGCGGGATTCCAGCCGGTCGCCCGGGGCTTGCGGCCGAAGGACGAGCCCCTCAGCGTGTCCTCGATGGGTTTCTTCCGCTTCCGCAAAACAATCTCCCTCGGGAAATTCTTCCGGATCAATGTCTCGAAGACCGGCGCCTCATTGTCGGCCGGTCGTCCCGGCGCGACGATCAACGTCCGCAAGGATCGCGTCGACGGTACGGTGGGAATTCCTGGCAGCGGACTTTCTTATAAGGAACGTCTTTCGAATCGCGGCTGCGCATCGGTGCTCCTCTTCGCGCTCATGCTGGCCTCGACGCTTGCCGGCGTTCTCGTCTGGGCGCGCTGAACGCGGTTTCGTCGGAAGCGGTGACGCCTCCGACGATCGTCGCCGCAAGTGCCCGGGAAAGGACTCGAACCTTCATGCCTTTAGAGGGCGGCGGATTTTGAGTCCGCTGCGGCTGCCATTTCGCCACCCGGGCGGATTGCGGACATGCATTCATTCCGCGAGCGTCGGAGCGTGCAAGGAAAACCGTGCCCGCCGTCGCCGCGCGCAGCAGGTGGAAACGCAGACAACAAAAAAGGCGCTCCTTGCGGAGCGCCTTTTGGCGTGAATCTCGCGAGAGATTACTTGGCGCCGAGGATCGCGTCCTTGGCGGCCTTAGCCACGCGGAACTTCACGACCTTCTTAGCCTTGATCTGGATGGTTTCGCCAGTGGCAGGGTTGCGACCGAGGCGAGCCTTGCGGTGGACGAGGACGAGCTTGCCGAGGCCGGGGAGCGTGAAGGAGTTCTTCGCGTTCTTGTAGGCGAGGCCAGCGATGATCTCGAGAATCGCGACGGCCTGCTTCTTGCTGATTTCAGCTTTTTCGGCGATGGCACCGGCGATTTGGGACTTGGTGAGGGCTTTGGACATGTTGGTTATGGGTTGGTTGTGCAGTGATGCGGGTGTATTAAGTATCGAAGCGTACGCTGAAAACCAGCGAAAAATAAGGGCAGGGTGCAGGTTTCTTCGGACCCCCTGCCTCCCGCAAAAAATCTTTTGCATGCGTCCGCCTTCCGACTTAGGTGTCCTGAACACCCCCACACCATGAGACTCCGTCCGACCGCCGCCCTCCTGTTCTCGCTCCTTGTCGGGATGTCTTCCGCTTCTGCGCAGGACGCCCTCGTCTCGCTGGAGCCCGCCTTCCCGGAGATGAACTTCAGCCTCCCGGTCGCGATCTCCCCGATGCCGGGCAGCAAGGATGTCGTCTTCGTCGTCGAGAAGGGCGACCCCGCTCCCTCCGCCGATGACGCCAAGTCCACCGACAAGAAGAAGAAGGCTAGCGCCTACTTCGGCGGTAAAGTTCAGATGGTATCCGGCCTAGGGGCCAGGAAGCAGACCAAGACGCAAGTGTTTCAAATTAACCCCAAAGACGGCAAGTTTGATGCCGCCGGCGAGTGTGGATTACTTGGTTTTGCCGTCCATCCGCGCGTGATGGAAACGAAGCAAGTCTTTGTCTATTATAGCCTTAGGATTGAAGGAAAGCTCCACCAGCGCGTCTCCCGTTTCCTGCTGTCGAGCGTCGAGCCCTTTAAGGTAGACCCCCAGTCCGAGCAGCCGTTCATCACCCAGCTAGACCCGGCCGCTAACCATAACGGTGGCGACCTGCACTTCGGCCCCGACGGCTACCTCTACATCAGCTGCGGCGACGGCGGCTCCGGTGGCGACGCCTTCGATACGGCCGGTTACATCAACAAGGGCTTCCATGCCGCGGTCTACCGGATCGACGTCGATAAGAAGGAAGGCAACCCCGCCCCCAACCCTTAC
>JAPLTV010000097.1 GCA_026397955.1 Verrucomicrobiota bacterium | reverse complement strand
AGCCCCCGATACCCCGTATCAGGATTAACGATGCTCGCTGCCGGGGGAACCGTGTTATAGTTATGTACTATGAAACCGCGTACCCCGGGCTTTTGGTTGATTGTCGCAACCGTCGGCCTGCTCGCGCTGCTGCCGATGCAGACCTTCGCCGGGATGACCCCGGAGGAGGTGAAGATGTTTACGGAAACGAAGGCGAAGGCCGAGAAGGGTGACCTAGAAGCACATTACAACCTGGCGGCTTGCTATGCCAGAGGCTGGGGCGTGGCGCAGGATCAGGCCGAGGCGGTGAAGTGGATACGCAAGGCCGCTGACAAAGGCTATCCGATGGCCCAATTCAGCTTAGGTAATTGCTACGACAACGGCAACGGCGTGACGAAGAATGCGGTCGAGGCCGCGAAATGGATGCGCAAGGCTGCGGACCAAGGGTTTGCTAACGCCCAAAATACCTTAGCGGCTTACTACGCCAACGGTAAAGGTGTGGCGATGAGTCAAGTCGAGGCCGCGAAGTGGATGCGCAAGGCCGCTGACCAGGGAGATGCGCTAGCCCAATACAACCTAGGGAACTCCTACCACGTTGGCCGCGGCGTGCCGAAGGATGCGATCGAGGCGGTGAAGTGGTATCGCAAAGCCGCCGAACAAGGAGACGCGCCAGCTCAATTTAACCTCGGGAACAGCTACGCCAACGGCGAAGGCGTGGCGAAGGATGCAGTCGAGGCCGCAAAGTGGTATCGTAAGGCCGCTGAACAAGGGCATGCCGAGGCCGCGGAGAGTCTCGATTCATTGAATCGCATGACCCCGAGTAAAGGAACTCCTGCCACCGAGACGACCGTCACGACCCTGGATGGGGCCCGCGTAGTCATCACCAAGAAGGGTAACGTCACCAACGTCGAGACCGTCGGAAAGCCCCCGGCAGAAGTAAAAGCGATCCAAGACCTTAAGGCCAAGGCGGTGAAAGGCGATCGCGACGCGCAAAGAGACCTTGCCATGGCCTACGGGGAAGGTGAAGGCGTGGCTCAAGATTATACCGAAGCCGCGAAGTGGTTTCGCAAGGCTGCAGAGCAAGGGGACACGATTTCCCAATATGCCACGGGTAGTATGTGTGAACATGGGGACGGCGTGGCCAAGGATTTGGTCGAAGCCCTGCGGTGGTATCGTAAGGCTGCCGACCAAGGGTACGCGAGGGCGCAGTTCAATGTGGGTAATTCCTACTATCACGGATCGGGCGTGACGCGTAATTACGCGGAAGCGATTAAATGGTATCGTAAGTCTGCCGAGCAAGGTGATGTTATCGTAACTGGTCTTGCCCTCTCATGTCTCGGCTATTGCTACGCGAACGGGCAAGGCGTGACTAAGAATCCGATCGAGGCATACGCTCATTACGACCTCGCCGGAGCCACCGTAGCCGGCGCTCGTAAGGCTCTTATGGACTTAACTCCTAGGTTGACGACCGGCCAGCTAGTGGCGGCGAAGAAACGCAGCGTAGCATTGGAAAAAGAACTCGACGTAAAGTCTCCTGCCAAGCAGCCCGGGAAGTGAGCGTGGCCTAACCGCCAACCGCTACCCGCCAGCCGCGGGCACCTATTGTCGTTCTAGCATCACCCCACCTTGCCCGGCGCGGCGGATGGGAATAAACCCCTGGGATTGTAAGCGTATGTGGGCGCGAAGGCGGAGCCTTCGCAGGTAGGGACGACCATCCTTGGTCGTCCGCGGCCGAGCAGGGATGCTCGGCCCTGCCTCAAGACAGAACCGCAGCATCCTATCCGGTTTCCGGTCTCCCTTTGATTTACCAACCGCTAATACCTTTCATTGGTAGGGTCAGGCCTGACCCCGTTATTCGTCCTATAAAAAACTCGAGGCAGTGTGCCATCGCACACTGCCTCTAAGGTATTAAACCGCTGCCAGGGCAGCGGATACTGACCGGCTTAAGCGCTGTCGCGGGTGTTCTTTTGAACGGCGACTGAGCCGAAGAGGGCAAACATGAAGGAGAAGGCGTAATAGCCTTTCTCGCTCGGCAGGAGACTGGCATTAAACAAGCCTACGACGAGCAAGAGAATGGACATAATCAGAGCACCCCAGCAGATGCCGAAATAAATGTCGCTGACGGGAATATTATCCAAGCGGTCTCTGACGCTTTTCTGCAGGGAGACAGCTGAAAATAGGCCGAACATGAGAACGACGAAGTAAAACCCTTTTTCGTTAAGCATCATGTCCTTGGCATCTGCTCTCCAAAGTCCGATTAAGTAGCCAAGCGAGCCGACGATCAGAGCCATCCAAGAAGCTCCGACGAATGCGGGTGAGGGTTTTTGGGTCATATTTTGTGTTTGGGGTGTGTATGGGGGTGAAGCAAATTGCGGATTAATCCTTCTTCGCGGATTGGCAGCCGGAGCGGCCAGCAAGTTCCCTGGTGCACGTCGCGAAGTTAATTTCATAAAGTTTACCACACCGCCGAAAGGTGCGTACGTCGATAATACCGATACACCTTATCGGCCTAAGCGATAGCCCGCCGATTTGGGGACTAAACGAAGGGGTCACGACTATTGAGACAAACCACAAAGGGAAACCGGAGACCGGATAATTGGCTGGGGGCTGCCTTGGGTAGGGACGGCTCTCCGAGCCGTCCGTTCGCCTGTAGAGATCCGAACCTCATCCGGCTCAACGGCGGGCTCGGAGGGCCACGCCCTACCTAATGCCTAAGCTAACATTCCGGTTTCCGGTCTCCCCTTGAGCCCTTCCCCTACCCTCACAGAACGACAGTATGGGGTCAGACCGCTTCTGACGGATATCGATCGGTAACGGTCTGACCCCATACTGAATTCTTCCTCTACCCTCCCAGATTGACGAGAATAAGAGGCCGGGCGTATAAGAACCGCATGCCCCTCGCCGCCCGCCCCAGGTTAATCGCTGTCTTGCTGGTGGGCCTGCTGGCTTCTTGCGGGTTCGTTGCAGCCGCCGACCCCAAGACTGTGACCGAAAAGGCAAATCCGGCCCCACACGCCGCGTATCCCAAGCCGTTTTCTCGTCCGAATTCGATGGGGGCAGATTACGACACCTGGCGTGGTGCGACCGGCCCGGATGTCGGCGTGACGACCGTGGATGTCCAGCGCCTGCCGGCGCGCGTCGATAACTCCACCCGCCCACAGTTCCCGCCGATCTACAAACAGAAAGGCGGAGCCTGTGGTCAGTTCACGGCGGTCGCCTCGATCTTCACCTACGAGATGAACCTCCTCAACGGCACCGTAGCCAGCACGGAGGCCACGCGGTTCCCGGCGGATTTCTCCTGGAATATGTGCAACGCGGCCAACAGTGCCCAAGGCTCGGAAGCGTTTCATGGTTGGGAAACGGCCAAGCATGTCGGGATCCCCACCGTCAAAACCTACGGCCACGTGGAAGCGGACAAAGACCTCATCGGCAAGTGGGCGAATGGTTACCCCATCTGGCGCGAGGCCATGGAGTATCGCGTCGCGGGCTATCGCTACACCCCGACCGCCACCGTCGCCCAGATCGACGAGGCCCGCGGCTGGCTCTTTGACCGCAACCAACCCAAAGCCGGCCAAGCATCCATCGGCGGCTTGCTGGCGCTGGACGGACGCATGGGTGAGCTCAAAAAGGTCACGATGACGATTCCTCCAGGAGCATACCTAGCGGGCGAAGACGTCTGGATCCATTGGGGACCGAGCGGTTTCGGGCATGGCATCACTTGTGTGGGTTACGATGACCAGGTCGGGTTCGATGTGAATGGTGACGGCAAAGTGAGCAACGACATCGACATCAATGGCGACGGCCAAGTCACCCTCGCGGATCGGGAGCGCGGGGCCTTCATCGTCGTCAACTCATGGGGACAAACCTGGTCGAAAGACGGGAAGATCTACCTACTCTACAGCGCCATGGTCGACCCCACCTGGAAACGCGGGAACTACCTAGGACGGATCGAGGTTTCCCGGCATGTCCCCCGCTGCACCTTGAAGCTGAAGCTCGCCTGCAACAAGCGTTCCGATCTGCGGATGACCATCGGTATCGCCGGCGATAAGGACGCCACCAAAGCCGAACATGAACTCGCTCCGCAGCCGCTCAACGGCTGGCCGCTCTTCGGTAAGCCCAAGAATAACGTCGGCGAAGTCCCGCTGGCCGGACCGGGCGATGAAAGCCCGCTCGAAATCGGCATCGATCTCACGCCGTTGCTTAGCAAGTTGGGCACCAAGTCTGCTGGCGACGGTCGCCTGTTCCTGAGCTTCCGTTGTGACGACCAAAGCGACGCCACCGGCGTGCTCCACGCGGGGGCCATCCGGCAGTACGATGACAAAGGCGCCTTCGTCCGAGAGTCCGTCGTGGAAGTTCAGGACGGAGCCTTCGGAAAGAAGCCGCTCACGCTCACGACGATTCTGCCCCGCTGACGCTGACCTCGATAGCCCGCATCGAAATAAACGATAGGCCGTCCCCTGATTTACGGTGGTCGCGAGCGCGGGAGCTGGGTTATCCTTATCCGTCATGAATCTCATCGCCCGCTCATGGATTGTTGTCGCCCTGCTTAGTTTGCTGGCCCTGTCGCCGGCGCACGCTGGGATGACCCCCCAGGAAGTGGAATGGTTTAAGGACGCCAAGGCGTGGGCCGAAAAGGGGGAGGCCGAGGGCCAATCAAATTTAGGGATTTGCTACTACAAGGGCGAAGGCGTGGCGAAGGACTTCGTGCAAGCGGCGGCGTGGTTTCGCAAAGCCGCGGATCAGGGGTTTGCCGGGGCCCAAATCTTACTGGGGAATTGCTACTTCGACGGCAAAGGTGTGCCGAAGGACCAAGCGCTGGCCGTCTCGTGGTACCGCAAGGCCGCTGACCAAGGGGATGCCGGGGCCCAATACAGCCTCGGGGGTTGCTACGCCAACGGCATAGGCTTGGCGAAGGACTTCGTGCAAGCGGTGAAGTGGTGGCGCCAAGCCTCGGAGCGGGGGTATGTCCTAGCCGATTACAACCTCGGCGGTTGCTACGCCAACGGCGAAGGCGTGGAAAAGAATCAGATCGAGGCGTATGCTTACTGGAACCAAGGCACGGTCGAATATTCCCGCAGGAAACTGGCCGCCCTCGAAAAGCAGATGACCCCCGAACAGATTGCCGCCGGGAAGAAGCGCACCAAGGAACTCAAGCGAGAGCTCGAAGATAAGATTTACGAAAATGCGCGCCAGAAAGAATTCGCCGCCAAGATCGCCGAAAAGCCGGACCGGAAGTAAGCGCGGCTAATCGCTGACATTCTTCACAGAGGACTGCGTTGATTGAGAGGCATGGGACAGGGGCAGGGACACGGACAGGTCTCGACGCCTTGGGACAGACACAGGGATCGTGACAGGAAATAATCTGCCCTCTGTATCTGCCGCTGCCCCTAAGTATTGGAAACAGTCCCTGCCCCTGTCCGTGTCCCTTAGTCTCGAGGTAGGGTCGGGACCGCGTCACGACATAGTTGTATCGAGGGTGGGGCAGCACCGCGTGCTGCCCTAGTGCCTTGGGTAGGGCGGCGATTGCCATCGCCGCCGTTCGCCGGAGGAGATCCGAACCATATCCAGCTCAACGGCGGACTCGGAGAGCCCGCCCTACCCGAGACAACCCCCGATACCCCGCATCAGGATTAACGATGCTCGCTGCCACGGGAATCGTGTTATAGTTGTCTCTTATGAAACCGCGTGCCCCGGGCTTTTGGTTGATTGTCGCAACCGTCGGCCTGCTGGCGCTGCTGCCGATGCAGGCCTTCGCCGGGATGACCCCGGAGGAGGTGAAGATGTTTACGGAAACGAAGGCGAAGGCCGAGAAAGGTGACCTGGAAGCCCATTACAACCTAGCGGCTTGCTATGCCAGGGGCTGGGGCGTGGCGCAGGATCAGGCCGAGGCGGTGAGGTGGATACGCAAGGCCGCTGACAAAGGCTATCCAATGGCCCAATTCAGCTTAGGTAATTGCTACGCCAACGGCAACGGCGTGACGATAAATCAGGTCGAATCAGCGAAGTGGTATCGCAAGGCCGCTGAACAGGGGTTTGCTAACGCCCAAAACAGTTTAGGGGGTTGCTATGCCAACGGCAAAGGCGTGGCGAAGGATACGGTCGAGGCGGTGAAGTGGTATCGCATGGCCGCTGAACAGGGAGACGCGCTAGCCCAATTCAACCTAGGGAATTCCCATCACCTTGGCCGCGGCGTGCCGAAGGATGCGATCGAGGCGGTGAAGTGGTATCGCAAAGCCGCCGAACAAGGAGACGCGCCAGCTCAATTTAACCTCGGGAACAGCTACGCCAACGGCGAAGGCGTGGCGAAGGATGCAGTCGAG
>JAPLTV010000115.1 GCA_026397955.1 Verrucomicrobiota bacterium | reverse complement strand
CATGATGTTAAAGGGGTTGGCCCTGCGGGATTCGAACCCGCGTCAGGCGGATTATGAGTCCGCTGTTCTGACCGCTGAACTAAGGGCCTGTAAATTTAGGGGGCACGTTGGCACGGGGACATGGGGACAAGGGGGCGATCAGGGCGTGCAAAGGTGCAAAGCGGAGCGAAGCTCCTGTGCAAAAGTGCAAATGTGGGAGGGGCGTTAGTTGAACGGTTGATCAGTTGGCCGGTTGGCCAGAACGGATAACTAGCTGGCCAGTTGACAAGTTGACACGTGGACAAGGGATACAACGCGAGGGGACATGGGGAGAAAGGAGGCCTGGGAAATGGTCGTCAGAGGGGGAATCGAACCCACATCACCCGGTTCGTAGCCGAGTGTTCTGTCCGTTGAACTATCTGACGATTGGTAATGGTGCGGAGAGCGGGACTCGAACCCGCAGGACGCTGGTTCTAGGCCCGCGATGTCTGCCATTGCATCACCTCCGCTGAAATTGAAAGAAGGGGTGAGATTACCCCCTTCAACGCTGACCTTTGGTCGGATTATCTCTGCCTTGCAGGACAGGTTTCCCAACGTATCCACGTTCGCGGCTTGGGGCCTGCGACGTATTCAGCGCGACTGCCTTTTTAAGGATGTGGCGGGTCATCCATGACGGTCCGTTATTCAAACCGGGTTCCTCCGTCTGCCTTGCGGGCAGTTAGACGTATTAACGTCTCCGTTCTCTCCTGATTCAAGACCAGTCGCCTTGCGGGCTTCCGAGTCGCCGTGTTCACCGAAGTGCACGGCCTTAAGTCGCTTTCGCGAACCGTTGGCAACGGCTTGGCGTTTCATTTTATACAAATGCTCCTTAGCAGGGAAAACCAACGGAGACGTGCGTTGCCTACAGTAAAATGATCTTTTGGATCACCCCATGCTGCCCGCCTCATGCCTCGGTCTGACGACCGCGACTGAATCGCCAGCTCCCGTCCCCCCGGTTTGACCCGTGGGACCGTTCGCTATTGCTCTGTTCCTCCGCTCTTGGCTTTCATCTCTCGTACGGGGGAACTTGGCTTCGATCACAATCTTGGAAGTGTTTCATGTGCGCAGTGGTCGACGAAATCGTTACCGCCATCCTACGAAGTTATCCTGGGATGACTTATGCGCGCTCTTCTTCTGACTTGGCTCAGCCCTTGCGGACTAAGCTCATAGATCTACCTGTGCTTAGGTGTCCGGATCTCACGACCCGGCGCAGGCCCGTTGGAGGGCGACTGCTTTCCTCGCCTTGCGGCGATGTATCTTGCGGAGGCTAAGCCCCCCGTTGTTTAGCGCCCTGCGTTTGAATTGATCGCGTGCAGGGCTATGTGTGAAAGAACTGATTAGGAACTTAAGAAGGTCACAGTTAGGTGCAAGTAAATGTTAACAGTATTGTTAGTAATTGTTGTAAGTAATTGACTATCAATGTAATTTAGTAACAGTAATTATCCGAGTCTGGAGTTTTGAGTATGGAGTATAGGGCGTGCTTTGCCGTTTCGGGTGGCGGGTGGCGGCCCCAGGGCTCAGGTGGCGGGGGATGTTGCGCGGTGGGAGAATTGGATACCTTGAAAGTATGCTCAGTGTTGTCCAAGCGGCCAGGGTGGTCACGGGATCGATCCTGATCATCGCGGGCTTGATCGCCATTCCCCTGCCCCTCACGCCGGGGCTGCCGCTCATTATTATCGGGCTGGCTTTCGGTTTCTCCTGGCATCCGAAAGGGCTGAGGTTGTTGCGGAGGTGTAGGGTGAAGTGGGGACGGTTGTTTAAACGCAGAGCGATGCAGAGTTGATCGATTGATCAGTGGGCCAGTTGGCCGGACCAATTCACACTAGCTGGCCAGTTGACAAGTTGACACGGGGACAAGCGCTTGCGCGAGGGGACATGCTGGCAAGTTGACACGTTGACAAGGGAGGCAGAACTAAAGGGGAGACCGGAAACCGGAGAGGTAGAGCTCAAAGGGGGCAGCATAGGGAAACCGGATGGTTAACTGGGGGCTTTTCTGGCTTGAGGGAAGACGGACACGAGTCACTATTGACGACGCAATGGGGCTTGGTTCGAACGGTCGTCAGTTCAGACGGCCTTCCTGAAAGGGATAGGACAAGCCTCGCCTCTTTAGCGCCACAAGCTCCGAAATCGCCTCAGCGATCGGAGTCGAGGGGCTATTTCGCTGATGCGTCCAGCATGATCCCAGGCATGGAATCCAGCCAGCATGTCGGCCAGCTGCAGGTGGGGGTTAGTATGGGAAGATTCGAAGCGGACTTCTGAAACGCCAAGTGCACGCCTAATGGCCACAGCCCGATCACGATGCCTCATCCCGTCGATGATCAAACGACTTCCGACGGAAGGACGGCCAAGGAGACCGACAGCTTCGTGCATCATGTCGATTTCAACCGAATCCCGTTGAAACGAATTCGGGCTCACGGTCATTTTATCCCAAATGATCACACGATGTTGAGGCAAGCTATCAAACAAACCGTCCAGGGAGGCATGCGCGAGGACAAGAGGGCCTGAGGGCTCGAGGGCCGGAGAGGCAAACTAGAGGCTCGGAGGCTTGGTTGATCAGAATACCAGAGAGTATTGAGTATCGAGTATTGAGTATAGGGAGAGGCGACGTTTCGGGTGGCAGGTGGAGGTAGGGGCGCGACGGCGTCGCGTCCCACCCTCGAGGCAGCGCAAACGGGGTCAGACACGTTCAGCATTCCGAACGAAGTCAGACCCCAATGCACGGGGAGCGGGTGGCGGTTGGCGGCGGGGAACGCAGACGAGGCAAGGAATGAACGGTTTTCTGGCTTGAGGAGGGCGTGCACAGAAGCATCCTTAGCAAATCGGTCGAGAGGCCGATGAGAAAGGTCCCTCCTCGGTGACAAGAGCTCTCGGGAGCTCTTCCGTCAGGATAGCCGAGGAGGTCAACCTTCGCCGATCACGGCAAGGTGGTGCCGACTTGCGGTGAAGAAGCGGATATACCCTAGCTATTATGCCTAGACCCCAGGGATTGCGCGGAGATGCGTGCGGGAACTGGGATAGGCAGGATGGACCTAATCTACGTAGACGAAAGCGGCGACATCGGTACGGTCAATTCGCCCACCAAGGAATACCTGCTGGTCGCGATGATTGTACCGGAGGAGTCTTGGCACGAACTTGACGCAAGGATTGCTCAAGCTAGGCAAAGAATGAAAGCGCAGCTTGGCTTAGATATGGCCGCCGAAATCCATGCCGTGGAGTTCCTCGGAGGCGCAAAGTTACACCAGGGGCTCGAAACATGGCAAAGACTGTGGGTCACCAGGTGGCTTTTACGCGAGCTCAGCAGGCAAAATGGTTTACGCTTCGCTGTCATTGCCAGGCCAAAAGAATTGCAATCCGAAGTCTTCATAAGCACCTGGACGGCGCTGAAAGAAAGCGTTGATAACAAGATACGCGGCCGAGCGATGTTAATCACTGATGTGACGGATCGACAGTCAGTCCTTAGGGCTATCGGTCGTCATCCGGCAGGCAATCGTACCGCGAACGCCACACACGAATCGTCGTTTCAGGCTAAGCTGATCGAAGATCCGATTCACATGGATTCTCGCCACTCTCGAATCCTACAGATGGTAGATCTCGTAGCCTATCTTTGGCGGCAGAAACTAAGGCCAAATTCACTATTTCAGAAAAAGGACCCACGGGAGTTGATTCGGCTGACCACAAAACTCACCGGCACAGCGGAATGACAACAAATGGAAAGGACCGCCTTACGGCGGCCCTTGGGGAGTCCTACCCCCGCGTCTGGCGCGGTCTCGGACTCGAAAAAGAAGGTGTGAATTTAACGCCAAAAGGCAAGAAAAAGTCCGTTAGAAAATGACCACCCCGGCTATCCTGACGGAAGAGACCCTTGGTCACTTGTCACCGGGGCGGAACCTTTTCCGCAGGCCTTTCGACCCACACCGAAAATAAAGCAAACTGCAGGCACGCGGGCAAGCCAGGAAAGTACCCAGAGGAGTGCACGATGAATCGTGCCCCTACCTTGGTTCGCCCTGCGGCGAACTCGAGACAGCGGACGCGTCGCCGACGCATCCCTACCCTGCGCGGCGGAGCCGCGAGGTGGTAGCGGTTGGCGGTTGGGAACACAGGTCGGCCGCGGCCGAGCAGGGATGCTCGGCCCTACCGGAGGCAGAATGAAGAACTCAAAGGGGGCACCATAGGGAGACCGGATAGTTGGCGGGGGCATTAAAGGTAGGGGCGTGCGGCCCGCGCGCCCGAGGATGACCGGGCCGGTCATCCCTACCATGACCGAAGCATTAATCCCGGTTTCCGGTTTCCCTTTGAGTGTATGAGTCTGCTTCGCAGCCGTTCACCATGCCAGCAGTTCCCCCACGCGACGCGACATGGGGTCAGACAGGTGTGAAAGGTATCAGCGGTTGGCGGTTAGCGATTGGGAACACAACCGAAGCAGATCCAAGCTGCGCGAGATGAAGTCAGACCCCGTCGCGTTAGCCCCAAGGATTGAGTTTGAGCTTCTCGATCTTGGCTCCGGGCAGTCCGAGGAGGCATTCACCGACTTTGAGGCGGCTGAGATCGGTGCCAAGCTGGCTCGCAGGCGTGGCGAGGGGCTGGCCGAAATGATTGAGCGGCATGGGTCGGTCGCCGGAAATCTGGCGGGACGGGTCGGTCGAAAGCAGCGCCTGCGACATGATCTTGAGGCAGCGTTTGAAGAAGTGGTAAAAGCACACGTGGGTGCTGAACAGCGCGAAGAGATCGTCATCAAGCGCGCTGGGCGACTGGCAGCTGACGATGAGGGTGAAGCCGTTCTTGACGGCTTCGCGCAGGAGCGGACCGAAAGTCGAGAGCGCCGAGGACTGGTGGGAGATGTCGACGACGAGGAAACGGCGGGTGGAACGGCTAGGCGGATTCTTGATGAGCTCGACGTAAAGTGAGCGCATGAGGAGGTCGGCCATGGCGTCACGGCCGGCGCGCTCACAGGCGAGGGTCGCGATGGCGGACGAGCCAAGGAGATTCGGGGCCGGCGAAGGGGCGTTGGGACTGGAGATACCAAACGTCTCTTCGCCAAAGACCTCGCGACGCAGGCCTTTGATCTTGGCGCCGATGACGTCGGCATAGTCGATGACGAGCACCTGGGCGCCGGCGGCGACGAGCCCGGGGACGATGGCTTCGCGCAGGAGATGGGATTTGCCGGCGCCAGGAGCGCCCGAGATGAGCACATGCCCGCCCTCGATCACCCGTTGGGTGTGATGAGGGGTCAAAAGGGCGAGATGCATTGGGCGATGGGAGGGGAAAGCGAAGCGAATAGCAACCCAAGGTAGGGGCGTGCGGCCCGCGCGCCCTTAGGATTTAGGGCGGATGACCGAGCCGGTCATCCCTACCTATCTACTGCTGAGGGATAACCTGCGTTTCCTTCGTGCAAGGAAATCCTTCGATAGCGATATGCCTCAGAGGAAAACACTTCCCCACCGAATACCAGACTGGGTGGATCGAGATGACCACTGGTTCATCACCATCTGCTGCACACCGCGGGGAGAAAACCAACTAGCCAACGCTAGCACCTTCGGAACCCTAGCCGAAAGTCTTCGCTTCAGGGAAGCAAGGGGAGACCTAAAGGTGGCCATCCTCACAGCCATGCCAGATCACGTCCACTTCATCTGCCAAATCAACCATCACCGGGGAATGTCCAAGATGATCAAAGACCTGAAAGGCTATCTCGCAAAAATGCGGGGCGTTCGCTGGCAGGAAGGCTATTTCGACCACCGACTACGAAACCCAAGTGAGTACATGGACAAATACGCCTATGTCAGACGCAATCCAGTGCGAGCGGGACTCTGCGCATCACCTGAGGATTGGCGGTATACCTACGAACGTACCGACGGATGACCGGGCCGGTCATCCCTACCTTGGTAGGGGCGTGCGGCCCGCGCGCCCTTGGATGACCGAGCCGGTCATCCCTACCAAAAGACATGGTCGACGCGGGCGACAGCTTACTTAGCCGACGCGTTATAGATTTTGAGGTCGTCGAACTGGCCGGTGTGACCAGGAGCCTGGCCGGCGACGCCGAATTCGTAACGCGACTTAGTTTCGTGGGCGATGCCGGAGGACTTGAGGTAACCGACAGCCTTGCCATCGAGGACGACGCGGATCTGGTCGTCGACAATCTCGACGACGAGGGTCTGCCATTCACCCGGTTTGACGTCGGCGGGGAAGGTGGCGGAGCGACCGACGAGGAGCTTCTGGCCTTCGGCCTTGCGGGCGGGATCCTGGAGCATGGCACGGGTCTCGTTCTTCATACCACCATCGCGTTCATCGATGATCTGGATGGAACCCTTCTTGGTCTTGGCGTCATAACGGACCTGGGCGCGACAGATGTGGCCGTAGTGGGCGGCGGTGTACTTACGGTCGTCGAGTTCGACGTCTACCATCGAGGCGCCGTCGAGCTTGATGCGACATTCCACGATGGAATCCTTGGTCGGGACTTCGAGGCCGTAGACGGCGGCGTGGGCCTTGATCGCGACGGTCTTGCCATCCTTGGCGAGCACATCCTTGACGCGGGTCTGGGTGCCCAAGAGAGCGCCATCGGCGACCTTGAAAGTATCGACCACGCGCACCCAGCGCTTGTCGGGCGTGCCGGAGAAATCGTCGGAGAAGATCAGTTCGCCCTTCTTGGCGATGGAGTCAGCCGGAATCGCCGGGAGCTTGGGGGCGTCGGCGGCGAAAGCCGTGGCAACGAGGAGGAGCGGGAGGAGGGATTTCATGGGGAGAGGCAAAATACAGGTGCAAAGGTGCAAAGTGCAAAGGTGAAACGAGGGGACAAGGGATCCAAAGAAACCGTGCAAAGGTGCAAATGCGGCGGAGCCGCGTGCAAAGGTGCAAAAGTGGGATAACAACGTTTCTGGTGGCGGGTGGCGGGCCCGGGTGGCGGGTGGCTGGAAAACTGCTAGCTAAAGGCCCGGAGGCTCAGAGGCTTGGTTGAACAGAATAAGAGCGAGTATTGAGTATGGAGTATCGAGTATAGGGAGAGTCAGAACTCAAAGGGGGCAGCACGGGGAGACCGGATGATTGGCTGGGGCACACATCTTCAGGTGCGGGCACGGGTACGGGCCCTGAACCTGGACCTGTACCAGAATACCTGAACCCAGGACCTGACGGCCGAGACCTGGGACCTGAGAATGAATGTGAGGCAACTATGTCGTGACGCGGTCCCGACCCTACCCAGCGCGGCGGAGCCGCGAGGTGGCAGCGGTTAGCGGTTGGCGGTTGGGAACGGAAAGAGGCAGCGGCCGGCCAAGGATGGCCAGCCCTACCCTGCTTCGCTGCAGATCACCATACCAGCAGATCACCAACTTGAACGGCCTAACCGCCAACCGCTAACCGCTAACCGCCAACACCTATATGCGGCCCCTCTTTGCCCCTTTACACTTTTGACCCTTTCCCCCGAGATGGGCCGCGATGTCCACCAGCCGGCTGAATTTCAAACTCGAGGCGACGGCCACTGGGTCGCGCGCCCGGGCGGGCACATTCCGGACGCTGCACAACGAGGTGAAGACGCCGCTATTCATGCCCGTGGGCACCCAGGCGACGGTCAAGGCGCAGACGTTCGACACGCTGCTCGATTCCGGTTCGCAGATCCTGTTGGCAAACACCTACCACCTGCTCCTCCGTCCGGGCCCGGACGTCTTTAAAAGCTTCGGCGGAATCCATAAGTTTACCGGCTGGGAGAAATCCTTCCTGACGGATTCAGGCGGCTTCCAAATCTTCTCCCTGCCGCATGCGCGCAACATGAAGGAAGAAGGCGCCGAGTTCCGCAGCTACGTGGACGGCGCCATCCACCTGCTCAGCCCCGAGACCAGCATCGGTACCCAAGTCGCCATCGGCAGCGACATCATGATGGTGCTCGACCAGTGCATCCCTTCGACCGCTGATCGCGCCACCGCCAAGGAAGCGCTCGAGATCACCCACCGCTGGGCGATCCGGAGTCTCAAGGCCCGTGGTGATTCGCCGCAGTCCATGTTCGCGATCGTCCAGGGCGCCCTCGACCCCGACCGCCGTAAGATCAGCGCCGATGGCCTGACCCAACGGCCCTTCGACGGTTTCGCCATCGGCGGCCTCGCGGTCGGCGAAGGTAAGGCGCAGCGCGAAGACACGTGTGAGATTGCCGCGGCGATGCTGCCGGCCGACAAGCCGCGCTACCTCATGGGTGTCGGCACCCCGCTCGATCTCCTTGAAGCCGTCCATCGCGGCGTGGACATGTTCGACTGCATCATTCCGAACAAGGTCGCCCAGTTCGGCACCGCCTACACCTCGCGTGGTATCCTGCAGCTGCGTCGCTCGATCTATAAGTTCTCCGAGGAGAAGATCGACCCCCTGTGCAAGTGCCCGGTCTGCGCCAAGTATTCGCGCGGCTACCTGCACCACCTCACCAAGACCCAGGAGCCGCTCGGTTGGACGCTCCTTGGGCAGCACAACATCTTCTTCTATCACCAGATGATGCGGGAGATCCGCCAGAGCATCCTCGAGGATTCGTTCTTGGCTTATTATCACGACCGCCGTCAGGTCCTGCAGATCGAGGACATGGATAATCCCGCCGTACCGCCCAAGGTTGGAAAGGAACGCCGTGCTCGCACCCTCGGCGATTACGAGATCCATATCCACGAGATCGAAGGCTTCGCGAACATCCGCCAGATCTCCTCCGGCGAGATCATGCACCTCCGTCGCGCGCCCATGGACGAAGCCAAGGCGCTTTACATCGACCAGGCCAAGCTCTCCGAGCGCCTCAAGCTCCCCGAAGGTCAGACCCCCGAGACCGCCGCCCCGATCGTCATCTGGGATTTGGGCTTAGGCGCGGCCGCTAACGCCATGGCATCAATCCTTTGTTACGAGACCGAAGCCGCCAAGGGCCCCGTGCGTAATATGAAGGTCATCAGCTTCGAGAACGACATGGATTCGCTCAAGCTGGCCATGACGCACAAGAACCGCTTCGAGTACCTACGTCACTCCGGCCCCGACGCCGTGCTCGCCCGCGGCACCTGGCAGTCGCGTCAGTATCCCGGCCTCAGCTGGGACCTGCATGTCGGCGACTTCTGGCAGCTCGCGTGCAAGGTCTCCGCCGCGCCGGACATCATCTACTACGACTTCTTCTCGCAGAAGACCAATCCCGACGCCTGGGAA
>JAPLTV010000122.1 GCA_026397955.1 Verrucomicrobiota bacterium | reverse complement strand
CGCATCCGAGGCGCGTTTGCCCGGGCGCAGCATGCACCACCATTCGAGCGGGTCGGAAGTCGGACGCAGCAGCAGGCACTCGACCTTGCCGCCGGTCGGGCGCACGCCGAAGAGGCGGGCCTTGAGCACCGTGACGTTATTGCGGATGAGCACCGTGCCGGGCGGGAGGAGGTCGGGCAGTTCGGAGAACAGGCGGTGCTCGATCGTGCGCGTGGCGCGGCGCACCACGAGCAGGCGCGAGCCGTCGCGCCGCGGCGCAGGCTCCGCGGCGATGCGTTCGGGCGGGAGGTCGAAATCCAGCTCCCGGACGTCCATGGCTTACGCTCCGGTCTTCGGAGGCGTGATCAGCAGCTGGCCATCGATTGCGCGCAGGGGCATGAACTCGGCGCCGGGCGGAGCCTTGCGGAGTTCTTCTTCCACCGCCGAGAGCTTCGCATCCATGTCGTCGATGCGGGCGACGAAGACCGCTTCCGGCGTCGAGGGCGTGGCGCAGGCGCCGTATTCGCGCATCGTGTGGTGGCTGAGCAGGATGTGCTCGAGGCGTTCCATCAGCGAGGCTTCGAGGCCGACCTTCGTGCCGTGCGTGCGCACGATGAAGGCGCCGAGGACGAGGTGGCCGTGCAGATTGCCCGCGCGCGTGAAGCTCGCCTTGGCCATGCCGGGTTCGAGGCGGGAGTATTCCTGGACCTTGCCCATGTCGTGCAGGACGATGCCGGCGACGGCGAGGGCGTGGTCGACCTTCGGGTAGAGGGGCAGGAGGGCTTCGGCGCACTTCGCCATGCGGAGGGTGTGCTCGAGCAGGCCGTGGCGGAAGGCGTGGTGCATGCCGAGCGCGGCGACGGCTTCGTAGAAACGTTCGCCATGCTCTTCGAAGGCGGATTCGACCGTCGCGCGGAGGCCGGCGTGCGGGATGCGCGAGATGATACCGAGCAGGTCGGCCTTCATCTTGATTGGGTCCTGCTGCGAGACCGGGGTGAGCTTGCCCATGATCGCCGGGTCGGCGCGCTCGGCGTCGGTGATCGGTGTGAGGGAGTCGACCTTGAGGTCGGGGCGGCCGTTGAAGTCGCTGACCGTACCGCCCACGCGGACGATCGCTCCAGCCTTGAGGGACGTCAGGACAGGCTTCACCGGCGAATCACCGAAGACGCGGATCTTGATATCGTCGGTCGCATCGGCGATGACCGCTTCATAGTAGGTTGAACCGGTCTTCGCGGTCTTGGTGGCGATTTCTCCCAGGGCGCAGATGGCATGGAAACGAGAGCCGACCGGGGAGGTCTTGCTTTCACGAAGGGTCAGAAGGGACTCGGACATAGGCGGGAGAGTGGCCGTGGGGGCAGGGGGGAGAAAGAAAATTGCGCGGGGGAGGGGCCCGCGAGGGGGCACGTGGGCAAGGGGAGATGTATCGGGTAGGGTCGGGACCGCGTCACGACATAGCTGCCATCGTTTCGGGTGGCGGGATTTTCATTTTTCAGGTCCCAGGTCTCGGCCATCGGGTATCGGGTTCAGGTGCTCGGGTTCAGGTGCAGGTACGGGGTAGGCGGGCGGCACTCAAAGGGAAACCGGAGACCGGATGATTAGCTTGGGTGCCTTGGGTAGGGTTGAGCGGCTCGCTCAACCGCGGCTGACCGGGCCGGTCAGCCCTACCTCCTTGCCCTCCGGT
>JAPLTV010000066.1 GCA_026397955.1 Verrucomicrobiota bacterium | reverse complement strand
AGTCGCGGCACTGCAGCTGCGGCTTGCGCAGGTAGACGCCGCTGTCGGCGTTGGGCGTGGCGCGGAACTCGAGCTTGAGCACGAAGTCGTCAGGGAAGTCGCGGAGGGTGTCGAGTGATTGGATGCGGCGGCCTTCGGCAGGCGTGGTGATCACGAGGCGGCCATTGATGGCCCGGTAGCGCCCGTCGGAGCTCTCGGTCTTCCCGTCGAAGTTCTCAGCCTGCTTTACTTCGACGAAGAGCGGAGCGTTAGGCTTCGGGACTTTCGGAGCCTTGCGGGGCGGGGTGACGCGGTAGCCCCAGCCGGTGAGGTCCTTGCCGTTGAAGAGGCTCACGAAGCCAGGCTCGGGCTTAAACTCATCAGCCTGGGTGTCGAGATAGCCGAGCGTGGCGAAGATCGGACGCAGCGAGGAAGCCCACTTCGCGTAGCCGGCGGGGTTGAGGTGGAGCAGGTCGGGGAAGAGAGCCGGAATCGCATCGCCTTCGGCGTTCGCGAAGAGCGCATAGGTATCGAGTACCGTGAATTGAGGATCGCCCTTCACGGCAGCGGCCATCAGCTCATTGACGGCGAGGATGGTTTCCTTCGGACGCTTCTTCGTGGCGGAGCTAGGGAAGATGCGGCAGACGATGACCGGCATCTTCGGGTCGTGGGCCTTGAGGGTGGCAACGATCTTCTGAAAGTTACGACCGATAGCCTCGGCCGGTACTTCGACCTCGATGTCGTTCGTGCCCATCAGGAGCACGACGGCCTTTGGGTTGAGCGCGAGCACGTCCTCCTTAAGTCGGAGCAGCATGCCGCGGGTGGTGTCGCCGCCGATGCCGCGGTTCGCGAGCTTCATGCCATCGAAGGACTTCTTGAAATCCGCTCCCCAGCCTTGGGTGATGGAATCCCCGAGAAAGACGACCGCGCCTTGGTCTTTGGCGATATCGGCCGCCCACTGCGGACGAATGGTGTTCCATCGCTTCACATAGCCGTCGTAGCGACGCAGGGCACCTTCGCCTGGTAGGGTCGTTTCAGCTTCGGGCGCCGGGAGCGTGAAGTGCGCGGTGTCCCCAGCGAAGAGCGAGAGGCTGAGTAGGCAGAGCGAGAGCAGGGGGCGCATGGGGGTCAGCCCACCGTACCCTGCCGTTTGCACCATTCAACCCACATGTCGCGGAAGCCTGCCTCGAGTTTGCGGGTGAAATTAGCCGCATCCAGCAGGGGTGAGGCCTGCATCTGCGCCCTGAGTCCGGCCCGGAGCTTGGCCAGGGCTGGCTTGTCCTGCGAAGTCTTGGTGGCGAGGTCGACATAGGCGTCGACGGAGGGCACGGCGAATTGCGGAAGGCCGACGTTACTGAGCAGGCTCAGACCGGCGCGACCCAGATTACGACGATCGACGAGGCTGACGACGGGCACGCCCATCCAGAGGGCGTCGAGCGTCGTGCTCATGCCGTTGTAAGGGAATGTATCCAGGGCGAGGTCAATCTCGTGGTAGCGGCCGAGCAGGGCGCCTTGGGAGAGGGTCGCGGAATGGGGCTGGTAGTCCACGAATGTGATGCGGTCCGCTTCGACGCCGAGTCCTGCGAATAAACTGACCAGATGCTTCCGATGGCTTCCTAGTTTGGTGAGCAGGCGAAGGCGGGAGCCCGGCGTGGCGAGAAGGATGCGGCTCCACGCCGTGAGCACGTCGGCGTTGATCTTGCAGGTATTGTTGAAGCAACCGAAGGTGAAGGGATGACCGGTGGCCGAGGGTAACGGATTGACTGCAGGGTATCCGGAGGCGGGTTCGAAGCAGGTCCAGCAGTCCGGGTGCAGCCAAGCTTTCTCCTGCGGGGCGGCGAGCTTGTTTCCTGCGGGCGGTTCGAGGTGTCGGTCAGAGATGCGGTAGTCCATCGCAGCGAGACCGGAGGACTCCGGGTAGCCCAGCCACGAGAGCTGGAGCGGGGCAGGTTTACGGGCGAAGACGTTTAGGCGATTATCCGAAGTATGCAGGCTCAGGTCTATGAGGAGGTCGATGCCGTCGCGCCGGATTGTCTCAAACATCTCCAGGTCGGGGGCACCGGCCATGGAGCGCCACTGGTCGGCGTGCGTGCGGAATTCTGACGTAAACTCTTGGTCGGGATTGGTGGCGTAGCAGAAGATCTCGAAGGCCGCGTGGTCGTGATGACGGAAGCCGGGGAGCAGCGCGCGGCCGACGACATGGTCGCGGAAATCGGCGGAGACATAGCCGATGCGGAGGCGACGGCGAGGGTCGGGCGTGTTGGCGTGCGTTGTCGCGGCGGCGGGGGCGACGCGATTCCATTCACGATGGACCGCGGAGAACTCCTCGTCCGTGGCGGACGGATCGTAGTGCATCGTCAGGATGAGGTTGCTCCGGATCTCAAGTGAGTTGGGGCTGGTCTCCACACAACGGCGCAGGAGGCGGACGGATTCATCAATTTCACCGCGCTCCTTAAGCATGATCGCGATGTTGTTCAGGGCGAAGAAGTTCTTCGGCTCGTGAAGCAGGGCATGGCGGAAGGTCTCGATGGCTCCGTCGATGTCGCACTTATCCTGCAGCAAGGCGCCCAGGTTGGTCGCGATAGCATAGTCGCTCGGACGGGCGAGCAGTTCGGCACGGTAATGGGCGATGCCTTCATCGGGACGTCCCGCGGAATGCAGCGCCATGCCTAGCTGGAGGGCCGCGAGCTGATGCCGGGGCTCGAGTGCGATGGCCTTGCGGTGGGCGGCGATGGCTTCCTCCCAGCGTTGGGCCTGCATGTACGCGTTGCCCAGATTGTAGTGATGCCCGGCTGTGACGGGTTCGAGCTCGATGGCGCGGGAGAGGGCGGCGATGGCCTCGTCGGCCCGGCGGAGCTCGGTGAGTTTGGAGCCGTAGTTGGCGTGATAATGGGCGACCAGCGGACGGTGCCGGAGCGACTCCTGGAGCATCGCGATGCCTTCGTCGTGTCGGCCTAGTTCGAAGGTCGTCAGTCCGATCAGGTGGACCAGGTCGATGGCCTGCGGGAAGCTTGCGTAGAGCTGACGGTAGAGGGAGTCGGCCTCGGCAGTGCGATTCTGGCGATGGAGTTCCATCGCATGGTTGAGCGCGGCCTGGGGGTCGGTGAACTGCACGTCGCGGTCAGCGAAGCACTCCAGCCAGCGGTTTGCCAGCATCATCCAACAGTTGGAACTCGTGCACGCCCTGGGTGGTGGCGTCCGTGTAGGTCCACACGACCTTCTTCTCGCGGGTGATCTCGACGACCTTGGCCTGCGGGGCGCGGGCGGCGTAATTGCTGAAAACGATATTACCGTTCGGGAGCCACGAGAGGGCGGTGGTGCGATTCACGGGTACGCCCGGGAGATCCCCGTCGCGGAGTTCCCAGACGATCTTACCGGCTTCGTCCACTTCGATGATGTGGCTGCCGACGGTGAGGCTGATGAGCGTGTGGCCGGCGGCATTGCGCAGGCAGCAGAAGGTGCGGTTATCCAAGGTCGACTCCGGGCTCTGGCGTTCCCAGACGACCTTGCCGGCGGCGTCGTATTCGCGGACCGTCTTGTCCTGTGGCACGAGGTAATGCCCGTTGGGCAGCTTGCGGGCCATGCGGCTCTGCAGGTGGTGGTTGGTGACCTGGCAGCCCAGCGGGATCTCTACCTTGATTGAGCCGTCGCGGGCGACCTCGAGGAGGCGCGGATTATTCCCGGCTTCGGTCAGCAGGATGTTGCCGTTATCGAGCAGGACGGCTGTGTTCACCTCGGTCTGTGTGCCCTTGTATTCCCAGACGACCTTCTGGTCGCGGGTCACTTCGACGACGGCGCCGCCCGGGTAGGCCTTGGTCTTGGAGAGCGTCAGCAGCAGATTGCCGTTGGGCAGTATCTCGCCATCGCGGGTCACGGCCGGATATTTCCAGGTGACCTTGCCGGAGGCGTTGACGATTTGGGTCACGCCGCCGAGCATCAGGAACGAACGGCCGGCAGGCTGGTCGGCGGCGATGAGTGCGAGGGTTGCGCTGAACAGGCAGAGCAGGGTGCGGATCATTTGATTTCTTGGTAGTCGGAGGTGAGGGTCAGTTTATCGGCGTAGGCGTTGATATACCAGGCCGTCGTCCCGGCGGGCAAGGGGGCTGAGGCCGTCGTACCGCCGCCACCGCTGGCGGCCATTGCCGGCGTCTCGGTCCACTTGCGCGTGCCGGTGAAGCCCTTGTCGGTCGTCGAGACGAGCACGGCGCGGGTGAGCGGCTTCGTGGAATGGAAGACGGCGATGGCCGTGCCGGATTCGGTCTTGGCTGAAGGCGAGCTGCCCCATGGTTTGCCGGTCTCGACGACGCTCTTCGCGAAGGCATAGCTATCGGGCGGGTTCCAGCCGGCGGGGTGGCTGTGGCCCATCTTCGAGACGAGCGAGACCATGCGAGGTCCTGGCGTCTTGCGATAGTGCTCCGCCTGGCAGCCGAGCGGGAAGTGGGCGTCCAGCGGCCAGGAGAGCCAGAGCACGGGCATCTTCACGCGGTCGGCGTAGTTCATGCCGTCCCAGACCTGCTGGTAGCCTTCGTTGTCGTGCAGGGCCTTGCCCCAGTGGTTCTCGGCGTCGAAGAGGTGGCCGCAGCCGTAGGTCGGGATGCCGAAGGCGAAACGCTCATCGAGGCCGATGACGGTGCTCGTGATCACGCCGCCCCAGGAGATACCCATCACGCCGATTTTCGACGCATCGACTTCGGGCAAGGAGCGCAGGAGCGAATTCGCCAGCATCGTGTCGGCGAGCGCGTGGTACATCCACTGTTCCTTCAGCGGGAGTTTTGTATCGGCGAAGGTGCCGTCGCGGGCCGGTCCGGCAAAGGCATGACGGGCCCAGACAGGATGTCCCTTCGATTCCTTCTTTTCGTCGAGGTCGGTCTGGCCTTCGACGGCGATGCTGATCGCGGCGAAGCCCTGGGCATTCCACTTCTGCACCCACTCCTTATAGGCTGTGCCGCCGCCACCGTGGACGACGACGATGCCAGGGACCTTGCCTTCGTGCTTTGCGGGCAGGCCGATCCAGGCGAAGACGCGGGTCGGCTTTCCCTTCCACGGGAGAGCGTCATAGAAGATGGCATCGACCGTGCCCTCGGCCTTGAAGCCCTCGGCCTCATAGGTTTTCGGCGCCTGGGCGCAGGTATCGACGAGACCGAGCACCACCTTGCGGTCAGCGACGGTTTCGGCGGAGAGCGAAGTCGCAAGGAATAGGCAGGCGAGGCGGCGCATGTTATTTGGCGGAAAGCTCGCGGAGGATGGCGTCGACGGCGGCCTGGGCAATCACGGCATAGGCCGGACCCGTCCAGTGGAACATGTCGCCGCGGGCGAGTTCACGCTTGTCGATGAGCAGGGTGTAGAAGTCGACGATAGGCACGCCCATCTCGGCCATGACCTTCGCGGCCATGCGGTTCTGTTCGACGATGTTCGGATTGATCTCGGCGTTAATCTCGGTCGGCTTGCCTTTGACGGTCACCGGCGTGCTGCTGGCCCAGATCAGCTTCGCCTTGGGCAGCTTGGCTTTCAGCACTTCGACGTAGCCCTTCATTAGGGGCTCGAAGGTTCCTGGCTTGATGCGTCCATCCTGCCAGCCGTGGAGTCCCATGTTGAAGACCACGACATCGTAAGGTCCATTGGTGAGAACGTCGGCGAGCAGCTTGTTGACTTGTTCGGACTGGTTGTAGGGGTTGACCCAGAGGTCCACGTTGGCCTTGCCGGCGAGGAGTTTAGTCGCCTGGCCTTGGTAGCCGTTGAGGATTGAGTCGCCGATCAGCAGAACGCGCGGAAGCTTGGCGTCCTTGATGACGGCTTTCTCGATGCGCCAGCCCTTGCCATCGGACGGCACGCGCTTGTCGGTCTCGACCGGTGCAGGTAAGCCGGCGCCAGATGCCGTCAGGGCGAGGAGAAGGCAGAGCAGAATCCGCATACGGTTATTTTCCTTCGGCGGCCCAGCGCTTCATCTGGGCGATATTGCGTTCGACCTCTGGGTTGCCCTTGCCGACATACGGCTTCATGTCGCTGTCATACATAGCCATGGATTCGGGGCCTGGGTCCTTGGTTGCGATCATCTTGGCATCGAGGCGCTGGCGGTGCTCGGCTAGCACCGCCGCATACGCAGGGTCTTCCGCGAGATTACGAACCTGCCAGCGGTCGGCGGCGAGTTCGTAGAGCTCCTCGCGAGGGCGGGTGGGGCTGAAGAGCAGCTTCTCAGTGAGTTCCGATAGTTTACCCGCGGCGTGTAGTTCACGGAGCTGCTGGACGATCTGCTTGCCGTCCTTGTAGGCGCACGGCTGGAGGAGAGGGCGTTCCGGGTGAAAGTTGAGGATGTAGATGAACTTATCGGTGCGGAGGCTGCGGATCTTCTCGGTGGTCTCGTCGCAACGGTCGCGGGCGGAGAAGGCTTCCTCGCGCTTAGCGTAGTTAGGAGCGAGGATATCCTTGCCCTGCATCCAGGCCGGTACGCCAAGGCCGGCGGCGGCGAGCGAGAGGGCCGCGAGGTCGATCTGTTCGACCAGGTCGGGCCGAACGACTCCGGCAGGGATACCTGGTCCCCGGATGACGAGTGGGATGTGTGCGCCTTCTTCGTAGAGGAACTGCTTACCGCGTGCATGGCTGATTCCGTGGTCGGTCATGAAGACGATCAGCGTGTTCGCCAGCAGGCCTTCCTTCTCAAGTCTGGCGAGTACGCGTCCGACATGCATGTCCGTCAGGCGGGCCGAGTCAAGGTAGTCGGCCCAGTCTTGCAGGAGTACTGGGTCGCGCGGGTAGTAGGGCGGTAGCGTCACCTTGTTGGGATCGGTGCCGGCGCCAAGTTCACGGACGATCCGTTCGCGGAATTGGACTCGGGCTGCATCAGAGCCTTCACGGAGTTTGCCGCCGTGAAGCTGAACTTGCATGAAGAACGGCTGTCCCGCCTTGCGGCCGGACCAGTCGTGCGAGTCGTAGATACTGGCATCCCATTCGAAGTTGTAGTCAGTCTTACCGAGACGATTGGCTCCGCTCGCTTTGGCTTTCTTTCCTTTGGCGGCTCCGAAGGGAAGCCCACGGAAGTCGAGATCGGGCAGGCCGCTACCGATACAGGTGAAGTAACCACCTTGCTGGAAGAGTTTCGGGGTCGGCGTGATTTCGGCGGGGAGGTGGATCTTGAGTTCGCCGCGACCGCTGCGGTGATGTTGGGCTCCGATGGTCGTCTGATACATCCCGGTGATCAGGGCCGAACGGCACGGCGAGCAGACTGGCGCCGTGACGTAGGCGCGGCTGAAACGGACGCCTTCCTTTGCTAGCCGATCGACATTCGGGGTGGCGATGGTCTGCTCTCCGTAGCACCCGAAGTTCGCGGACATGTCGTCGACGACAAACCAGAGCACGTTGGGCCGGTCGGCGGCGAAAACGGTCAGGGGGAGTAGCAAGCAGAGCAGGGCACGCATAGGGTGAGGGAAGGTTGGAGGTAAATAAGTATCAGAGGCAAAATAATGGGGTCAGACCCCATTAATAGGGTCTGACCCCATTATGGGGAATGTGGGGCGGCTTACTTCTGGGTGAAGACGAAGACGCCGTGCTTATTGCCGATCACGATGTCAGGCTTATTATCCTGGTTTACCTTGCCGGTGAAGAACTGGGTGCCGACGCCGCTGTCGGCATCGATGAGGTGCTTGGTGTAGCTCGCGCCGCCTTTGCCATCGCGGCTGAGTTCGAACCAGCAGAGGACGGGGTCCGCCATCGGCTCGTCGTCCTTGGCGGGACCGTGGGCCCAGCGGCGCTTACCGGTGACGATGTCGAGTAGGCCGTCTCCATTGATGTCGGCGAGCTGCACGGCGTGAATCTGGCTGAAGCCTGCGCCAGCGGCGTTCTCTTCCTTGGTCTTCCCGAGGATGACGTGTTCGGTGAAGGAGCCGTCCTTGTTCTGTTCGAACCAAGAGAGGCCGTAGCCGTGGGCCTTGATGCTGGTGATGACGTCGTTGCGGCCGTCCTTGTTCACGTCGTAGACATACATCTGGGCTCCGCCTTGACCGAAGTTGTTCGGGTGGAACTTCCAGTTGGAATCCTTGGAGGTATCGGTTGGCTGTTCATACCAGCCGTCCTTCTCGAGGATGTCGACGCGGCCGTCGCCGTTGACGTCGCCGGCGCCGTAGCCGTGGGTGTACTTGAAGATCTTGATGTCATTCTCCGGCGTCTTGGGCGTGATCGGACGGAAGCGGGCTTTCGCGAAGGGGTTCTTCCAGTCAATCTCGACGTAGCCGAACTGCCCGCCGGACTTGCCGCCCTTGGCCTTGGCCGGTTTCACGAGGTCGCTGGAGTGGCAGAGTAGCTCGGGTTTGCCGTCGCCGTTGATGTCGACGAGGTCGGGCGACTCACCGTCGGCGACATCGAAGATGTTATGGCGGGTCCAATCGCCGCCTTTGGCCTGAGGGTTTTCGAAGACATAGGCAGGATCGCCGGGTAGTCCGTAGACCAGGATGTCAGGCCAGCCGTCGCCGTTGAAGTCATAGGCGAACTGGATGAAGTAGTCGGAGTAGCCAGTGTCTGCTGTGTAAGGTGTCTTGTTGGGGCCGGTAGGATTATTTCGTTCCGGAGCGTAGGCGACCTTCTGCTTGAAGTCGGGACCGAGCCAGATGAAGCGACCGGCGGCGACGTCCGGGATGCCGTCATGGTTGAAGTCGGCGACGGCACAGCCTTCGGCAACGAAGTCTTTAGTGATGGTCTGCTTGTCGAAGCTGACTTCCGCGGCGGCGGCCGACGCGGCGATGAGGAGGGGGGCGAGGAATCGCATGGGGGCATCAGTTATATACGCCCCGCCCCGATTAGTTGCGAGGAGTTTTTGCCCGGTGCCCTATTTGAGGCCTTATGATTACTCCAGCCGTCCGAACATGATACGTTCCTTACGGCTCGGGTCGGAATCTCCCTGGGTCACGCAGAACCAGATCTGTCCATTGGCTTCAACGAAAGTGGGGTATTGGAAGGACTTCGTGGTCTCGAAGCGGTACTTGCGCTCCCAGGTCTTGCCGTCCTTCGAGACATCGAGGTTGAAGACGCTGCGGCTGACCTTGTCGATCTGGGTGCGTTCCTGCCAGCCGAGGTAATAGTTGCCGTTAAACTTATCGAAGGTCGGCTTGGAGGCGGCGCCATTATTCACGAAGTCCTTCTCGCCGCCAATCGTCCAGGTCTTGCCGTCCTTGCTCTCGGAGAACCAGTAGTTGCGGTCGCCGTTCTCCTTGCGACAGATCGCCAGCCAGGTCCCGTCGGGCAGGCGATTGACCGCAGGCTCGGTCAGTGCCTGTTCACCGGGGCCATTGAAGTGGCCGACGACCGTGAGCGTGTCGGCAGCTGCGTTCAATGTGCAGAGCGCCTGCTGGGCGCCGAGGTAGTTATTGATCGCAATGTAAGTCTTGCCGTCGAACTCCTTAAAGTTGTCGAAGAGGTATAGGCCAGCATCGACTGGCTTGCGCTGGAAGCCCTGCTTGGCGGCGTCGGCATAGAGATGCTTCGGCTGCAGGTCGAACGTAGCTTCGCTAGTCTGCAACTTCATGCGATGAATCTCCGGCTCGAAGGTCATCGTGCGTAGGTCAAGGTCGCGGTAGTAGGTCTGCGACTGGCGTTTGCCAGGTTGCTCGCTGGCGAACCAGCAACGGAGAGTCTGCGGGCCGACCTGCTTGACGCGCGGCACGAAGCAGGCGCCGACGGGAAGGGTTTCGTTCGCGAAGGCCTGCTCGGAGCGGGCCACGGTCATCACGTCGAGCAGGCGTTCGTTGCGGAGGTCGATGATCGACAGCGTGGCGTAGATGAAGGGCCACTGGGCGGCCTCGCCGGGTTGGCGATCGTTGGCCTCGGCGATCACGAAGGCGCGATCGCCGACGATAGCGAGGTGCGCGTCGTGGGCGCCTTTGACCTCGGGGCCGCTGGCCTTGATGAGCCCAGCCATGACCTTGTCGCCCGCGGCCTTGGCGTCCCAGCCGGCGGGCAGGAGCGACGCCGTGGGCTTATTGTCCTGTTTAGACGTGGAGCAACCCGCGAGCAGGGCCGTGAGGCAGAGGAGCAGACGGGTCTTCATTTGGTCTTTTTAGATTGGGGCTTAGACTGAGGCAAGGGCGAGAGGATGGGTAGGTCGAGCACCTGGTGCTGGGCGAGGAGTCGCTCGCGCAGCTTGGCGTAATCCAGCGCCTGCACGGTCACCCCGGCCTTGGCGGCGAGGGCAGCGGCGATGCCGGCGGACTGACCGATAGCCATCCAGGTCGGCTCGACGCGGACGGACGAATAGGCGACGTGGGTGGCGGAGAGGGCGACGGGCACGAGCAGGTTGGAGCACTCCGAGGCTGAAGGGGTGATGGCGCGATAGGGGATGTGGTAGGCATAGCCATGCGGACGCCCCGGCATGCGTACCGGCAGGATCGTGCCTTCGTTGAGGACGCCATCGGGGAGGGCGATGCGGCGGCAATCGTGCGAATCGATGGGGAACGAGGAGACCGCGATCGGGTCGTCCTTGAGCGGCTGTTCGAGCACGTCCTTCTGGGTCAGCGTATAACGTCCGTCCATGCGCCTTCCTTCGCGGACGTAGAGCTGGGGGGACCAGTGGCCGGTGTCGGGGAACTCGTCGCGACAGAGGCCGAGCTCGGCCATCGTCGCCCGGATCTTCGCCGGCACGGCTTCGTCCGTCGTCAGGAACTGGTAGAACTCGAGGGTATACTGCTTATGTTTTTCCCATAACGCCGACCGACCCTTGGGATCGGACGCGCACCAGCCGTTGGCTTCGCCGACGAGGCCCATCGAGAACATCTTACCAATGCCGTTATTGGCGTCGAACTTGTCGCCTGGCAACGGATAGAGGTCCCATGGCAGCGGAGCGTTCGGGTATTTCTGGAAGTAGCGGCGGACCAGTTCGAAGCGGGCGGCGTCGTAAGCCTTCGGTTCGGGGAAGGGCACGCGGTTGGCGGGGTCCTTCGTAAGGCAGAGGCGGAAGCTGTAGACCATGACGGTCTGTTCACCGGCATTATCGTCGCCTTGGCTGACCGTCGTGATGAAGGGGAGGGGCAGGCCGTTGGCGTCGAAGCCATTGATCTCCATCTTCTGTTTCGGATACTGCCGTCCGGCTAGGCTCTCACCGTATTCGTCGCGGCTCTCGCGGCCGAGGTGCCAGACGACACCAGACTTGGCGAGTAGGTCACCCTCGTAGGTGGTATCGATGAAGACCTTGGCGGTGTGTACACCCGCGGAGGTGCGGAGGCTGACAATCTTGGTGCCTTCCTTCTCGATGGATTCCAGCGGCTGCTTCGTTAGCACGGTTACGCCGGCTTCCTTGAGCATCGCGTTCGTCACGCGGGCGGCGACGTGTGGCTCATAGGTCCATACGACATTATTTTTCGTAGCGACGTAGTAGGGCAGCTTCACGCCACGGGCCGCATAGTCGGCCGCGATGTGCTGGTGCCATTCCTCGAACAGGCCGAGGAGGGTGGAGCGGACGGTCTGGTTGGAGTCGCTGAAGCTCAGGCCGCCGGTGTTGACGCCGCCGACGTGGGCGGAGGGTTCGAGTAGGAGAACCTTGGCGCCTTCACGGGCGGCGGCGATGGCCGCGCAGAAGCCGCCCGGCGTGGCGCCGTAGACGATGACATCGGCTTCCTCGGCCTGGGTTAAGGGCGAGGCAAGCAGGAGCCCTAGGACAAGGAGGAGGCGCATGGGCGGGGGAGAGGGCAACTTAGCCGTCGTCCCCACTTTGCCAACTCATTCTGCCTTTAGCTGACGGTTTACTTCGCCGGCAGGGGCGGAAGTTTCGCACTGTAATGGACGGCGCGATGGCGGGCGTCATCGTAGGCGAAGTGCAGCCACTGCTTGTCGGCGCTGACGAAGCCGTCCGGATAGTTCAGCGAACCCTTCATGAGCTTGCCGGGATATTTCGGATCGGGGCCGGCTTCAGGGACGAGCACGCGCTGATAGGGCCAGGTCTTTCCGTCGTCGAAGCTGATCCAGAGCGCGAGCGGGGCGCGGCGCTTGGAGTTCGGATTATGGAGCAGGGCGACAGCGCCGCCGCCAAGCGGGAAGAGGGTGGCTTTGCTGCCGGGGTTGGGGATGTCGGTGACCGTGGCGAATTCGGGCCACGTGCGGCCGCCGTCCTTGGAGGTCGCCTGATAAAGCACGCCGCCGAGACCGTCGGCGCGGATGTACATCAGGATCGAGCCGTCGGCGCGTTCGTGGATGGTCGGTTCGGCCCAGCCGAAGTATCGGTCGTTGGGTGTCAGTCGGATATTGCCGTGTTCGGACCAGGTCTTACCGCCGTCCGCGCTCATCAGTACCCCGTTGCGCGGATTCGTGAAGGCGCGGTCGAGCGGGGCTTTGGCTTTCTCGGCGTCCGGGCCGACGTAGTGCTGGAAGGGCAGGAGGATACGGCCGTCGCGCGTGGTGATCGATGGGCGGATGAAGGTGCGTTCCTTGAGGCGGCCGGGCAGCTCGACGGGCTTACTCCAGGTTTTGAACGAATCGTCGCTCGTCAGATACCACGAGCGCCAGTCATTGGCCCAGTGCTTGGAATGGGTCGAGAAGAAGAGCGTCGCACGGCCGTCGCGGACGAGGACTTCGGTCGGGCCTTGGCCGATGGTCTTGCCTTCGCTCGGGAAGCCGACGTCAAAGGCCGCCAGCGGCGTCCAGGTCTTACCTTCGTCGGTGCTACGGGTGACGCCGGTGTAGTTCAGCGGCGAAGGCTCGGTGTCGCCGCCGGCGAGCATGAACAGGATCCAGGACTTGTCGGGCAGTAGGCGCAGGGTCGTGTCGCAGGCCATCCGGTTCGGCGTGAATCCGTCGTAAGGCATACTCTTGCGGTCCTGCTTGGCGTCCTCGAGGCCTTGGGTGGTCCACTTAGTTGATGGCTGGATGGAGCCAGGCGTCTCGGCAGCCGAAGCCATCGACAGCGTCAGCAGGAGGGAGAGGAGGAGTCTCATGGGGTATTAAGGCGTGGATTTGGCGATGGCAGCGAGCGCTTGGCGGATGATCCAGCCGTGGGCCTCGAGTGCTTGTCGGGCGGTCGGCGCATCGACCTGGGCGAGTTCCTGGACGATGCGGGTGGCGCGGTCGCGGAGCTTGGTGTTCGAGGGATTCAGGTCGACCATGAGATTGCTCACGACTTTGCCTGAACGGGCGAGGGCGAGCGTCGTGATCAGGTTGAGCACGAGCTTCGTGGCGGTGCCGGCCTTGAGGCGGGTGGAGCCGGTGAGCACTTCGGGGCCGGTGTCAGGCAAAATTGCGCAATCAAGCAGGGGGTGGTCGCGATACCCAGGATTGCAGGCGACGAGGACGGTCTTGGCGCCGCGTCGACGGGCTTCGGCAAGGCAGCCCCAGATGAAGGGCGCGTGGCCGCTGGCCGAGATACCGATGACGACGTCCTGTGCGGTCACCGAGCGGGAGGCGATCGAGCGGACGCCCGCGGCTTCGTCGTCCTCGGCGCCTTCGACGGCACTCCAGAGTGCACTACGTCCACCGGCGATGATGCCTTGGACGAGCGAGGTGGGTGTGCGGAAGGTCGGCGGGCATTCGCTGGCGTCGAGCACACCGAGTCGACCGGAGGTGCCGGCACCGCAGTAGACCAGGCGACCGCCGGAGGCGAAGGCCTTGGCGACGGCTTCGACCGTCCAAGCCACGTGGGCGCTTTCCGCGAGGACCTTGCCGGGGAGTGTGGCATCCTCCGCGAGCATCAGCTTGATTGCGTCGGCGAGGGGCATCTCGGCGAAGCCGGCGGACTTCGGGTTGCGGCCTTCGGTCGGGGCGCTTGCGACGGGGCGCCAGCCGGTCGGCTTAGCTTCGACAGGGGCGGTGGTCTTGGGGGCGGCCTGCGTGCCGGCCTGACGGGCGAGGGCGAGGGCGCCCCAGATGCCGGGACGGGCGAGACGGACGACTTCGCTACCCGGGCGGGCAGCGAGAATCTTGGCTGTGACTTCGTCGGCGAACCAACCGTTCTTCAGGAGAGTCGAGCCGTTGAGCAGGAACTGCACCTTCTCCTCGGGCTGGGCCACACGGGCGGCACAATGGACGGCGTCCTTGCTGAGGCGTTCCGAGGCGCGGCGCAGGATGGCGACGGCGATCTCGTCCTGACGCGTGGCCGCGGCTTCGAAGACCACTTGGGCGAGGGAGGCGATCTCGGCCTTACTTGCGGTCATCGACCATTCGATGAGCGACTCAGGGTCGTTCATCTGGAGGAAGGCGACCATGTCGGCGCCGAGGCGTGGCCAGTCGGCGTCGATGTCGGAGATCGTGACCGTCGAGCGAAGGGCGTGCACGGCGATATCGCACGCGCTGCCGCGGTCGCCGATGATGTGGCCGCGTCCACCGACCTTGACCGACGCACCGTTACGGTGCCGTCCGAGGCAGCAGGAGCCCGTGCCGCTGAGCTGAAGGACTTGGGCGGCGCAGTCGGCCGGCCATTCGCCGGCTTCGAGCGCCAGGATGAGGTCGTCGCCGACGGTGGAAGGGGTATTTGGCCAGGTGGCGGCCACGGCACGACGCAGGCGTTCGCGGTCGGCGGCGGAACGGACGCCCGCCATCCCGATACCGATGCGGTCGGGTTGGACTGGTAGCTGGGCACGGATTGAAGCGAGTAGGGCGGAGAGTTCTTCGCCGTTAAGAAGCTGTAGGTTGCCGGGTCCGACGGCGAAGGAAGCCAGGACGGTATCCGTGCCCTCGACCAGCAAGGCCGAGGTGCGGGTGCCGCCGCCTTCGATGCCAAGGAGTCGCATCGCTCAGCGCACTTTATAGATCTTCACGTCATCGATCCAGACAGTCGAATTGGCGAGGAAGCTGAACCAGCGCTTCATGTCGTGGGCGTAGCCCTCCGAGCGGTGGCTGGCGATCAGCTTGCCGTCGAGGGAGAAGCGCATCTCGTCGCCTTCGGTGACCAGGGTGTATACGTGCCATTCTTGGTCGGCCTTCAATGGGGTGGTCTGCGACTTCTTCTTGAGCATCGCTTCGAAGGCCGGGTCCGGCTTCCGTTTGGCGGCGGCATCGTCAGCATGCTTCTTCTTCACCGCCAGGTTCATCGAGCCCGTCTTGCGGTCCGAGAGGTTCAGTTCAGTCTGCGAGAGGGTCGCGTAGCAGAGGTGGCCGGCGTGGACGTCCTTGAGTTCACGGTCGACGAAGCCGGTCACAAGGTTCTCGGCCTGGCTGAGTCCGGGGAACTTGAAGCGTACGATCACGCCGCCGTCGGCGAAGCCGGCGTCGTGGTGGATGTGGGCGGCGTGGCCCGCTTCCTTGGTCGCGCTGGCGATCTTCATGATCCCCGCGTCGAGGTCGGCCTGCTTGAGTTTCGGGACGCGGTCCGCCGTGGCGCTTTCCCAGCCGTTACCGATATCCTTGAGCCCGGTGCCGGTCTCGTCGCGCTCAAAGGCGTCGTGGAAGAGCAGGGTGCCTTTGGTTTGGAGCCAGGCGGCGTCGTCGGCCGCGGAGAGGGGCAGAGAAAGGAGGCAGAGCAGAAAAGTTGACCAGTTGACCAGTTGGCCAGTTGGCCAGAGGGAGCGACGAAGGGGCTGCATAGGGTGAGGGGTTGGGGTGGGTGTGGGAAGATACAGTGCAAAGGTGCAAAAGTGCAAAGGTGGAAACGAGTAGGGCGAGGGCTAGGGCCAGGGCTAGAGTTGGTGAAACGGTCAGAAAATAAGAAGGGCTAGGGGTTAGCCTAGCCCTGTCTTTGGGTTAACTGTCACCTTTGCACTTTTGCACAGGCCGAAGGCCGATTTGCACCTTTGCACATAAGGACAGCACGTGGTGCTGTCCCTACCTCTGTCAGGCGACCAACGCCTTGACGACCTTGGTCGGGAGGACGCCGGTGAGCTTCTGGTCCAAGCCTTGATACTTGTAGGTGAAGCGTTCGTGGTCGTAGCCGAGCAGGTGAAGCACCGTCGCGTGGAAGTCGTTAATCGGGAGGGGATCCTTGACGATGTTGTAGCTGAACTCGTCGGTCTCGCCGTAGATCTGACCGCCCTTGGCGCCGCCGCCGGCCATCCACATCGAGAAGCAGCGCGGGTGGTGGTCGCGGCCGTAGTTCTCCTTGGTGAGTCCGCCCTGGCTGTAGATGGTGCGACCGAATTCGCCGCCCCAGACGATGAGCGTATCGTCGAACATCCCGCGCTGCTTAAGGTCCTCGATGAGGGCGTGGCACGGTTGGTCGATGTCCTTACATTGGCTCGGCATGCGGCCGCTGACGTTGGAATGGTGGTCCCAGTTGTTGTGGTAGATCTGGACGAAGCGCACGCCGCGTTCGACGAGGCGGCGCGCCATCAGCACGCTGTTGGCGAAGCTACCGCGCTTGCGGGCTTCCTCGCCGTAGAGCTTGAAGATGTGTTCCGGTTCCTTGGTGAGGTCGGTGAGTTCGGGCACCGAAGCCTGCATGCGGAAGGCCATCTCGTACTGCTTGATGCGGGTGTGCGTCTCCGGGTCGCCCACGGTCTCGTAATTGAGGCGGTTGAGTTGGTTGATGCCGTCGATGGTCTGCTTGCGCAGGTCGTCGGGCACGCCGGGCGGGTTGTTGATGAACAGGATCGGGTCGCCCTTGCTGCGGAAGGAGACGCCGGCGTGTTCACCCGGCAGGTAGCCGCTGGACCACAGACGGCTGGAGATCGCCTGCTCCTGGTCGCGGTTCGTCGGGGTCGCGATGAGGACCACGAAGTTCGGCAGGTTGTCGTTAGCGGAGCCCAGGCCATAGGAGGCCCAAGAGCCGAGGCAGGGCCGGCCGGTGATCTGATTGCCGGTCTGCATGGCGCAGATGGCGGGCTCATGGTTGATCGCCTCGGTATTGAGGGAGCGCATCCAGCAGATGTCGTCCGCGTTCTTGCCGAGGTTGGGCAGCAGGTCCGAGTTCAGCCACATCCCGCACTTCCCGTGCTGGCTGAAATTGAACTTCGAAGGCGCGATGGGGAAGCGGGTCTGGCCGCTCGTCATTGTCGTCAAGCGCTGGCCGTTGCGGATGCTCGGGGGCAGGTCCTTGTCATACATCTCCTTCATCTGCGGCTTGTAGTCGAAGAGGTCCATCTGGGCGGGGCCGCCGACCATGTGGAGGTAGATGACGCGCTTGGCCTTAGGGGGGTGCTGGGTGCTGATCGCTCCCGGTGCCGCGTGGGCCATAGTGCGACCGAGCAGGCTGGTCAGCGCGGCGGCGCCGAGGGCGTTGGCTCCCGTGCCGAGGAAGCGGCGACGGGTTTGGAGGGTGTTCCACTCGTGGAGGATGGACATGTTGTTTATTTATTAAGGACTTCGTCGAGGTTGAGGAGCTGGCTGCAGACCATCGTCCAGGCGGCCAGTTCGGGCTTGGGGAGTTTCTCGTCGGACTTCGCATCGCCGACCCCGAGGAGCGCGGCGGCGTCGGCGGGCTGGGCGACGTAATGGGCGCGCAGCTTGCCGAGGCTGTCCGTCAGGATCGCCGTCTCGGCGGGCTTAAGCGGCCGGCTGAGTAGACGCAGGGCGGCGATATTGAGGCGGGCGAGGTCGTCGCCGCCAGCCTTCAGGGTGTGCTGCGCAAGGACGCGCGAAGCTTCGACGTACTGCGGATCGTTGAGCATCACCAGGGCCTGCAGGGGCGTGTTGGTGCGGTCGCGGCGGACGCACGAGACTTCGCGCGAGGGCGCGTTGAAGAGGTCGAGGCTCGCGGGCGGAGCCATGCGGCGCCAGTAGTTGTACAGCGAGCGGCGGTAGAGATTCTCACCTGAGTCGGGCTTGTAGACCTGGATGCCAACGCCGACGACTTCCCAGATGTTCTCTGGCTGGTAGGGCTTGGTGCCCGGGCCGCCCATGCGCGGCGAGAGTGTGTCGCTGACGGCGAGCGCCTGGTCACGGAGCATCTCGGCATCCATGCGGAAGCGCGGGCCGCGGCTGAGGAGCGCGTTGTCGCGGTCCTTCTCGATTTTCTCCTTCGTATTGAGCGCCGCCTGGCGGTAGGTCGCGCTGGTGAGGAGTTGCTTGTAGAAACGTTTCACGTCCCAGCCGTGTGCACGGAAGTCGATTGCCAGCCAGTCGAGGAGCTCAGGGTGGGAGGGCAGGCTGCCCATGATGCCGAAGTCCTCGGAGGTCTTGACCAGGCCCGTACCGAAGAGCTCCTGCCACATGCGGTTGACGGTCACGCGGGTGGTCAGCGGATTGGCATCGCTGAGGATCCACTTGGCCAGCCCGAGGCGATTGCGCGGGGCGTCGGCGGGGAGCTTGCCGAGGGCGGAGGGAATCTCCGCGGCGACGGCATCGCCCTTCTTGTCATAGGCGCCGCGGATGAGGATGTTGGCCATCGCTGGGCTATCCATCTTCTCTTCCTGCACGTGGGTCATCGGGCTACGGACGCGGATCATGGTCTGCTCGGCGGTCATTTTCGCGACGGCGTTCGAGGCGAGTTTGAACGGCTCGTGGCGGTTGAGGAGGAAGTGTTCGCGCAGGGCTTCCTTCTGCTGGGCGTTGGGCTTGCCGGCCAACGACTGACGCAGGGCTCCGAGCTTGGCGAGCGTCGTCACCTCGCTCGGGTCAAGCGCCCGGGCGTAGAGGAAGACGTCTTGGATGGCGCCGTGGAACGGTTCGCTCTGGCTGCGTTGTCCGATGCGGGTCGGCGTCGCGGCTTTCGTGTCAGTCTTGAGTTTATCGACTTCGCCACGGGTCTCGGCGAGGACTCCATTGACGTAGATTTTCACGCCGGCGGCTTTGCCGCTGCCGTCGTAGGTCATCAGGACGTGTTGGTAGGCCGTGTTCACGACATTGCGCGTGGTGACTACCTTGAGAGCGTCATCGGGCCACTTGCTGATGATGTAGACGCCGAGGTTGCGGCCGGATTGGAAGAAGTTCCAGCCTTGGGCGCCCTTCGGGTCGTCCATCCGAGCAATAATCGCACCGGTGCCTTCGACCTTGTCAGCCTTGATCCAGGCAGCGGCGGAGAACGCCTGCTTGGTGCCGAAGTCGCCGGCGGCGCCGATGACGAGATGCGAACCCTTCTTGAAGACCGGCGCCGGGCCAATCTTGCCGGCCTTGTTCCAGGTCACGGGCTCGCCCGCGGCGGTGGTGCCGGCGGGGATGCCGGTACCTTCGTTGAGGGCGAGGCGGGCGATGAGTGCCTTGGCGGGAATGTCCGCGTCGAGGTCGGCAGGCTTGGCCTTCGCGAACCACTGCTCGAAGAGTGGGGTGCCGAGCTTGCGGGCTTCCGCGACCTGCTCGTTGCCTTTAGCGATCTCGGTGGGCAGCGCGTTCCAGCGCGGACGGTCGGCGTCGGTCGGCAGGGTGAGCACCGGGCCCTTGCCGTCCTTCACGTTGCCGTCGAGTCCGCCTTGGGTGGTGTTCCGAAAGAAGGCGGACATCGCGTAGAAGTCCTTCTGTGAGAACGGGTCGAACTTATGGTCGTGGCACTGGGCGCAGTTGGTGGTGAGGCCGAGGTAGACCCAGCCCATCGTCTGCACGCGGTCGGCGGCGTAGTTGGCGAGGTTCTCTTCGACGATTGTACCGCCTTCGTTGGTCGTCGGGTTGCAGCGTTGGAGGCCGGTGGCGATGCGCTGGTCTTCGGTCGGGTTGGGGAGTAGGTCGCCGGCGAGCTGCTCGAGCGTGAACTGGTCGAAGGGCTGGTTGCGATTGAACGACTTCACCACCCAGTCGCGATAGGGCCACATCTCGCGGTAGGCGTCGAAGTGCAGGCCGTGTGAGTCGGCGTAGCGGGCGGCATCGAGCCAGTAGCGGGCGCGGTGTTCGCCGTAGGCCGGCAGGGCCATTAGTTCGTCGATGAGCGCGGAGAGCTGCGCGTCGCTGAGGCGGCTGCCGTCCTTGGGCAGGTGCTTGGTCAGAACGGCAGGTGCGGGCGGTAGGCCGGTGACGTCGAGGCTGACGCGGCGGATGAGCGTGGCGGCGTCGGCTTCGGGTGCAGGCTTCAGGCCGGCGACGTCGAGCTTGGCTCGGACATAGCGATCGATGGGGTTCTTGGCCCAGCTGTCATCGGAAGTCTTCGGCAGCGGCGCCTTCTGCGGAGCGACGAGTGACCAGTGCGGCTGCCAAGGTGCGCCTTGTTCGATCCAATGCTTGATGAGCGCGACCTCGGCGGGCTTGAGTGTCTTGTGCTCCTTCGGCGGAGGCATGACCTCGTCCTCGTCCTTGCTGATGATGCGCTGGAAGAGCGGGCTCTTGTCTGGCTGGCCTTTAAGGATGGTCGGCG
The DNA here is from genome assembly GCA_026397955.1 of Verrucomicrobiota bacterium. Lineage (GTDB taxonomy): Bacteria > Verrucomicrobiota > Verrucomicrobiia > Opitutales > UBA953 > UBA953. The sequence goes on along the minus strand of JAPLTV010000066.1, from coordinate 11,266 downwards.
GTTCTTCCTTGCCGTCCTTGGTCATGCGCGGCGCAAAGAAGCCCGCTTCAGTGTCGAGGCGGAGGCCCGCCTTGCGGGTGCCGGGATCCGGGCCGTGGCAGTGGAAGCAGTTTTCGGCGACGATCGGACGGATGTCGCGGTTGAACTGGACTTTCTCCTCGGCCGCGAAGGAGGCGGAGACGAGAAAGGGCAGGAGCGCCAAGAGGGGCTTACGCATGGGGAAGGGGGGTGTCTTGAATAAAGAGGGATAATGGAAGAGGGGAAGCCGGATTCGGCCTTTATCCATGTAAGAGTAGGGGCCAGGGCGGGTTGTTCCCTGCCTAGGTATTAAATACCACCCAACTGACGGACGGATTAGCTCAGAATTCCCAGCGGCGGGGAGCGCCTTGGGCAGGGGTCAAGACGATGTCGTCGATGTCGACCGCTGCTGAGCCGGTCGGTAGAAAGAGACGGAGGATGCTGGCGGCTTGCTTGGGTTCCAGGTCCACGCTGATCGTCTGCCAGACGGCTTCACCGGAGGTCCGGTAGGGCACGGGGAGCATCTCGGCGCCGCCCGCTGCGCCCAGGAGGGCGATGCGTCCTTCGCCGGCCTGTGGGGCGCGGAGCTTGAAGGTGAGCTTGGCCTTGCCGGCGGTCAGGCCGGCGCCGACGCCGAGGAAGGAGTTAGCCCCCTTGGACTCGATGTGCAGGGCGCCTTCGATGACCGCAGCCTTGCCGGCTCGGTTCTTCCAGCCGCCGGGGAGATCGTCCGGTGCGAGGGGCTTCTTCGGGGCGGCCGCCTTGGGCGCGGCCTTGCCGAAATTCGGATTCAGCTTCGGAATCACCGCTTCGGTGTCCTTGAGGAAGTCGGTGATCAGTCCGTTGAGTTCAGTCACGAGCTCCGGCTTTTCCTTCGCGAGGTTGTGGCGCTCGCCGAGGTCGTTCTTCAGGTCGTAGAGCTCGAGGTCGTCTGAACCGTCGTAATTGCGCGCATAGAAGCGGATGAGCTTCCAGTCGCCCTTGCGCACGTAGGTGCCAGCATAGAAGCCGTCCATGACGGAATCGCGCGTGGCGGTGCCGTGAGGGAAGTGGCAGAAGACGCGGTCACGGGGCGATACGCCACCGAGGAGGGCCTTAGACTGATCATGGCCATCGAGCTTGATGCCATCGTGTGGCTTGAGTCCGACGAACGAGATTAAGGTCGGGTAGAAATCGACGGTTTGGAAAAGGATATCGCTGGTCGCGCCAGCCTTGGCCTTACCGGGCCAGGCGAAGATGAACGGCTCACGAGTGCCGCCTTCGTAGAGCGAGGCCTTGCCGCTGCGGAGGGGTAGGTTGCTGGTCGCCGGGATATCGGCGTAGCCTTCGGGGTCGGTCTTCTTGGGCGGGTAGGCGTAGCCACCGTTATCGGAATAGAACACGATGATCGTGTTGTCGGCGATGCCCGCGTCGTCGACGGCCTGCAGGATGCGGCCGACGCCGTCGTCGAGGGATTTCACCATCGCGGCGTACAGGGCGTTGTGCTGCGGGTTCGCCGGGTCGACCTTGGACTTGAAGTGTTCGATATAGTCTGCCCGTGCATTCCACGGAGAATGGACCGAATAGGCCCAGTAGTTCATGTAAAACGGCTTATCCTTATGGGCGGCGATGTACTTCGCGGCTTCCTTGGACATGCGGTCCTCGATGTTCATACCGACTTCATCGGTGATGGTAGGGTCCTTGATGAACTTCCACGGGGCGAGGTAGCCGCCGCCGGGTCCGGCAGCGTTCGGTACGTGGGGGAAGTCTGAGTCAAAGCCCTGATCTTGCGGTTCGTAATGGTCGGCCGGTTTGAGGTTATGGCCGAGGTGCCACTTGCCGAAGTGCGCGGTAGAATAGCCGGCTTCTTTGAGGGCTTCGGCGAGGGTGAAGTATTCCGGCTTCAGGCGGGAGACGCTGTTGGCGACGAGCAGGCGGGCATTCGGGCCACCCTTGGTGAGCTCCTTGTTGAGGTAGATCGGGTTGATGTGGCAGACCGGCGCGGTGATACCAGTGCGTGCAGGGTATTGGCCGACGAGGATGCTCGAGCGCGTCGGGGAGCAGAGCGGGCTTGCGGCGTAGGCCTGCGTGAAGCGGGTGCCGCGCTTGGCCAGACGGTCGATGTTCGGGGTCTCGTAGAATGTGCTACCGAAGCAGCCGAGGTCATGCGCGCCAAGGTCGTCGGCGAGGATGAAGATCACGTTCGGCTTGTCGGCGGCGAGGGCCGCGAGCGGAGCGAGGAGGAGGGCGAAGAGGCGCATGGATCAAAAAGAGTGAGCAGGCGGCTTACTTCTTGGCCTTCTTCGCCGTGGGCTTGGCGACCGGAGCGGTCGGGTCCTCGGTGATACTGCCGTGCCACTTGGGGGCGATGTTATGGCTATCCCATTCTTCCCAGAGTTTGATCAGCTCGGCTTTCTTCTCGGGGAATTGTGCGGAGACGTCGTGAGCTTCGCCGATGTCCTTGGAGAGGTCGTAGAGTCGCCAGCCGCTCTGGGTCTTGGCGTCGAAGTCGCGTTCATCGGTGAGTTTCCAGTCGCCTTGGCGGATGGCCTTCTGCGGGCCAAAGCGCCACGCGAGCGTCGCGTGGGGCGCCGACTTGTTTTCGCCGCGCAAGTAAGGAAGAAGATTCACACCTTCGACGACATCCGCCTGCTTGGCGCCGGCGAGGGCGCAGGCGGTCGGGAGGAAGTCCAGGGTCGAGACCGGATGATTGTACGTCGTACCGGCGGGGAGTTTGCCTGGCCAGGAGGCGAAGAACGGAACGCGGATACCGCCCTCTAGAGTTTGGCCTTTGTCGCCGCGGAGCGGGGTATTCATGCCAGTGTTGTAGGCGAGGTAGGGCTTGCGGCTGGAGCCACCGTTATCGCTGACGAACAGGACGAGGGTATTCTTATCGGCGCCGGACTTGCGCAGGTATTCCGTGACACGGCCGATCGCGTCGTCGAGCCCGAGGAGCAGGCCGAGGTAGCCGCGGCGATTGGGGTCAGTCACTCCGGTCGGGATGCGCGCGGCGATGGAGGGCGAAATCTCCAGGGGGGTGTGCACGGCGTTATAAGCTAGGTAGAGCATCCAGGGCTTCTGCTTGTTGCGGTCCATGAAACTGATGGCTTCGTCGGTGAAGATGTCGGTGAGGAATCCGTCGAGCTTCTGCAGCTTGTCGCCGCGGTAGATCATGTTGTGCGAATGGCCGGACCCGAACTCGGGATCGGCATCCGGGTGCAGCGCGTAATTGTGTCCGCCGACGAGGAAGCCGAAGAACTCGTCGAAGCCGCGGGAGTTGGGGTGGTGCGGCTTGTCAAAGCCTTGGTGCCACTTGCCGATGAGCGCCGTCGCGTAGCCGACGTCATGCAGCTCATTGGCAATCGTGCGTTGATTGAGCGGCAGTCCGAGTTCAGCTTCATTACCGACGTGCGGGTTGAACTCATGGCCGAAACGGGTCTGGGCCCGGCCGGTGAGCATACCGGCGCGAGAGGGGCTGCAATAGGGGCAGGTGACGTAGCCTGAGGTGCAGCGGACGCCTGACGCCGCGAGTGCGTCAATGTTCGGAGTCGGCACCGCTTTGCCACCGTGGACGCCGATGTCGGCGTAGCCCAAGTCATCGGCGAAGATGATCAGCACGTTCGGCTGGTCCGCGGCGATGAGGGGCGATAGCGAAACTAGACAGGCGAGGAAGGCGCGAGCGTTCATGGGGTGGGAGTAAACCCTACTCCCAGCCCTCAGACTTAACAGATTATTTATATGACCGCATTTGAATCAGCGGCTGAAGTCTGCGAGGTTGGCCGCCCCCTTGGCGGGACGAAGTTCGATCGAGCGGAGTCGCAAGCCATCCGTCTGGTCGCCGAGGCTGAAGCGGCAGTGAATCGCCTGGCCGTCGACGGGTAGGGTGATGCTCTGCTCAGAAGCGCCGGCGGGTAGGGTGAAGCGGACGAGGTTGGCGGGCAGGAAGTCGGGCTGCTCCTTGGTGCGCCAGCTGAGCGAGGCGTTGGTCGCGACCTTGGCGTCCACTTTAATGACGGCGGTGACGGGTCCGTTTAGGGCGAGGCCGGTCTTGGCGAGGAAGGGCTTGGCGTTCTTGGCGGCCTTCGGGTCAGCGGTGATGAGCAGCGCACCATCCTTGGCCGCAATCGTGCCGTTGCGGCAGAGCCAGCCTTGGATCGAGCCGGCTGGGGTGCCTTTGGTCTTAGGGGCATCAGGCAGGGGCGGGATGACCTCATGCTCGGCGAAGAGGCCTTCGTGGTGCGCATCGAAGGTAGTCGGCAGGCCTGGAGGCGTCAGCGTCTCGCTCCATTCCTTCAGCGCCTTGGTCAGGCGGGCGGCGATCTCGGGCTGAGCGGTGAGCATATTCTTCTTCACGTTCTCGCCATCGGGTTGCGAGATATCAAAGAGCAGCTGTTCGCGTTCACCGAGGCGAATGAGTTTCCAAGGGTATTCCTGGACCGCGGCTTGCGAGCCCCAGCGCCAGAAGAGGCGTTCGTGCGGCGCACCTTGATTCTGGCCCGAGAGGAAAGGAGTAAGGTCCGTGCCGTCGAGCACCGGGTCCGCAGGCAGTCCCGCGAGTGCGACCGCCGTGGCGGCGACGTCGAGGCTGATGACAGGTTTGTCGTAGACTTGCCCGGCCGGAAGGTGGCCCGGCCATGCCGCGACGAACGGCGTGCGGATGCCGCCTTCGGTGAGCATACCTTTCTGGCCGATGAGTGGGGTGTTGAGTGAGCCGTCCCAGTTCTTGCCCAGAGGTGCGCCGTTATCGCCGATAAAGAAAATAAGCGTATTCTGGTCTTGGCCTATCGCCTTGAGCTTCGCGCGGAGCTGGCCGAGGCCTTCGTCCATGGCGGCAATCATCGCGAGTGCCTGGCGGCGTTCCTTAGGCAGTTCGGCGGGCGTCTTGGAGAACCATGGCTCCGGCGACTCCAGCGGTACGTGCGGGGCGTACCAAGCGAGGTAGAGAAAGAACGGTTGCTCGGGCTTGGCGGTGCGGCGATCCAGGAAGGACAGGGCGGCTTCGGTCTGTACGACCACGCGAAAGCGGGTGTCAGCGACGACATGCGGGGCGTCGGCGAAGGGTTTACCCTGCAGGTCATGTGAGGCGTAGAACTGACGCATTTCGCCGCGGAAGTATTCGTCAAATCCCTGCGCGTGGGGCATGTACTCCTTGGAGACGCGGAGGGCCTTTTCGCCTTTCTTGCCGCCTACCAGGTCGAGGTGCCATTTGCCGACTTGTCCGGTGACGTACCCTGCGGTCTTCAGGCGTTCGGCGATGGTCAGTTCGGCGAGCGGTAGCGGGCCTTTGTTGTTATCCTCCACGCCGAAGCGCTGCTGATAGCGGCCAGTGAGGACGCCGGCGCGGGACGGCACGCATTGGGGTGCGGTCACGTAGCCGCGCGTGAAACGCACCCCATCGCGGGCCATCGCATCGAGGTTCGGTGTCCGGATGTCTTGGTCTGAACCTTGGACGCCGAGATCCGCCCAGCCATGGTCGTCCGAATAGATTAGAATGATGTTCGGCTTGTCCGCGGCATGAGCCGCGACGGCGAAGAGGAGGAGGCCGAGGACGCGCATCACTTCTTGGCTTCGACCTTGGTACCGTTGATCGTGAGATTCTTCACGTCGGCACTTTTGGTGCCGGCGAGCCAGCTACGGGCCTTGGTGGTGGCGACATAGGGGTGCTTGGCCTTGAGTTCGACGCCATCGAGGTTGGCGGCCATCTCGTCGCCCTTCCATTCGACGCGGAGGTGGTGCCAGTCGCCCTGCTTGGCGGTGACCTTGGTCGTGGCGATGGTATGCGAAGGGGTGACGGAGTCTTCGGCGATCGACAGGGCGGTGGGCGTGACGACCACGCGCGCGACGTGCTTGGCGCCGTCGCAACCGACGAGGAAGCCGCCGGGAGCGTTCTGGCGGAAATCGAGCTCGATGACGGCGGCGGAAAGGCCGACCTTATGCCAGAGCACCGGGACGTGCTTCTGCTCAGGGATGTCGATCATGTGCAGGACGCCTTCTTCGGGAACCCACTTGCCGCGGGCGACGTTCCAGTCAGCGCCGAGCGCTTCCTTGAACGAAGGAGTCGCCAGCGAAGGGAGGGCCTGCTCGTTGAGGAGCGGCTTGAGGTCAGCTCCGAAGGCGAAGGAGGCGAGGAGTAGGGGGAGGAGGGAGCGCATGATGATAGGGGTTGGGGTAGGGGTTGGGGTAAGAGAGGCAGTGCAAAAGTGCAAAGGTGCAAAAGTGGAGAGGCGGTCAGGGGGTAGGGGTGACGATGACGTCGTCGATCTCGATACCTTTCTCGCCGCCGTTCTGCATCCAGAGCAGCTTACGCTTGGTGGCGTCGAAGTTCGGTCGCTTCAGCGTGTGCTTCCACTTACCGTCGACGGACATGTCTACCGTGTCGCCTTTGAAAACGAGGTTCACCGTGCGCCACTCGTTGTCTGACAGGTCGACCTTCTCGGCAGGGAAGACTTCGTTGGTCCGGTAGGCCTTGCTGACTGGATCGGCTTCACGGGTGTTCTGGCGGAGCGGGTGCTTGGGGTCGAGGGTATGGGCGTCGACTTCGAGCACCACGGAGTCCCGGTTGAGTCGGACGCGGAGCATGTGGTCGACCGAGCCGAATCCATCGTCGCCATCGACGAAGAGCCAGAGCATGCCGCCTTTCTCGAGGTGACGGTACCGGAAGGACATCGTCAGGTCCTTGCCGTCGAGCGCCAGGTATACCATCGGCGGGTACTTGCCTCCGCTCGAGCCGCGCGTCCACATGACACCGTCGCGGACGGACGTGTTCTTGTTGGGAATGGGTGTCAGGAATTTCTTCGCGTCGAACGTCGTGCCGAAGTCCTCGCGGACGGTGAAGGTCTCGGGGGCGGCGGCGAGGGCTAGCGGTGCCAGCAGCAATACGAGCAGGGTTCTCATTTGCTCTGTTCGAGGGAAAGGAGGGCTTCGGCGTAACGACGGCCGATCTCGAGCGTGCCGGCGGCGGTGAAGTGCGTGTGCGATGGCGGGAGCGTCTCGGCGCCGGCGGTGTCGACGTAACGGGCGCGGGTCAGGGCGGCCGCTACTTCCTTCTGGGCGTCGATGATCTTGGGCATGAAGGCGTTCTTGCCGTTGCCGAAGCGGGTGTTGACGCCGAGGAGCAGAATCATGTCGGGGGCGTTGAGGTCGGCGCGCAGGCGCTGGAGCATCGCCGAGAGATTCGCGACGTAGGCCGGAGCGTCCTTGGCGTTGGCGTCGCTCTCGCCCTGCACCCAGACGAAGGCGCGGGGTCGCAGCGTGATGTCCTTGGATTTCGCGGAAGCAATCGCGGCCTTGGCTTCGTCAATCATGGCGCGGTAGCACGGGTCGGCCTTACCGGCTAGTCCGACGTTCCAGTCGCCGGCGACGGACGTGCCGCTGAAGGCCGTCTTGATGACCGCGAGCGGACGCGACTCTTTCGTCGCCAGCGTGCGGACCATCCCGATCTCGGGTCCGAAGCCACCCTTGGACTTAAGGTTGAAGTTGCCGTATTGGCGCGCGAGCTTCTTGCCGTTGATGGCAGGCATTGCCTGCGTACGTGGTTGGAACTGCAGGGTCGTCCACTGTCGGGCGCTGGTGCCATCGAATTCGTCGGGGGGCGGATCGCCTACGCGCCACCAGAACATCGTTTGCGCGTCCTTCGGGTCGGCCGGCAGCTCTTCCGCATAGGCATCGAAACCGACCGCGTTGGACTGCCCGGCGACCAAGATCAGGTCGCGCGTCTCGGCGCTAGCCAGGTTGGCCGCCAGGAAGGCGAGGCATATGGTAAGCAGGCGAAGAAAGACGGGCCGACCTTGTGGCCTTCGCCTGGGACAATCTTGACCGTGAATTTCCCGCCGAGGGCTTCGTAGCGTTCCTTGAGGAGCAGTGTGTTGTCCTTGTAGGGAACGACGACGTCGGTGTCGCCATGGACGGCAAACATCGGGACCTTGGCGGCGGCGAGGCCGGCCAAGTTGTCGATCGGGTTAAACTCCTTGATCCGGAAGGTGAGTTCGGACTCGGTCATCTCGAAATCACCGAGCGTTTGCACCTTCGAATTCTTCAGCGGCCAGCTGGCGAGGTTGCAGACCGGATAGATGCCGATCCAGGCCTTCACCTTGTCGGGATTACGGAACGCCCAAGTGAGCGTCATCATCCCGCCGCGGCTCTGGCCGAGCAGGATCGGCTTGGGCGAATAGCCGCGCTTCACCATCTCGTCGTAGAACTTCGTGAACTGGGCGGCGCTCTTCGGGGCGCCGCGGACTTCGCCGAGGTCGTAGCCGGCGATGGCGATGCCCGCCTGCTGGCAGGCATCGGCGTAGAGCTTGTGCTGGACGATCGAGACCCCGCCGTTGAGCGTCGGTGCATACCAAAGCCAGGGCTTATCCTTGGCCGGGGTCGCCGCCGGATGGATCACGGCCTTGTGTCCGTCGACCATGAGCAAGGCGCGGCAGAAGGCGGGTTTGCCGTGCAGGGCGATGAGCTTCTCGGCCGCGGCGCGTTCGGTGGATGTGGGCGGTCGTTGCAGGGCGAACGAATAGGCCTGGGCGATTGGATCGGTGCCGTCGAGGCGGGCGGCGAAGGCCTTGGCCATGTCGAGGGTGAATCCATTGTTGAGCAGGGTGAGGGCCTGCAGCGGCGTCGTGGTGTTGGCCCGCTTAGGTGCGGCGAAGGCGATGTCAGGCAGGTCGAAGTCGTTCAGGATATCGACGACGCTGGCGCGGGCGTTCTGGTGGTAGACGGAGCGGCGGTAGGTTTCCGGTCCCGGCGTATCCAGAGGAATGTAGGTCGAGACGTTGTTGACGAGGTAGCGGTACAGGCGGAAGCCAGGGCCGCCCATGGGCTCGAGCTTCATCTGGCCGGCGGTCGCGAGCATGGTGTCCCGGATTTCTTCGGCGCCGAGGCGGCGCGGCGGGAAGCGCCAGAGGAGGCGAGCATCTTTGTCTGCTCGTGCGGCAGAAGGATCGAAATCCGCGGACTGCAGGTAGGTCTGCGAAAGGACGATCTCGCGATGCAAGGTCTTCAGCTTCCAGCCGCTGGCGACGAGTCGCTGGGCGAGGAAATCGAGGAGATCCGGGTGCGTCGGCTTGCTGCCCATGAAACCGAAGTCGCTCGGGGTGTCCACGAGGCCGGTGCCGAAGTGATAATGCCAGAGGCGATTCGCCAGGACGCGGGCGGTGATGGGATTGTCGCGGGTGATCCACTCGGCCAAGGCCACGCGTCGGTCGCCCTCGCCGGCGTCCGCCTTAAGGGCGTAGGGCTTTGTGACGAGACCGAGGACGGCGAGGCTGGATGGGGCGACCTGGACGGCGGGCTTGGTGGGGTCGCCGCCTTTCTGGACGAAGGTGGGCTCAGGCTTGGCTTGATGCGTGCCGATCCAGGCGACGGGAAGTTTGGGCACCGCGGCGATGCGCTTGTCGACATCGGCCAACTGGCGGGCAAGGGTGCTAAGCTGTTTCGCTTCGGCGGGCGTGGTGACTTCCTTGCGGACGCGTTCGAAGGCGTGGGCGGGCGACCAGGCTTCGCGGTCGTAGGAGTCGGCGACCTTCTTCCACTCCTTGCCATCGATAGAGACGAACATCTCGTATTCGCACGGAGTGGCGCCTTGGGTGTTGTCGCGGAGCAGTCGTCCTTTCGCGGTGCGGTAGGCGAGGCGGCCGATCGTCTCGACGCGGGGCAGGGTGATGACGAGTTCGGCGGGATTGCCGATGAACCACTGGGCTCCTTCGTCGCCATCGATCGTGAGCGCGGCGCTATAGGCTTGGGGGAAATCATCGGCGGTGGCCCCTTTGGCGCCTTCGGCCGTGGAGCCATAGGAAGCAAGGGCCACGTTGCGCGGCGTGGCTTCGTCGGTCCAGATTTCGAACTCCGAAATACGTCCGCCGACGCCGCTCAGCGGGTTGGCCGAGGTGGCCGACATGGTCAGCTTGACGAAGCGGGCGTCGACGGGGGTGATCTTCTCTTCCGTCAGGAGTGTGTCGGCCTTGGCCCGGGGATATTTGCGGGTGGCGAGCAAGGCCTTGGCCTTCGCCTCGACGGCCATGGTCAGCGATTCTTGTTCGGCGACGATCTTGGCCCGCTCCTTTTTCAACGGCCCCATGGCCGCGTCGAATGCCTGCGTCTGCTCCTTGGTCGCAAGCGGGCGCCGCCCATGCACGACGCCTTCGAACGCGGCGCGGATGCGGTAGTAATCCTCGGTCGGGATGGGGTCGAACTTGTGGTTATGACAACGGGCGCAGTTGATCGTCAGCCCGAGGAAGGCGCTCCCCGTAGCGGTGACCATGTCATCGAGCGTGGAGGCCCGGATGACCTTCTGGGCGTTCGCATCCTGATTGCCGACGTCGTCGTAAGGTCCGGCCACGAGGAAGGCACTGCCGACTTCGACGGCGGGGTCGAACTTGCCGAGCACATCGCCGGCGAGGTGCTCGCGGATCAGCTGGTCGAACGGCTTGTCCTCGTTGAGCGAACGGATGACGTAGTCGCGGAACGGATAGAGGTCATCGATGACGAAGTTGCGTTCGAACCCGTTGCTTTCGCCGAAGCGCACGACGTCGAGCCAGTGGCGGCCCCAGTGTTCGCCGTAGCGCGGGGATGCCAGCAGTCGGTCGACGAGGGCTTCGGTCGCCTTGCGGGCGTCGGCCTGATGGGCGGCGACGAAGGCGTCGACTTTTTCTGCTCGGCGAGCTTGGCGTCGATGAAGCCGTCGATCTCGGCGTGCTTGAACTCCTTGGCGAGCGGCTGGAGCGACCACCAGGACTTATCGGCCCGTTTCGCTTCGCCCGTCGACTCCGTCCGCGGATCGGGGGCGCCGGCCTTTATCCAGGTGGCGAAGTCGGCGATGACCGCGTCCGGCAGCTTGGGCTTCTTCGGCGGCATCTCGAGGTCGACCTCGAGGTGGCGAATGGAGCGCAGCAGGAGTCCTTCGTCCGGCTTGCCGGGGACGATGATCGGCTTGCCCGTATCGCCGCCTTTCTGCCAGCCGGCCTTGGAGTCGAGGTACAGGCCGCTCTTCAGTTTCTTGGCCTTGGCGCTGTGGCATTCGTAGCACTGCTCGACGAGCACCGGACGGATCTTCTGTTCGAAGAACGCGACGCTGGCTGGATCTTCGGCCGCGACGATGGGGGTTGCCGCGAGGAGGGAAAGGGCGACGAGGCTTCTCATGCGAGGACCGGCTTGATGACGTGGCCGTGGACGTCGGTGAAGCGGCGGTTCACGCCGTTGTGGTAATAGGTCAGCTTCTCGTGATCGAGGCCGAGGAGGTGCAGGACGGTCGCGTAGAAGTCGTAGCAGGTCGCGA
>JAPLTV010000102.1 GCA_026397955.1 Verrucomicrobiota bacterium | reverse complement strand
TGATTGGCCTTTTACTTATTAAGGTAGGGCCAAATGAGGTAGGGCCGACCATCCTTGGTCGGCCGCGGCCGAGCAGGGATGCTCGGCCCTACCCGAGGCAGCTTACGGCCGAGCAGGGATGCTCGGCCCTACCCGAGGCAGCTTACGGCCGAGCAGGGATGCTCGGCCCTACCCGAGGCAGGATGTCGGAGGTTCTCATCCCACTTGCCCTTGTGGCAGGTGTCGGGGCGTATTCTCAGGTCCCAGGTCTCGGCCATCGGGTACCTGGTACAGGTCTTCAGGTTCAGGTGCAGGTCCCGGACCAGACAACCGCAACCTGCCTATCGTCTCTGCTTCGCAGCAGTTCACCATGCCAGCATTTCCCCGCGCGTAGCGCCTGCCTTCTTGCGCTTGCGGTGCCTATCGGCAAACCTTCCTATCCCTCCGGCCATCACTACTTCGCGCTCAAGGACAGCGAGGCGAAGGTGGACTGCGTGCTCTATTCCTATCAGGCCCGCTGGCTGAAGACACCGCTCCGTGATGGGATGAAGGTCGTGGCGAAGGCGAAGGCCGACTTCTACGGGAAGACGGGCAAGTTCTCGCTCATCATCGAATCCATCAAGCCAGCCGGGGAGGGTGATCTCTTTCAAAAGTTCAAGGAGCTCCAGGCGAAGCTGAAGGCCGAGGGCCTGTTCGAGGATGAACTCAAGCGACCGCTGCCGGAGTTCCCGAAGGTCGTCGCCTTCGTGACGTCCGAGATCGGCGCGGTCTGGCATGACTTTATCGAGGTCCTCAAGACCCGCGGCTGGAGTGGCACGGCTTGGCTCGTGCCCGCGCGCGTCCAGGGCGAGACCTGCCCGGGCTCGGTCATCAACGGGCTGAAGCAGGCCAACGAGATCCCCGGCATCGACCTCATCGTCGTCGGTCGTGGCGGAGGCTCGATGGAAGACCTCTGGGGCTTCAACGACGAAGCCCTCGTGCGTGCTGTCCGCGCCAGCAAGACCCCGGTCATCTCGGCGGTCGGCCACCAGACCGATTTCACGCTGTGCGATTTCGCCTCCGATAAGCGTGCGGAGACACCGACGGCCGCGGCGGAGCTCATCGCCACCGGCCAGGCCAAGCTCCGTCAGCGCCTCAAGCTGCTGGCCTCGGAACTCGCCCAGCATTCGCCCAAGGCGAAGCTGCAGTCGCTCTATCAGGATCTCGACCTCCTGAACGAACGCCTCGATGGCGCCGCCCAGGAAGTCGTCGCGGAGTATCGCCATCGCCTCTCCGAGCTCGGTAGCGAGCTGCATCGTCTTTCGCCTAAGGCCCGCCTCGGCGTCACGCGCGAAAAGCTCAACCAGCTCGGCCATCGCCTGCGCTCGGCCGGCTTTGAATCGATCTTATCTCGTGGGTATTCCATCGTGCGCGACGCGGACGGCACCGTCATCTCGGCCAGCAAGGACGTGACCAAAGGCCGTAAGCTCCGCCTGAAGTTCAACGACGGCGAAGCGGATGCGGTGGGGGGATAGCGCGCGAAGCGCGCGGGGGGAACTGCTGGCATGGTGAACTGCTGCGAAGCAGTCGCGGCCGGAGGCCGCGCGGGGGGACTGCTGGCACGCTGGCATGCTGCGAAGCAGGGGCGTCATGAGGTAGGGACGTGATTGCCATCACGTCCGTTCGCGGACGGATATGCGGCTTCAGAGCGACCGGCTAAGACCCGACGACTTTGCGCCTGCGGCTTCGAACGGCGGCGATGGCAATCGCCGCCCTACCCAAGGCAGGTATGAGCGGAAGGCGGTTAGCGGATTGCGGCTGGGAATAACAAGCCCCCGCCACCCGCCACCTGCCACCTGGAACTTGCATCCACTTTTGCACCTTTGCACAGGCCTCGGCCGATTTGCACTTTTGCACCGAGGACAGCACGTGGTGCTGTCCCTACCTCGATACAGCTATGTCGTGACGCGGTCCCGACCCTACCCATGATAGGTGGAAGCGGTGAGCGGTTGGCGGATAGGAGATACGCCGGGAACCCGAAGCCGATGGCCGATGGCTGAAACGCCGAATCCTGAGGGGCTGATGCCCTGGTGGCCGTCACCCGGCACCTGGAACTTGCATCCACTTTTGCACCGAGGACAGCACGAGGTGCTGTCCCTACCTCGATACAGCTATGTCGTGACGCGGTCCCGACCCTACCCACGACAGTATCCACGCTATCCTCGACTCAGTCCTCTATTCTTCTTTCACTCCGCCCATGAAAATCGCGTTCGTCGGTACGGGAGTGATGGGTAAGAGCATGGTGGCCAATCTGCTCAAGGCGGGCCATGAGGTCACGGTGTACACCCGTACGAAGGCCAAGGCCGAGGATCTGTTCGCGCTGGGCGCCCAGTGGGCCGCCTCGCCGGCCGAAGCGGCCAAGGGCGTCGACGCGGTGATCTCGATGGTGGGCTACCCGAACGACGTCGAAGAAGTCTGGCGTGGTCCGCAGGGCTTCATGTCCACCGCCAAGCCGGGCTGCGTGCTCATTGATATGACCACTTCGAGCCCGGCGCTCGCGCGTTCGCTGGCCGCTGAGGCTTCGGCGAAGGGTTTCGGTCCGCTCGACGCTCCGGTCTCGGGCGGCGACCGTGGCGCGCGCGAAGGCACGCTGACCATCATGGTCGGTGGCGCGCAGAAGGATTTTGATTTCGCCGCGCCGCTCTTCGCCGCGATGGGCAAGACGATCGTCCTGCAGGGCGGTCCTGGCACGGGCCAGCTCTGCAAGCTCGCCAACCAAATCGGCATCGCCTCCGGCATGATCGCGATGTCCGAAGCCCTTGCATTTGCGCATGCCACTGGCCTGAACCTCGAGACCACGCTGCGCTCAATCTCGGGCGGGGGCGCTTCGAGCTGGGCCTTGCTCAACCTCGCGCCCCGCGTGCTCAAGGGCGACTTCGCCCCGGGTTTCTACGTGAAGCATTTCGTGAAGGATATCGGCCTCTCGCTCGATGTGTGCAAGGAGCAGGGCATCAAGCTGCCAGGCCTCGAGCTCGCCGCGAAACTTTACGGCGACGTCGTCGCCGCCGGCGAAGGGGATTCCGGTACGCAGGCGCTGGCGCGAAGGTATTTTCAGATTAGCGGTTAGGGGATGGCGGTTGGCGGTTAGCGGTTGGGAAGACAGCCGAAGCGCGGGGGCACGTGGGCAAGGTGACACGGTGACAAGGATGAAGGCATCAATCAAAAGGAGACCGGAAAGGATGCTGCGGGCCGCCGCAGGGCGGCCGAGGGTAGGGGGGCGTGGCTTAGCCGCGCCCTCCTCAGAAGGAGTGCACGATAAATCGTGCCCCACCCATGGTTCGCCCTGCGGCGAACGAGGACAGCACGTGGTGCTGTCCCTACCTTAAGACAGCTATGTCGTGACGCGGTCCCGACCCTACCCATGTCAGGTGGTGGCGGTTGGCGGTTAGCGGTTGGGAACACATTTCAGCTTTCACCCCCGGGATCCTGAAGCCGATGGCCGATGGCTGAAAGGCCGACTCCTGAGGGGCCGTTGCCCTGGTGGCCGTCACCCGGCACCTGGGGATGAAATCCCGGTCACCGGTTTCCCTTTGAGTTTGCAGCAGGTAGGGACGTGATTGCCATCACGTCCGTTCGCAATCGGACGTAAGATATCAGCGAGCTTATCTAAGAGCCCATGACATCCCTCGTGCGGTCTCGAACGGCGGCGATAGCAATCGCCGCCCTACCTCGAGACAGCTATGTCGTGACGCGGTCCCGACCCTACCCAATGCAACTGCTTCGCAGCCGTTCACCATGCCAGCCGATCCCCGCGCGAAAGCGTTATGCTTTCGGCGCTTCGATTGGCGGCACCGAACGCAGCTGGACGGAATCGATGACGGTCGGACCGAGGATGACATTGGTCACGATGACGAGCATCTGGCCAGGCACGCAGTAGCCTTCGTCGCGTAGGCGGATGAGCGCCAGCGTGATGTTGTCCTCGGCCTTGGGCTCGAACTTCATCTGGAAAGACTCGACGCCCCACAGGAGGCTCATCTTCCGGTGGACGTGTTCTTCTTCCATGAACGCGTAGATCGGGCAGCCGACGGTGCGGAGGGAGGAAAGGGTGCGCGGCACGTCGCCATTGCGCGTGAAGGCGATGATGCCCGTGTGGCCGAGATCCTGGGCGAGGCCAGCGGCGGCGCGGAGCAGCTTGATCTTCGGGGTCTCGTTCGGCTGCTCAGGCGAAAGCACGCGCGGCAGTTCGTTCTCGGTCGTCTTGGCGATCCGTTTCATCACTTCGACGCAGCGGATGGGGTGCTTACCCGTGGTGGTCTCGCCGGAAAGCATGACCGAGTCGGCCATCTCCAGGACGGCGTTGGAGACGTCGGTCACTTCGGCGCGGGTCGGGACGGGGTTCTGGATCATCGACTCGAGCATGTGCGTGGCGACGATCACGTCGGTGGCTTCGAGGATCGAGCCGAGGTGTTCGATCGCGGACTGGTCCTCAATCTTCGAGATGATGTGGGCCTTTGACTCGTGCTGCGCAAGCAAGGTGCGGAGGGCGTAGACGTCGGCCGCTTCGCGGACGAACGAGAGCGCGTAGAAATCGACGCCGACTTCGCAGCCGACAGCGACGTCGGCACGGTCTTTGTCGGTGAGGGCAGGGAGGTCGACCTTGACCCCGGGAAGATTGATATGACGGCGGCTGCCGAGAGGGCCGGGCTGCTCGACCTTGCAGCGGAGGCGGTCCTTCTTCTGCTCGAGGACGCGGAGCTGGATGAGGCCGTTGTCGACGAGGACCACGCCGCCCACGGGCACCGCGCTAATCATCTTCGGGTAATTGGTGGGGATGACGAGGATTTCGCCGTCGGCGAGGGCCGTGTCGGAGCCCGTGACGTCGACGAGCTGGCCGACGGTGAGCTGGGTGGCCTCCTTGCGGGAGCCTGTGCGAATTTCGGGGCCCTTGATGTCCATCATCACCCCGAGCTCTTTCTTCATGCGCAGGCTGACCTTGCGGACGCGTTCCACGGTGGCGCGGACCCAGGCATGGTCGGCGTGGGCCATGTTGAGGCGGACCACGTTGGCCCCGGCGTTGATGATTGCTTCCAGTTGGGCCTCGGACTCCGTGGCCGGCCCGATGGTAAACGTGATGCGTGTGTGACGGAAGGACTTCACAGCATTTATGACAACTTATGAAAGGTAGAGACGCAAGGGAAAGAACACCCTAGCAATCGGCACGAAATGGTGATTTTACGGCACTCTTTCCGCTTCAAGATCCCGCTTCGCCGTCATGCGCTCTTCAAAGAACGTCGTTTGCTCAAATGGCCACGTGGTTTCCGTCTTAAGATTCCACGCGGGGTGTTCGGCGAGGTGCGTGCGCGTCCATTCGAAGTAATCCGCATCGTCGGTGCGGAAGTGCAGGCGTGCGCCGGCGGCGGCGCGCTGGGCCAGGAGGTCCAAGCTCGAGGCTTGGATGAAGCGGTTCTTGTGATGCTTCTTCTTCGGCCACGGATCCGGATAGAGGATGAAAATTTTTCGCAGCACCACGGCGGGCGGCAGTGCTTCGAGGAATTCGGTGGCCTCGGCTTTAAGGAAGATCACGTTGTCGAGCTTGCCGAGCGTTTGCTTGCGGACCGAGCGCTCGACGCGATGCGTGATGAGATCGATGCCCACGCAGAATTCGTCCGGATGTGCCGCGGCGTAGGCGGCGAGCCAATGCCCGTGGCCGCAGCCCAGCTCGAAGGTGATGTCCGTCCGTCCGGCCAAGGCGGTGCCCAGCGTCGCGGCGAGGCGGGCCACGTTGGCCGCCCGACGGGCGTCCGCCCATTCCTTGCCCATGACTTTGGTATGTTCCGGCACG
>JAPLTV010000007.1 GCA_026397955.1 Verrucomicrobiota bacterium | reverse complement strand
CGGCTGGAATCCTCGTTGAAGAAATAACGGTCGAGCGACTCCATCCCCCACTTCAGGTCGCGGGCGGCGAGCGCCTCGATGGGCTCGAAGAATTCGCCTTCGCCGAAAGTCGGCACGATGAGGTGGACGTCGGCTTCCTTAATGGTGCCTCCGGCGCCGACGTACGTCGCGAGCTTTTCGCATTCGCCGAGGACGAGACGCGTGGACTGGCCGACGCGTCCGACGAGGACCTCGGGTACGCCGCGTTCGAACTTCACACCGAGCGTCTTAAAGCGCTCGACCGCCAGCGCGACCTGGGCGTCGGCCTGCGCATCGCCCTTGTCGAAGGGGCTCTTGGACGGCGAAGCGTGGAGAATGAAGTCGGTCGCCTCCGACTTGAGGTTAGCGAGGTCCTTGCGACGGCCGTCGTAAGGCGTGGCCGAGATGATAATCGAGACGGCGGGATCGGATTCCACGACGACCTTCAGCATGTTCGCGAGGCTCTCCTTGACCTCTTCCGACTTCGCCTGGACGGAATCGGAGACGAGGTTGAGGTTGCGCAGCCAGATGACCCGCTTGCTGCCGAACATCGAGAGGGTCTTCACCGACTCGGTGAACTGGACTTCGAGCGTGCGGGCGTCGTCGACGCGGATAATCTGGCCCGTGATGACCTCGGCCTCGGCGTCAGCGCCAGCGGCCTTCTTGGCCTTCTCGAAACAGGCGCGCCCGTCCTGATCGACGAGGAATTCGTCCTTACCTGCGATGATGGCGAGATCCCCCTCGTGGCAATCCTTTGTCATTCGCAGGCCGAAGGCCCGAGGTAGGGACGGCTCTCCGAGCCGTCCGGATGAGCATCAGGCAAAGCAACACATCCATTTAACGGCGTGCTCGGAGAGCCCGCCCTACCTCAGGCATCTTCCGGCCCTCAGGTCCTCCTGCCCTCAGGTCCTCGTGCGTACCCTCAGGCCCCGTGGATCAGGTCTTCGATGCGGTACTTGTTCAACTGGCGACGCATGAAGTCCAAGGCGGTGTTCACGGCGCGCAGCTTGACCTGACGGCGGTCGCCAGGGAGGACGACGCGACGGGACCAGACTCCGGCGGGGGAAGCATAACCAATATAGACCGTGCCGACGGGATCGGCCTCGGTGCCGCCGCCGGGGCCAGCATAACCAGTCACGGAGATGGCGTAGTCGGAACCGAACTTCTCGATGGTACAGGTAGCCATGGCCGCCGCGCATTCCGCGGAGACCGCACCGTGCTGGGCAATCAGGCACTCAGGTATACCGAGCAGGTTGACCTTGGCATCGTTGGCGTAGCAGACGGCCGAACCAGCGAAGACCTTGGAAGCGCCAGGGACATCGGTGAAGGAGTTGGCCAGTAGTCCACCCGTGCAGGACTCGGCGAGAGCCACGGTACGCTCAAGGCTACGCAGCTGCTCGACGACGAGCGAGGCGAGGCAGGCGTGTCCAGTACAGAGAAAGTCATGCCCGACGGCATCGCGGACGTGGCGGGCGACATTGCAAAGTTCCTCGGCACTGAAACCGCTACCGGCCGATGAGATGCGTGCGTCGACGACACCGGTGTGCGTGCCGAACGAAAGCACCATGCCCGGCTTGAGGAAAGGGCGGACGATCTCTTCGAGCGGTACGGCGCCGATGCCGAAGGTACGGACCTGCACGTAGGCTTCGCCCCGACAGGCGCACCCGACATCACGGAGACGCGGCACGACTTCCTCTTCGAACATCGGGCGGAGTTCGAGCGTCGGACCAGGCAGCATCACGAGGGCCTTACCGTCGCGATGATAAAAGACGCCGGGCGCGGTACCGCGGGGATTGGGGAGAGCCTCGGCACCAACAGGGACGAAGCACTGGCTGAGGTCCGCTTCGGAAAGTTTGCGGCCAATCATTTTAAACCGGTCGCGCAAGGCCTGGTCGGCGGCCGGGACATGCTCGAGCTTCAGGCCGAGCGCGGAGGCGACGGCTGCGCGCGTATGGTCGTCGGAGGTCGGACCGATGCCACCGGTGGTGATAATAAGATCATAGGCACCCCAAGCTTCACCCACCGCGCGGGCGATCTCCTTGGCATTATCGCGGACCACGATCGAACGGGTGATAGGCAGACCGCAGCGGGCAAGATGCTCGCCCAGCCATAGGAGATGGCCGTTCTCCCGGATACCGTCCAGCAGCTCATCGCCCACGTTGATGACGAGGCACTGACGGGGTTGGCTGTTGCAGGAAAGCATTTGCGGAAAAGAAGGGTTTGAGCAGATTTAACGAACTAGGCCAAAAATGCAACCAGACCGGGAAGAACTTTCGCCCAAGGCCAAGGCCCGGCGTGCCCCCCATACCCCGGGCGTCTACCTGATGAAGGACGCCGCCGGGCTGGTCGTCTATGTAGGCAAGGCCAAGGACCTCAAGAAGCGCCTGGCCTCTTATTTCGTGCCCCGCCAGCGAATGACCCCCAAGGTGGCCGCGATGATGGACACGGTGGCCGACATGGAATGGCACGAGGTCCGGTCCGAAACCGAGGCCCTCCTTCTAGAGGGTAAGCTGATCAAGCGCTGGCGTCCCCGCTGGAATATCCTGTTCCGCGACGACAAGCAGTTCCCCCAGGTCCGGGTCGACCTCGCCGATGCCCTCCCGAAGTTCCGCATCGTCCGCGCGCGCACGACCGACGCCTGCCGCTACTTCGGCCCCTTCCCGCACCAGCAGGCCGTCCGCCGTACGCTCAACGAGATGCGTAAGAAGTTCGGCATTCTCCTCGCCGACAGCACGCCGACCGCGCTGCCCGATGGCACATGGAAACTCTACGATGACGCGCGCTCTGAGATCCAGAAGCACGCCAACGTGGTCAAGGCCGAGGAATACGCCGACCGCGTGACCGAGGCCTGCGCGTTCCTCGAAGGTAAGGTCGAGAGCTGGAGCGAACAAGTCGAGGCCGATATGCGCAAGGCCGCCGAGGCCCGGGACTACGAGAAGGCGGCGAGCCTGCGCGACCTGCTCGATGCGTTGAAGCGCACGACGGAGAAGTCCCGTCGATTCCTTCGCGAGAACCCCCTCCCCCGTCGCGACGAAGCGGGCGCCCTCACCTCGCTCGCCGCCGCGCTCGGCCTCGAACGTCCACCCGCCACGGCGGAGTGCTTCGATATCTCGCACATTTCCGGCACGCTCGCCGTGGCGTCGATGGTCCGCTTCGTCGACGGCCAGGCCGACAAATCCGGCTACCGCCGCTTCAAGATCAAGTCCTTCGAAGGTAACGATGACTTCCGCTCAATGCAGGAAGTGGTCGGCCGCCGCTACACCCGCCTACACGAGGAGCATCGCGCGTTCCCGGAACTCGTCATCATCGACGGCGGCCTCGGCCAGGTCGGCGCGGCGCTCGCAGCGTTTAAGGAACACGACCTCGCTCCGCCCCCGCTCATCGGCCTCGCCAAGCGCGAGGAGACGATCGTCTTCCCCGACGGCCGCGAACTAAAGCTCCCGCGACACGACGTCGGACTCGCGCTACTCATGCGTATCCGCGACGAAGCGCACCGCTTCGCGAACGACTTCAACGCCGAACTCCGCAGCCGCAAACTACGCGAGTCGCTGCTCGATGAGATGCCGGGCCTGGGGCCCAAGCGCAAAGACGCCCTGCTCGCACACTTCGGCAGCATCCAGAAACTGCGCAAGGCCTCCGCCGCGGAAATCGCGGAAGTCGCTGGCCTCAGCGACAAACTCGCCGGCGAAGTGAAGACGTATTTAGAGGCGAGGGGTTAATGCCTCGATCGGCCGCCGAACGGTGGCCGCAGGTAGGGTCATGACTACGTCGTGACCGGGCGTGGCGTAGCCCCGCCCCTACCTCAGCGTTCACCATCCGGCGAACGTCCCTACCCCTGCATCGCTCAATTCAGCCCTCTACTCAGTCCTCCATTCAGTCCTCAACGCAGTCCTCGATTCAGTCCTCTCAGATAGCGTTCGCTATCTCGCGTTCCACGAGATCGGCCACGCGGTCGGCGCCGCCAGCATCGCCAAGCCCGTCGACGGAGGCTTTCCACTTTTTCCAAATGGACCAGTCTCCGCTAAAGGCTTCGGCGATGATCGCGCGTGCGGAGTCAGGAGTTAGGCCATACGCGCCGGCACCATGCTCAGCGATGAGGCGACCGTTACCGGCTTCCTGCCCGGGGATGACCTGGGTGATGATCATCGGCACGCCGGCCGCGACGCACTCATGCGTGGTCGCGCCGCCAGCCTTGCTCACGACGAGGTGGCTCGAAAGCATCAGCTGCGGAATCCGGTCCGTCCAACCGAGCACTTCGGCACGTCCGTCGACGGCGCGTTCGACGGCTTCCTTGAAGGAGGCGTCCTTGCCCACGGTGATCGTGAGTTCGAGTCCGAGCGTCGACAGCGCGCTCGCGAGTTCGACGGCGTCACGCTTGCCAGGATTGAGCATCACGAGCACGCGCGGGCGTTCGCCGGCCTTGGCCGAAGAACGCGGAGCAAGGCGCGAAGAGACCGGGAAACCGTAGGGAAGAACCTTCGCGGTGGGCACGCCCTGGCGGATCATGACGTCGGCGGTGGCCTGGTTCGGGGTGACGAACCAATCGGAGTGGGCGCGATGCCAGGCGCGATTGACGGAGATGGAATCCGTGACAACGGTGATGAGGCGCGGGCGGGCAGGATCGTCGCGATGCCAGCGACGAGCCATCATGTAGTTGTAGAGCGGGTAGGCGGAGACGACCACCGGCGGCTTGGTGGCGTCGAGCATCTCGTTGAGCGTCTTCTCGACCGGACGGACGAACGGGAGCGAGGCGCGGACAAGCGGCAGGCGGTCGAGCGCGGTGTACATGCAACCCCACAGGCGCGGATACTTGTTCGCGACACCGATGTAGCTATCGCGCTGGCTCTTGGCTTTCTCAGCACCGTAGGCTTCCAGGAAGAGGTCGTGCAGTTCTCCGTTCAGTCCCGGCTTGCGGCCGAGGGCCTCGATGATGGAACGCGCGGCGGCGTTATGCCCTTCTCCGAAACCGGCCGTAAGAACGGGGATGACGCTCATCAGGCGACGAACGAGATCGTGGCGCTGGCCTCGCCGGCGGGCGCGGGCGAACCGCCCTTAGCGGCTTCGAAGGCGGCGCGGCGTTCGGCGATACGCTGAAGGAGTTCCTGACGCTCGACGACGCGCAGGCGACCGTCGTCCTCTTCCACAATCGCAGTCAGCGACTCGACCCAGTCGCCAGAATTGATGTAGCGGACATTACCGATCATGCGGTCCTCAGCTTTATGAATGTGGCCGCACATCACTCCTTCGCAGCCACGTCGGGCGGCCAACGTCTGGAGGTGTTCTTCAAAGCTCGAGATATAGCTGACCGCAGTCTTAACCTTGGCCTTGATGGCCTGGGAGAGAGAGAAGTACTCCTTACCGCGCCAGGCACGCCACTTGTTATAGACGCGGTTGAGATCGAGGAGAATTTGGTAGCTGATGTCGCCGATGACGGCGAGCCAGCGTAGATTCACCGACACGGTGTCGAACGCGTCGCCGTGGATGCAAAGATACTTGCGGCCGTCCTGGGCGACGTGGATGTGCTCTTCGGCGAGCTCGATACGGTCGAGCACGAGGGGAATCAGGCGGCGGATGAAGTCGTCGTGGTTACCGCGCAAATAAATCACTTTGGTACCATCCTTCTCCGCCATCTTCATGATGCGGCGGATGACGGCCGTGTGGGCCGGCGACCAGTGGTTCTTACGCTGGAGGGACCAGAGGTCGATGATGTCGCCGTTCAGGATCAGTTTGTCGCAGCGGATGCCGCGCAACACATCGAGGAGCTCGCGGGCCTGCGCGTCCTTGGTGCCCAGATGCAGGTCGGACAGGATCAACGTCCGGAAATGAATCTTATGCTGCCCAGGGACCTTGGTGGTTTCTTCCATGGAGCAGAATCTTAGATGACGAACGTGTCATTCCCGTGTCGAGAGCGTCTTATTAAGGTAACAGCGAGGGAAAGTATTGGCGGACAGCGGTTAGCGGAGGGAGGCATCCCGACACACAATCGTCACAATTGTAATGGCCTGATGTTACGGTTGTTACAGATATGTTACGGACTGGGCTTGCGCCCCCTCCCCCTCCCCACGTTCAACTATGGTACCCCAACACCCCATGAAAGACTTCCTTAAGAAGGTCCTTGGTAAGGATGAAAAGTTCTACGAGCTCCTCGAAGCCAGCGCCGATGAAGCCGCAAAGAGTGCCAAGTCGCTCTCGAAGCTCTACGCCCAGGTCGGCAAGCCGGCCTTCGAGCAATGCTTCACCGAACTCGTCGTCGCCCGCCGCGTCGACAAACGCATCGGCCTCTCCATCACCCAGGAACTCTGCAAGACCTTCGTGACGCCGCTCGAACGCGAGGACATCGAGGCCTTGGCCAACGCCCTTTATAAGATCCCGAAGACCTGCGAAAAGATCGGTGAACGCCTCGCCATCTGTCCCTTGCAGTTCTCGACCGACATCGTCGACAAGCAGGTGCGCATGCTCGAGCAGGCCACCGAAGTCACCGCTTCCCTCGTCCGCAAACTGCGCAAGCTCTCGAACGTCGAAGAAATCCAGGACGAATACGAGACCCTGCAAACGATTGAAGGCGACGCTGACCGCCTGATGGTAGGCCTCCTCCGCGACCTCTACCAAGGTAACGTCGACGCCAAGGAAGTTGTCGTCCTCAAGGATATCTACGAACTTCTCGAGCGCGCCATCGACCATTGCCGCGACGCCGGCAAGGTCGTCTTCCAGATCGCCCTCAAGTACGCCTAAGCCCGCGCCTCGCCTCCGGCTATTATGGATCCCTTCCTGCTGATGGTGCTGGTCATCGTGGTGGCCGTGGTGTTCGAGTATATCAACGGCTTCCATGACGCGGCCAACGCCATCGCGACCGTCGTCTCGACGCGCGTCCTGACGCCGCGGCAGGCGATCATGCTCGCGGCCGTCACCAACCTCATCGGCGCCTTCTGGGGCACGGCAGTCGCGAAGACCATTTACTCGGGCTACATCGATATGGCCGGCGGACACATCGCCATCGAAGGCATGCAGCTGGCCATCGCTTGCGGCCTGATGGGCGGCATCGTCTGGAACCTCATCACCTGGTGGTTTGGGATTCCTTCCAGCTCATCCCATGCTCTCATCGGCGGCCTCTGCGGTGGCGTGCTCGGGCTGACCCACCTCAACTGGCACAGCCTTATCTGGTCGGGCACCGATGCGGCGGGTAAGGCCGTAGGTCTCTGGCCGAAGCTGATCAAGCCGATGGTGATTTCACCCTTCATCGGCTTCACCCTCGGCGTCCTCTTCATGGCCCTACTGACCATGCTGATTGTGCGCTTGTCGATCCGACCGAGCATCGTCAGCAAGGTCTTTGGAAAACTGCAGCTGGTCTCGGCCGGGCTGATGGGGTTCTCGCACGGCTCCAACGATGCCCAGAAGACCGTCGGTATCATCACTTTCGCGCTCATCGTCGGCGTCGGTTCTGGCGCCTTTGATCCAGCCCACGCTCCAGCCTGGGCGCAATGGTTCAAGCCTACCATGAACGCCAAGGGCGGGGTCGACCAAGTACCGGTCTGGATTATCATCCTCTGCGCGGTGACCATGGCGGCCGGCACCGCCGCCGGTGGCTGGCGCATCATCCGTACGATGGGCCACAAGATGGTGAAATTGCAACCAGTCCACGGCTTCGCGGCCGAGACCGCCGCCGCGATCACCATTACCGGCGCCTCGGAACTCGGCATTCCGCTTTCGACGACGCACGTGATTTCGACCTCTATCCTGGGGGTGGGCGCCACCAAGCGCTTCGATGCGGTGAAGTGGGGTCTCGTCGGCCGCATCGTCTGGGCCTGGGTCCTCACGATCCCGATTACCCTCACGCTGGGATACCTATTCTTCCGCGCCTGCGCGTTGGTCGGCTGGGCGAAATGAGCTAAGGTAGCTAAGGCTTAGCGGGATCCGAGGTCGACCCCGCAACGCTGGGCCCAAGCCATCCACGCGTCCGCGAGTTCCTTGAGCTTCTCTGGCCGCTGGGCGGCGAGGTCATGCTGCTCGGACGGGTCCTTTGAAAGGTCGAACAACTGCCAAGTCACGGGTGCGCTCTGGCGCTTACCCCAGACGATTTTCCAATCGCCGAGGCGATAGCCGCGAGCGCCTTCATGGGCGGTCGGAATGCCGCGCTCGGGCGTCGGCTCGCCACGCAGGTCAGGCAGCAAAGAGCGTCCAGACGCCGGTAAGATCGGCTTACCCGCCCGCTCCGCCGGATAAGTCGCGCCAGCGGCGGCGGCGATGGTCGGAAGGAAATCCATCACGTGCGCCGGCGAACGGATCCAGGCGGCCGACGGCTTCAGGGTCGCGGGCCACGAGACAATCAGCGGCGAGCTGATGCCGCCTTCGTTGCAGAAATGCTTGTACAGGTTGAGCGGCGTGTTGCCGAGGTTGGCCCAGGCGGAGCCATACGAAGAATGCGTCCCAGTTTGACCCATGCCCGCCAAGGCCTCGCCCACATGTAGGTCGGTGCGACCGGCGCGAGAGACGCCGTCGAAACCGAACGGACCCCATTCATAGCAGGCGCCATTGTCGGAGGTGAATACGATCAAGGTATTCGCGAGTTCGCCATGCTGTTCGAGGTCAGCGAGGAGACGACCGACGCCTTGGTCGACGTGCTCCACCATCGCGGCGAACGTGGCCATGCGACGTGCAAGGTCTTCGCGACGATCCGCCGGCAGGCTGTCCCACGCTGGATTGGGCTTACCCGAGTAACCGTTGGCGATAGCGTCATTAGCTTCGACGGGGACCAGCGAGAGCGGAGGCAAGACGGCGTCCGCGGAGACGAGCCCAAGGGCCTTCATGCGCGCGAAGCGCTCGGTGCGCAGGACGTCCCAGCCGCGGCGATACGTGGCCATGTGCCGGTCAATCGACTCCTTGGGCGCCTGCACGGGGAAGTGCGGGGAGGAATGCGCGAGGTAGAGGAACCAAGGCTTGTCCTTGGTCGCACGCGCCTGCCGCAGGAACTCGAGGGCGTAATCGGTGAAGACGTCGGTGACGTAGAACTTGCCGGGCGCGTAGGACAGCTCGGCGGGCGTGCCGGCGGGCAAGCGCCCGTAGGCGGCCGGGTCCCATTGATCATTGGAATGCGCCTGCAGGTTCTTGTAACCGTAATAAGCGTCGAAGCCACGCTGGACCGGTCCGGGCGAACCCATGTGCCACTTGCCGACCATCCATGTGCTGTAGCCGGAAAGTTTCAGAAGCTCGGGGATGGTGATATTATTATCGAGCAGATGGCCAGTGTAAGCCGGGCCGCGCTTGGGCGATGGCTTAGCGGTGACGAAGTCGCCGATGCCCGCCTCGTGCGGGTGCAGGCCAGTGATGAGCGATGCGCGCGTGGGGCAACAACGCGCGGAGTTAGTGCACTTCTCGAAACGAGCACCCGTTTTCGCGAGGCGGTCGAGGTTCGGCGTGGGGATCTCGCCGCCGTAGCAACCGAGGTCGGAATAGCCGAGGTCATCGGCCAAGATAACAAGCACGTTCGGAGGCCGGGAATCGGCGGCCGCGAGCGTGGCGGCGGCGAACAAGACAGCGGACGCCCAGGCCTTCATCGCGGCGCGAGGAGTTGCAGGCGCTTGCTGCGGTGGTCGGAATATTCCTTCAGCAGCGACTCATAGCGGTCATCGCCGGTGGCGAGCGCCGCCGCCCGTAGGACCGGGAGCACGTCATCTTCGTTGCTCTCGTGGATCTGCTGCATCGTCCAGAGCTTGGGATTCTTGCCAAGATAAGGCACGAGGAAATCAAGGGCGACGACGAGGGAACGTCCATCCTTGGTCTTGTGCTGCCAGAGATCGACGCCGACGTGCTCGCCAAGGCCGGCGAGAGCGGACAACGCGCGGAGATTGAAGCAAGAGTAACTGAATGAGGCCGTGCGGGCGAGTTCGAGCGGCTGCTTGCCGTCCGGTTCAATCTGTACGCCGATGCGGCCAGGGCCGGCGGCGACGCAGAGTTCCTTGGCCTTGTCCATGCGACCGAGCAACAAGGCCCACTTGACCGCCTGCACGTCGTACCAGGTGCCGTGGTTGTTCTTCGCGGCATGCTCGTCCTGGCCGTTCTTGCTGGTCGTCAGCCATTCGAAATAGGCCGATCCCCACGCGAGCAGCGCCTGCTGGTCCGCGGCGGACCAATGCTTGGAACCCACGAGCAGGATCGCGGCGTCGGCGGCATCGGCGAGCCCGCGGGCCTCGAGGATGCCGGTGCCGCGGCCGTCGTTCACACCAGGGACGGCCTGAGCGAAACGGAAGTGCGGTGTCATCTTCGTGGCCGAATCAAGGAACCAGGTGCGCAGCACCTTGGCCGCATGCTCGGCATATTTCTCGTCGCCGGTGAAATAATAACCCAGCGCCAAGGTCTCGACGGTCGTGCCGACCAGGCGCGCACGCAAGGTGTCGTTGGCGGCTTCTTCGCGCGACTCGGGGTTCACCTTGCCATCCTTACGCTGATAGGGGAGCCCGTCCTTGGTCGCTGGATTAGGCCAGTAATACGGCGCGATACTCATGTAGTCATGCTTGTCGCCGCTGGGCGGGACCTTCGTCTTCTGCATCACCGAGGGAGGGACCACGGCCAGGGCCTTGTCGGCGTCCGTGATCAGCTTCTTCAGGGCCTTCGCGACCGACTCATCGTTGGGTGCGGCCGCCTTCGCCTTCTCCAAGGCGCCCGGGCGGGCTCCGAAGAAAGGTCGGCTCGGCTCGGCGGCGAAGAGCGCGGTCGTGGCGAGCAGGAGGAAGAGACGACGAATCATGGGGTCGTGACGTTGAGGCCGGAGACGGCGCCCTGCAAGGCGATGAGCTTACCGTACACGCCCACGGGTTTGCCGTTGTCATGCCCGACGCAGAAATCCTCAGCGGGCTGACGCGGCAGCAGGCCCTTGGCCTTGCCGGTCACGGCCTCCTGACCGGCGACGACGAGCTTCATCGCGCCATCGGCGGCGAGGCTGGCGGTCACAGCGAAGGATCCTTTGACCTCAGCCGGAGAAAGAATCTCGACGACCTCATCCGCGCCATGACGGACCGCGAAAGCGACGCGACCGCCTTTGAGGTAGAGCGCCTGACCGGTGAGGCCGCCTTGCGCGACGATCACCGCATCGCGTTGCGCGGTCTCGACGGTGACGGAAATGGTGAAGGCCTTCTGGCCAACCTGCGGCGCGGCGGCGGCGGCGATCGTGTCGCCAGATTTCGCCTGGGCGAGCGCGACGGGCTTCGCGGCGGACTTCTTCGCAGCCGCTTTGGTTTCGGGCTTCTTCGGCTCATTCGGAATATAATCTAACGTCGGATAAAGCGTCTTCGCGCCCTTCACCTCGCCGGCAGGGCGACGCGCAGTCGGCTCTTTACCGCCGATCTCAGCGGCCATCTTGTCAGCGAGCGCCTTCAGTTTCGCGACGATTTCGGGATGCTGCGCGGCGACGTCTGTCTGCTCGCCAATCTCGGCGTCGAGGTCGTAAAGACGCAGGCCAGCGGCCAGTTTAGGACCTTTTTTGGCATTCATACCCTCCGACTGAGGCGCGATCGCGAGTTTCCATCGCCCCTGGCGGACGGCCTGGAGATCGTAGGCAGCGAAATAATAATGGGCTTCGCGCGCCGAGTCCTTGGACTGGCCGAGAAGGATCGATGTGATGTCGCGGCCGTCGATGACCGGCGTCGCGGGCACGGTGCCGCCAGCGAGCGAGACGAATGTCGGCAGGAGGTCGATCGTACCGGCGACGGCGTCGTTGACGGAACCGGCGGGCACATGCCCAGGCCACCACGCAATCGTCGGCTCACGGACGCCGCCTTCCCAGGTCGAGCCCTTGCCGCCGCGGAGCGGACCAGCACTGCCGCCATCGGTGCCCTTCACGAGCCACGGGCCGTTGTCGGAGGTGAAGACCACGAGGGTGTCCTTATCGAGACCTTGCGAGCGCAGCGCCTCGAGCACTTGACCGACACTCCAGTCAACTTCCTCGACCCAATCCCCGAAGCGGCCGTTCGAGGATTTGCCGGCGAAGGCCGCGCCGGGGTGGATCGGCGTGTGGACGGCATTATGCGCGAAGTAGAGATAGAAGGGCTTGTCCTTGTTGCGGCCAATGAAGTCGACGGCTTCCTTGGTGTAGATCTCGACCAGGCGGGTCTGGGCGTCCCCATCCATCAGCTCGACGATTTTTTCGTCCCGCAGGAGGGGGACGACCGGGATCTTGGTGTCGGCGCTCTTCTTGAGCATGTCGTTGGAGTACGGGATGCCCAGATAGTGGTCGAAACCCTGCCGGGTAGGCAGGAATTCCGGCTGGTCGCCTAGGTGCCATTTGCCAACCATCTGGGTGGCGTAGCCTTTTTCCTTAAGTCTCTCGGCTACAGTCACTTCTGACGGATTAAGCCCCACCGATTGGCCCGGGAAATAGACCCCGGGGACCGAGACGCGGGCCCCATAGCAGCCGGTCATCATCTGGGCGCGGGAAACCGAGCAGACCGGGGCGGCGTAAAAGCTGGTCAGCTTCATCCCCTCCTTGGCCATCCGATCGAGGTGGGGGGTGCGCTGCTTGGTCGCCCCATAGGGTCCGATGTCTCCGTAGCCCATATCATCAATGAAGATCACCACCACATTGGGCGAGCGGGCGGAGGCTGCGGCCGAAAGCACGGCAGCCAGCAAAAGGAAAAGCTTCTTCATGGGGTATCCCAGTAGAACAATCCCATCGGGGTTTAGTTGCAAGGTTACCTCCGAACCCCTGCCGGCGCACCCGACCCCGATTAGAAGCGATAAAAACGCCCTTTTTAGCCCTTCCCGCTTGCCCCTATGGGGGGCTGGCCTAACTTGCGGCCAACGACCATGGTCAAATCCGATTTCGGTTATAACAGCAAAGTGGAGGGCGAGGTCATCGTGACCCGCGCCGATGCCGTCGTGAACTGGGTGCGCAGCAACTCGGTCTGGCCGATGCCGATGGGCCTCGCCTGTTGCGCCATCGAGCTCATGGCCGCCGGCGGCTCCCGCTTCGACATCTCCCGCTTCGGCATGGAGGTCATGCGCTTCTCTCCCCGCCAGGCCGACTGCATGATCGTCGCCGGCACGGTCACCTACAAGATGGCCGAAGTCGTCCGCCGCATCTACGACCAGATGGCCGAACCGAAGTGGGTCGTCGCCATGGGCGCCTGCGCTTCCACGGGCGGCATGTATCGTTCCTACGCCACGTTGCAGGGCGTCGATAATATCGTCCCGGTGGATATTTATATTTCCGGTTGCCCGCCCCGCCCCGAGGCCCTCCTCGACGGCATGATGCTGCTCCAGGAAAAGATCCGCCAGGAAGGCGGCTCGCTGCGCCGCACCTTCCGCGGCCGCACCGTCGAAACCAAGATCGTCAGCTAAGCACGGACATGGACGCCGCCGCGCTCACCTCCCGTTTCCCTGCCACGCAGGACCTCGCCGGCAAGGACATGCCGACCTTCCGCGTCGCCGGCACCGACCTCCTCGCCGTCGTCAGCGCCCTGCGCGACGAACAGGGCTTCGACCTGCTCGCCGACCTCTGCGGCCTCGAGCTGCAAGGCCGCCCGGTCCGCTTCGGCGTCGTGATCCATCTCCTCAGCACGACGCATAAGGAATACGTGCGCCTGCACGTCGACGCCGTCAACGACCGCGTCCCGAGCGTCTCTGCGCTGCATCCCGGCGCCAACTGGCACGAGCGCGAAGCGTTCGACATGTTCGGCATCGTCTTCGAAGGCCACCCGGACCCGCGCCGTATCCTCATGTGGGATTCGTATCCCTATCACCCGCTCCGCAAGGACTTCCCTCTCGCCGGCATCGAAGTCCCCTTCCCCGCCGCCGACGTCGCGGAAGTCACCGGCCAGAAGGTCGAGCCCGCGCCGATGATGGGCGGCCCGTTCGTCTCGCACGGCGGCAAGCTCTCCGAAGGCGAACCTTCCGCGCTCGACCAGTCCTGGACCGAGGAAAAACCCAAAGCCTGATTTAACGTGAAGATCACCAAGGAAATCTCCATCGGCGACGTCGCCGCCCGTTCGGAAGAACTGCGCGGAGAGAACATGACCCTGAACATGGGTCCGTCCCACCCGGCCACGCACGGCGTGCTCCGCCTGAGCCTCGAGCTCGACGGCGATAAGGTCGTGAAGTGCGACCCGGTCATCGGCTACCTGCACCGCGGCGACGAGAAGATCGCCGAGAACATGACGTATAACCAGTTCGTCCCGTACACGGACCGCCTGGATTACCTCGCCCCGCTCGCCAACAACGTCGCCTACGCCATCGCCGTCGAGAAGCTCGCCGGCCTCAAGCTCCCCGCCCGCTGCGAAGCGATCCGCGTGCTCACCTGCGAGATGGCCCGCATCTCGTCCCACCTCCTCGGCATCGGCGTCTACGCGATGGATACCGGCGCCTGGACGGTGTTCATGTACACCTTCAACGAGCGCGAGAAGCTCTACACGCTCTTCGAAGAACTTACCGGCGCCCGCTTCACTACGAGCTACACCCGCATCGGCGGCGTGACGCGCGACATCCCGGACGGCTGGCTCGCCAAGGTCTCGGCCTTCTGCGACGGCGTCGAACGCACGATCGACGAGGTCGACAAGCTCCTCACCCGCAACGGCATCTTCCTCGAACGCACCGAAGGCATCGCCACGATCTCGAAGGAGATGGCCCTCGCCTACGGCCTCACCGGCCCGAACCTCCGCGCTTCCGGCGTGCCGTTCGACCTCCGCAAGGACAAGCCCTACTCGGGCTACGAGCAGTATGACTTCGACGTCCCTGTCGGCGTGAAGGGCGACTGCTTCGACCGCTACCTCGTCCGCATGGAAGAACTCCGCCAGTCCGTGCGCATCATCCGCCAGGTCGTGAAGACGATGCCGGGCGGCGCCTGGTATGCCGAAGACGCGAAGAAGATCTTCCTCCCGCCCAAGGCGAAGGTGATGACGAAGATGGAAGAGCTCATCCAGAACTTCATGCTGGTCACCGAAGGCCCGCAGATCCCGGCCGGCGAAGTCTACTTCGAGGCCGAGAACCCGAAGGGCGCGCTCGGCTTCTACGTCGTCTCCAACGGCGGCGGCGTCCCCTACCGCCTCCGCATCCGCGGCCCGAGCTTCGTCTCGCTTTCGATCCTTCCCGCCATCGTCCCCGGCAACTTCCTCACCGACGTCGCTTCCATCCTCGGTTCGCTCGACTTCGTCATGGGCGAATGCGACCGCTAAACCCCATGCACGAATCTCCTTCTTCCTCCGCCCCCGCCCGCGCGCTCAAGCCTGAGACGCTCGCCCAGGCTCCCGCCATCATCGCGCAGTATCCGCAGAAGCGCAGCGCGACGATGCCCCTCCTGCACCTCGTGCAGGAAGACCGCGGTTACATCACGCAAGAAGACATGACCTGGGTCGCCGAGCTCGTCGGCGTGACCCCGATGCAGGTCCTCGAAGTGGTGACATTCTACCCGATGTACCGCCAGTCGCCGATCGGCCGCCGCCACGTGCGCGTCTGTCGCACGCTGTCCTGTGCCCTCCGCGGTTCCTACGCGCTGATGGAGAACCTCGAGCAGTCCTTGAACTGCAAGCGCGGCGAGACCTCGCCCGACGGCGACTTCACCCTGGAGTTCGTCGAATGCATCGCCGACTGCGGCTGCGGCCCGGTCGTCCACGTCGACGCCTCGATGCACGAGAACGTGAAGCCCGAGGACGCCGGCAAGTTCGCCGCCCAGCTCAAGGCCACGCTCAAGGATCCGTCCTACGGCCAGAACCCTCCCGTCCCCGGCACGCCCGAGTGGAACGGTTAATCTCCCAACCTTAAGCGACATGCCCGCCGTCGAACGCCCTCTCATCTACGCCAACCTCCGCAAGCCGGGGTACACGGTCGATATCGACTGCTACCTGCGCAACGGCGGTTACGAAGCCCTCAAGAAAGCCGTCGCCCTCAAGCCCGACGAAGTCTGCAAGGAAGTCGAAGCCTCCGGCCTGCGCGGTCGCGGCGGCGCCGGCTTCCCGACCGGCATGAAGTGGAAGTTCCTCGACCGTAAGTCGGGCAAGCCCGCCTACCTCGTCGTCAACGCCGACGAATCCGAGCCCGGCACCTACAAGGACCGTCAGATTATCTACAAGGACCCGCACCAGATGCTGGAAGGCATCGCGATCACCGCGTGGGCTATCCAAGCCAAGCAGGCCTTCATCTACATCCGCGGCGAGTTCGTCCACGGCGCCAAGATCCTCGAGCGCGCGATCGCCGAAGCCAAGGCCAAGGGCTTCCTCGGCCAGAACATCCTCGGCTCGGGCTACTCCTGCGAAGTTGTCATCCACCGTGGCGGAGGTTGCTACGTCTGCGGCGAAGAGACCGGCCTGATCGAATCCCTCGAAGGCAAGCGCGGCTACCCGCGCATCAAGCCCCCGTATTTCCCGGCCGTCCTCGGCCTCTACAACTGCCCGACCATCGTCAACAACGCGGAGACGATGGCGCAGGTGAAGCACGTGCTCGCCTTCGGCGGCGCGGAGTTCGCCAAGATCGGCATCCCCGGCGACAGCGGTACGCACATCTGGGGCGTCAGCGGCCTGGTGAAGCGCCCGGGTCTCTACGAGATCGAAGCCGGCAAGGCCACCTTCGGTGAACTGCTCTACGACCTTTGCGGCGGCCCGCTCGACGGACGTACGATCAAGGCGATCATCCCCGGCGGTTCTTCCACCAAGATCCTCAAGGTCGGTGAACGCTTCAAGGGCAAGCTCGCCAACGGCACCGAGTTCGACTGGGCGCTCGAAGACATCCCGCTCGATTCCAACAGCATCGCCGCGTGCGGCACGGGCCTCGGGACCGGCGGCACCATCGTCATCGACGACTCCGTCGAGATGATCCAGGCGCTCTCCAACCTCAACGCCTTCTACGCCCACGAGACCTGCGGCCAGTGCACGCCCTGCCGCGAAGGTTCCCTCTGGCTCTCCCGCGTCTCGAAGCGCATCACGACCGGCGGCGGCCTCGAGACCGACGTCCCGCTGCTGCTCGACATCGCGAACCAGGTGGCTGGCCGCACGATCTGCGCCCACGGCGAAGCCGTCGCGTGGCCCGTGCAGTCCGCCGTCCCGAAGTTCAAGGACGAGTACCTCGAGTCCATCCGCAAGCGCCAGAAGGGCGAAGCGGTCCCGACGCTGAAGTTGATCTGAGTAGGGCTAGGGCCTGGGTTAGGTAATATTGGTAAGGACAGCACCACGTGCTGTCCTTTTTTGTGGCTTACTGTCTTGGGGTAGGGCGGCCATTGCCATGGCCGCCGTTCGCAGAGGCACGTGCGTCGAGCCGGGCAAGTTTACCGACCATCCAAACTCCGTCCGCCCACGGGTGACACAATCCCGACTGCCTTGGGTAGGGCGGGCTCTCCGAGCCCGCCGTTTTACCGTTCGTGAACGGACGGCTCGGAGAGCCATCCCTACCAATATTACGGGTATCAGCGAGTGGCGGTTGGGAACTCAAATCGAGGGCACGACCCAATTCGATAGAGGCGCAGGTTCAAGCGCTCTGCCATCTGTCCTCTGTCATCGATTCAGCCATCTACCCTACCCCTACCCCCACCCCTGTCCCTCTTCATCGTTTCACCTTTACCCACCCAACCCCACCCCTTACCAAATACATACCCAGGAATTCAAAAACGTCACCCCCGTCGCCAAACCCAACGTCTACATCGATGGCAAGGTCGTCAACCACACGATCCTCACCGCCGAAGGCGCC